>CP050295.1:0-327941 GCA_014189435.1 Mesorhizobium loti
CTGAGAACTTCGCCTCTTCGGCCGTGCTGGAAGCGACCGGCTCGATTTTCACGAACAAGTACGCCGAGGGATACCCCGGTGCGCGCTACTACGCGGGAAACGAGATCGTCGATGAGCTTGAGAACCTCGCCATTGAGCGCTTGAAAACACTATTTGGAAGCGAACACGCCAACGTCCAGCCTTATTCCGGCTCGCCGGCCAATCAGGCTGTCTATGCGCGCTTTTGAGCCCGGGAGACAAGGTGATGGGCTTGTCTCTCCCCGGTGGGGGTCATCTGACACATGGATGGGCCGTCAACTTCTCCGGCGCTGATTACAAACGCGTCCCCTATGGGCTGCACGAAAAGACGCAGCAGATTGACTATCACCGCTTGCGCGAGACCGCCAAGCGGGAACGGCCGAAACTCATTTGGGTCGGCGGAACGGCTTATCCGCGTGTTTTTGACTATGCGGCAATGGCCGAAATCGCTTCGGAGGTGAACTCCTATCTGGTGGCCGACATCGCACACATCAGTGGCCTGATTGTCGCAGGAGCGCACCCGAACCCCGTCGGCCATTGCGACGTCGTCAGCAGCACGTCTCACAAGTCAATCCGCGGTCCCCGCGGGGGCTTCATTTTGTCAAGGAATGAAGATCGCTACCAGGCGCTCTATCATCCGAAAAGCAAACACAATCTCGCCAAACGTATAGACCGTGCGGTGTTCCCTCTCCTGCAGGGCGGACCGCATATGAATATCATCGCCGCTCTAGCTGTCACTTTGCAGGAAGCCGCGACCCCGTCCTTCCGTGTCTACGGTCAGCAGATCGTCAAGAATGCCAAGGCGCTGGCCCAGGCGCTTCTGGAGCGAGGGTATGACCTGGTCACCGGGGGGACTGACAATCACATGCTGATCCTGGATATGCGCGATCGACCACTGTCAGGCAAAGCCTATGCGGAGCGATTGGCAAAGGCAGGCATCATTACGAATTTTAACATGGTGCCGGGCGACCCGCGCCATCCGGCGGTCACAAGCGGAATTCGCCTGGGGTCGCCAGCAGTGACGTCCATGGGCATGCGCGAGGCGGAAATGGTGCAGATTGCCGCCTTCATCGACCTGGTCTGCCGCCAGCCCAATGATCCGGATGTCCATGCCTGCGTGCGGAGAGAGGTCGCCGACTTCTGCGCTGCGTTCGAGGTCCCTGGCATCACCGACAGGTAAGGCGGGCAAATCGAAGGTTGCCACCTAACTCCAACATCTGAAGCGAGGACATTCAATGACTAGGCAGTTCGTATTCTCTTCCGAATCCGTCGGCGCGGGACACCCGGATAAGATGGCCGACAACATCTCGGATGCCATCCTGGATGCGATCCTCCGCGCCGATCCGAAGGCGCGCGTCGCGTGCGAAGCGTTGGTGAAAACAGGGATGGTCGTTCTGGCTGGCGAGATCACTAGCGATGCGCAGGTCGATTACAGCCAAGTTGCCCGCGAGACGATACTCGATATTGGATACGATGACGATGCCATCGGCTTTGATGGTCGCCGTTGCGCCGTCGTTCTGGCTCTCACCGAGCAGTCGCCCGACATTAGCCAGGGCGTTGACGAGGGACGAGGGCAGGATCTCGACCAGGGAGCGGGGGACCAGGGCCTCATGTTTGGCTTCGCATGCAGCGAGACCGATACACTCATGCCTTTGCCGATCCAACTCGCCCACAGTCTGACGAAAAGGCAGGCGGAGGTGCGGAAGGCGGGACAGCTTGGCTGGCTGCGCCCGGACGTAAAATCTCAAGTGTCCGTCCGCTATGAAGGTTTGCGCCCGGTGGCGCTGGATACCATAGTCCTGTCGACGCAGCATGCGGAGGAAGTCTCACAAGAAACGGTCCGCGAAGGCGTCATCGAGGAGATCATAAAGCCGGTCCTGCCTCCCAACTTGGATACGACGGGGATCAGGTTCCTGGTCAATCCAACCGGCCGGTTCGTGGTCGGTGGGCCACGCGGCGACTGCGGACTCACCGGACGCAAGATCATCGTCGATTCCTACGGTGGGATGGGTCGTCACGGCGGCGGCGCCTTTTCGGGCAAGGACCCGTCCAAGGTTGACCGCTCGGCCGCCTATGCCGCGCGGTACGTCGCAAAGAATGTCGTTGCCAGCGGCCTTGCGGAGGTCTGCGAGGTTCAGCTTGCCTACGCAATCGGCGTGGCTGCCCCGGTGTCTATCCTCGTCAACACTTTCGGGACCGCAAAGATCGAGGAAAAAAGATCGAGCGCCTTATTCTCGATCTTTTCGATCTCCGACCGAAAGGCATCATCAAGATGCTTGATCTCTTGCGCCCGATTTACCGCAAGACCGCGACATACGGACACTTCGGCCGTGAAGAGCCTGAGTTCACATGGGAGAAGACGGACAGAGCTGACGACTTGCTGCGTGAGGCAGGACCGGCAGCTGCGTGAGGCGCCGATGTTGGATCCAGCTACATGCGGCAACCCATTCCAACTCCCGAGACCCGCGCCCCCCGGGATGGCAGAAGGCTAGCGGACCGTTGAGCGGAGACTTTCATGCCGGATTATGACGTGCTTTGCATCGGCAATGCCATTGTCGACATCATCGCCCAGTGCGACGAGGAATTCCTCGAGACCAATGGCATCATCAAGGGCGCGATGAACCTCATCGATACCCAGCGCGCCGAATTGCTCTACAGCCGCATGGGCCCAGCGATCGAGGCGTCCGGCGGCAGCGCCGGCAACACGGCGGCCGGCGTCGCCAGCTTCGGCGGTCGTGCCGCCTTCTTCGGCAAGGTTTCCAACGATGCGCTCGGCGAAATCTACGCCCACGACATCCATGCGCAAGGCGTCGCCTTCGACACCAGGCCGCTCAAGGGCCTGCCGCCAACGGCGCGCTCGATGATCTTCGTCACCCCCGACGGCGAGCGCTCGATGAACACCTATCTCGGCGCCTGCGTCGAGCTCGGGCCGGAAGATGTCGAGGCCGACAAGGCCTCTGGCGCCAAGGTCACCTATTTCGAGGGCTATCTGTGGGATCCGCCACGCGCCAAGGAGGCGATCCGGCAGACAGAGAAGCTGGCGCACGCGGCGGGCCGCGAGGTGTCGATGACACTTTCGGATTCGTTCTGCGTCGACCGCTACCGCGACGAATTTCTCGACCTGATGCGCTCGGGCACCGTCGATATCGTCTTTGCCAACAGCCACGAGATCAAGTCGCTCTACCAGACATCGTCGTTCGACGAGGCGCTGGCGCAGATCCGCAAGGATTGCAAGATCGCCGCCGTCACCCGCTCGGAAAAGGGCTCGGTCATCGTGCGCGGCGACGAGACCGTGGTCATCCAGGCGACGGCGATCAAGGAACTGGTCGACACGACAGGCGCCGGCGACCTCTATGCCGCCGGTTTCCTGCATGGCTACACGCAAGGCCGCGACCTCAAGACCTGCGGCGATCTTGGCTCACTGGCGGCCGGATTGGTGATCCAGCAGATCGGCCCGCGCCCGCGCCAGAACCTGCGCCGCGAAGCCGAGCAGGCGGGACTCGTCCATCCGCACGTTCCAATCGCTGGCTCTCGCCTTCCCGTTGAGAAGGCTGTCCAGGGACCGCGGGTAAATTGAAACCCCACGATCCCCGATAGGCGGCGGCTTTCCGTCTGCGTCCAGATCAGCAGAGGGATAATATCTGGGTTCCATCTTGTCTTCGCGGCGGCAGAGCCAAGCCTCCTCTCAATCGGATTTAGCCAGAGAGTTGCTGCTGGGCAAAGCGAAACCTTTGCGCCGGAGCCGTGCTTCAGTTCTCCTTTGGCACCGCCGTGCCAGATTCTGGCCGGGCGGTTTAAAACACCCGCAGAAATCGCGCACCGATCCCTCGCGGTCGACCTGTTCTTCCTTTTTGAATAGTTAGGACCGACACATGGCAGTTCGCGAGATAGCTGCGTCTCGGCGCTACGCCCTTCAGCTAGCCCGCCTTAGCCCTTTGCGCCTTCTCGGCCGCGGGTCTCAAATGGGCAAGTGCTGCGCATGAATACCTCATAAGCGGATCGTACGAGACAGATCTCGGCGCCCCCTTCAAGAATTCGCCGCGCATGTCGACCGCAACGGCTGCCTATCATCGTCTCGTTGCTCCCTCCGCCGTCTTTTCCCGTCGAGGCCTCATCGATCGTATTGCCGTACCATCTGTGTTGATGCCGTAGCCTTGCCGAAAGCTCCATGCCATACGGATGTTGGCGCAGGCGTCCGCCAGGTCGGGCTTCAGCTCCAAGGAAGCACCTACCCCATCCGAATACCGCGTGGCAGGGACGCGCATGACGGCCGTGCCGATATACTGCCCGGACAAAGCGATGGCTTGATCAAGGTGTGGTTGTCCGGGGGGAACCAGCATGACCCGATTGCCGGATCAAAGGTAATGGCAAGCGGATCGGGCTCAATGAACTCGCGACGATCTCCGGCGCCAAACCTGGATCGCCGTGCGGCTGAATAGGGCAGCGCAGAGCATAGGTAGCTCATAATCAAGGTTTGAGACAGGAGCGGCAGCCGACGAGCCGCGCCAGGCGATCGTGCTGGAGTTCTGGATGGTACGCTGGCGGTGTCAGCGGTCCACCAGCCATGCCGGCGGGGATGACGGCGTGGGCAATGCAGTTGACGATGAGCCTTACTGCTTGAGTCGTCCGCAATGCCCAACGAGCTCGCGCACGAGACCGATCAGGCGTTACCCACTCGTTGTCGGATTTCCGACGATGTCGGACATGAGACACAACGCTATCAGCGTGATCGCTTGTTCTGAAACGATTTTCTCAGTTGGCACGACACATGCGGTCCTATCCGCAATCGCACTGCCGCGCCGCACCGACTGAGAAGACCTCATCCCATGATCACCCTTTTCGAACATGCGGTCGCCCCCGCAAACACTGAGCTTTCCCAAGCCGACGGAAGCCATTGCGCTTTTCTTTCCTGGGTTGTGCGGACATGACCGCATTCGATTTCCGTCCAACGCTGAATGCTCCCGACGACGATCCCTACCTTTGGCTCGAAGATGTGGAAGGCGAACGGGCCCTTGACTGGACCGCCAGCCAGTCGGCAGGACGCTGAAGCACTGCGGGGGAACGCGGTTCGAGCGCGACCGCGCGGCTCTGACGATGATTTTCGACCGTTTCGACAGGATTCCCGCGATTACGCGCCGCGGTCAGTACCTCTACAATTTCTGGCGAGATGCCGGAAATCCGCGCGGATTGTGGCGCCGGACCACCCTTGCCGCCTACATGAAGGCGGATACCCAGTGGGAGCTACTGCTCGATCTGGATGCCCTCGCGGCTAGCGACGGAGAGGACTGGATTTGGAGTGGCGCGTCGACCGAGCCGCAGAGACGGGAAAAGGCCGTTCTGCGCCTATCGCGCGGTGGCAGCGACGCGGTCGTACATCGCGAATTCGACCTGATGTCTCTGAGCATTGTCGCCGACGGTTTCAATCTCCCGGAGGCCAAGGGCTCCATTGATTGGCTCGACCCTGACACACTTCTGCTTTCCAGTGCGCTTGGAGATAGCATGGTCACCCGCTCCGGCTTCGCGCGTACCGTGCGGTTGTGGAAGCGTGGCGCGGATCCCCTCACCGCGCCGGCAATCTTCGAGGCCGGCTGTTCCGAATCCCTAGGCGTGTCTGGTCATGTGGACCGCACCGCCGAGAGCGAGCGCCTTTGGTTCATCGAGAATACTGGCTTCTTCGAGCAGATAGTCCGAACCGGCGACAAGAGCGGGCCGAAGATTGAAATCGACTTTCCTCGGGACGCCTGGTGGGGTGTCTTCGGCGATTGGCTGGCGGTAAAGCCGGGCAAACCCTGGACGGTGGGAGGGACGACCTATGCCTCCGACGTACTGATCGGCATCTCGCTTTCCTCTTTCATCGCCGGCGAGCGCGGCTTTGTCACCCTGTTCGAACCTGGCGACAGGCGCTCTCTGCAGTCATTCTTCTGGAACGACGGGAAGCTCATCATCTCCTATCTGGCGGACCTCGTTCCGCGTTTCGAGACGTTCACTCCGGGCCGGCAGGAATGGACGCGCCGAGCCCTGGACACCGTGCCCGCCGAAGGGACTGTCCACCTGTGGTCCCTCGATGCGGAAGATCACGAGACCAATGGAGAGATCCTCGTTTCGGCTCAGGACCCGATCACGCCACCGCAGCTGCTCCTATTGGACCTCGATACCGCGCCGCCTCTCAGCGCTTCGGTAATCCTGAAGCGCAACCCGGAAAATTTCGACGCAGCCGGGCTCGTGGTCACGCGCCACGAGGCAGTCTCGATCGATGGTGAGATGATCCCCTATACGCAGGTCGGTCCGGCGGACGGGAACGGCGATGCCCCGGTTCATCTCACCGCCTATGGCGGGTTCGGCATATCGCTCCTGCCCTCCTACAACTCCGCGCTGGGCAAGCTGTGGCTCGAACGCGGCGGCACGTGCGTGGTGGCGAACATCCGTGGGGGGCGGCGAGTTCGGCACCCGTTGGCACGACGCCGGGCGCAGACAGGGCAAGCGTCTCGCCCATGACGATTTCGCCGCCGTTGCGGCCGACCTCGTGCGAAGGGGCATTACGCTGCCGAGGCGGATTGCCGCCGAGGGCGGCTCAAATGGCGGCCTGCTGATCGCCAACATGCTTACCCGCCACCCTGAGCGTTTCGGCGCGCTGTTCTGCACAGTCCCGCTTATCGACATGCGCCGCTACACCAGGCTTTTGGGCGCAAGCGGGATTGACGAATATGGCAATCCCGACAAGCCGGAGGATTGGACTTTCCTCAAGGAAATCTCCGCCTATCACGCCGCGGCGCCGGGACAGCCCTATCCGCCTATCCTGCTCGCCACCACGAAGCGGGACGACCGCGTCCACCCGGGCCACGCGCGTAAGATGGCCGCAAAGCTGCAGGCTCTTGGCTATCCCGCCTACTTCTACGAGCCCAGCGCGGGTGGGCACAGCCACGGCAAGGACAACCGGGAGCGGGCCGCATTCATTGCCCTGGGCAACAATTTCCTTCGCAGTGCCATCGGCTGGCACGGCGATGGCGTTCGATAGGTGGGCGCGCAACCCGAACATGACAACGTGTCAAACAAAAGTGAGCATAGATCGGTGATTGCGCGAAGGCGCAAGTAATGTCGGCACAGTCTCGTGCAAGTTGGCATGAGATATTGCTTCAATGTACATTCGCCAGAGGAGATTCTTAGTAGTGCAGTTCATCATTTCTGAAGGTAAAGGAGAGAATATCATGGCGAGAAAGCGAATGGGCGTGGCGCGGGGAGTAACAGCGGCCGTCGTCCTGATGATGGTGGGGCAGCAGGCCGTCGCGGCGGAGCCTCCGGTAGCCGCAAGCGTCCCGCAGGCAGGGGTCTTGGTCACGGAAGCGCCAAGCCCTTGGCAGATCCGCCTGCGTGGGTTGGGGGTCATCACTAAGGATTCGGGCTACGTCAATGCGGTGCCCGGCTCCGGTCTTTCCTATTCGGACACCGTGATCCCGGAACTCGATATCACCTATTTCTTCACGGACAACATCGCCGCCGAGCTTATCCTCGGCACCACCTATGCCAACATCGACGGCCAAGGAACGCTCGGCGGGCTGGGCAATATCGGCAAGGTTTGGCTGCTGCCGCCTACGCTCACAGTGCAGTATCATTTTACCGATTTCGGCGCCTTCAAGCCCTATGTCGGTGCCGGCGTGAACTACACGATCTTCTATAACCAGCATGCCGGAAGCGCCGATGCTCTCAAGGTTAAGAACACGTTCGGCACCGCGCTGCAGGTCGGGTTCGACTACATGGTGGATCAGCACTGGGGCGTCAACTTCGACGTGAAGAAGCTTTTCCTGAAGCCAGACTTCGACGTCACCGTGGCCGGGGCGAAACTGACGGGCAAGGCCGAGCTCGATCCATGGTTGATAGGCGCAGGTGTCACTTACCGCTTCTGATACGGAAGGCGAAGGTGGCTCTCCGACAGCCGATCTGACATTAAGGGCGCCTCGTGCGCCCTTTTGCCGTCGGCCCGCCGGTCCACTTTTGTCAACCAGCCGTCAACCCAGGTTGTCCGAGCTGTCGGATATGCGACCTATGCCTGCACCAGCACAACGTGGGATGTGGAGGCCCCGGACACGAAGCTCAGCCATGACTACACGCCACCGGCTGAGAATAACCCCGACCAGAGGAGCGTCTCGCCCGACGGCAAATGGATCGCCTCTATCGATTGCAGGATGTTGCGCTTAGCCGGGACGGATCCGAGGGCAATTACTACGTCTTTTCGACACTGAACTGGTCGCCGGACTCGCGCCACCTCGCGGCTTACCGCGTTCGCCCCGGCTACAAGCGGGAGATCCCCTACCTCAATTCGTCGACGGACCAGTTGCAGCGCGAATATTCAACGATGGTCTATCCCAAGCCGGGCATGTCCTTCCGCTCCGCTGCCCCAGCCGGACCTGTTCGACATTGCCAGCCGGCGCCAGGTCGCGATTGACAACGCCCTGTTCTCGAATCCCTTCGAACTTTCCTCTCTCCAATGGTGGGAGGACGGGCCGCAGCTTCACTTTCGAATATAACCAGCGCGGGCATCAGCTCTATAGGCTCGTCGAGGTAGACGCCGCCACTGCCGCGCGCGCTGCCTGATCGATGAAACCAGTGAGACCTCCGTCGATTACCGGCCGCTGGCGGCGGGATCAGGAAGGTACCGGAAAAACCTTTCGTCACGATGTCGATGACGGGAAGGAGATCATCTGGGTGTCCGAGCGCGACGGGCACGAGCACCTGTACCTGTTCGCCAGACGGACGGGCGCGCTCAAGAGCCAGATCACCCGAGGTGAGTACGTGGTCCGGGGGTAAACTATGTCGATTCGGTCAAGCGCCAGATCCGGTTCGAGGCGAGCGGGTTGAACCCGCGAGAAATACACCCTCCCGGAACAGTGCGATGCGCCGATGGGTCCAAGGCCTCGTTCCGTCACGGTCATTTTTGAGCAGGTGCCGGCCTTGGCCGCAACGGCGGCGGACATCATTCCTTGGATGCCACCGCCAATGACCAAGAGTCGACGCGTCATATCCCGCTGCCCATTTCTTCGCCTGCTGTGTCGCACCAGCTCTCGAGGGAGGTACGGCTGATGAATCCAGGATGCTCGGGGTTCGCGTATGGCGAGCGCCCAAGAAGGCTGTTGAGGATGCGACGTGCGCGCCAGGCCAGCAGCCTAAGATTCGGATCGGCCAGCCCGCGCTGCCCGAGGTTCGCGTTCTGTACGAAGATGCGTCTGTCACGCGGTCCGTCCCAGGACACCGAAAAGTCCTCGCCAATAACCATCTCTTTGTCGATCTGTTCCAGCCGGTCCGCGATCGGTTCCAAGAAGCCTGGCACCGCGTTCTCGTAACCGGTGGCCAGGATGACGATGTCGGCCGTGACTTCTTCGATATCGTCAATGCCGCGCTGCAGGGTCAGCCTGTGACCCGCGCCGGCGTTGATGCAGCGCGAGACGTTGCAACCCGGCCACAGTGCGATGTCGCATTGGTTTGGCTCGAGAAATTCGTGGCGATACAGCGCCTGATACACAGCGCGCAGCGTGCTTTCCGAAATGCCGTCCGAGGCAAGCACAAAACGCCGAAGGAAGAGCTTGCGCTGCGACTCGCTCATCGCCGCGAAACGATCCGAAAAGCAGGGCATGAACAACTCGTTTGTGAACGGGCTGTTGTCGATGGGCAGGTAGTTTTCGCGCTGTGAGACCCAAGTGATCGAGGCAGGCCGCTGTTCGTTCGGTCGGCTGACAAGATGCAACAGCACCTCGGCTCCCGACTGTCCCCCGCCAACCACGCAGACATCCTTTTTCCGCACTTCTGGATGGATGTGCAGTACATCAGATGAGTGGAACAGGTTGGCCCCAGTCCAGCCCTGAAACTGAGGCGGAATTTGCGCCTGCTTGCCAATGCCGACCACCACGTTTCTGGCGCCAAGAACCGCGTCGTCCGTCCGCACCTGAAACTCGCCGTCAAAGCGGATTTCGCGCACCGTCTCTCCGCCGCGGACAAGCGGATTTTTTTGGAAAGCCCAGTTCAGGTACTGCTCGAACTCAGCTCTGAGCACGGCCTCGAACTGTGCGTTCAGGAAGTGGTACAGACGCCCGTTCTCGTCCAGGTAGTTTACGAAAGTGTAGGCCGATCGCGGATTCACCAGCGTGACCAGATCCTTGAAGTGGCTGACCTGGAGCTCCGAGGAATCGAATGCGCTGCCTGGATGCCAGCGGAAGTCGACTTGCCGATCCAGGAACAGTGCCCCTTGCCCGATTTCCTCGTGTAACTGACACGCAAGGCTCAAATTAGACGGGCCAGCACCGACCCCAATGCAAGAGTGCTCCACTTGTCTTGCTCCTATAGCGTTTCCCAATAAGGGATGTTCGCGGCAAGTATCGGCCATAGCTGTTGGGCTTACCCTCCAGCAGTGATTCTCGACCTTGGTGCCGCTGGATTTGCAGCAGTTTGTCCTCGCGTTCGTGTTGTCGGGTGTGAAGCCCGTGGATCCAGCCCAGTGATAAGATCAACAACTCATGCCGGCGACATGTGGCGATTGGGCGGATTGTCGTATGTCCGCCACGTCGCCGTCAGCGACATGCTTCCAAGCCTCCCGTATTTAATCGGCGCAGTCGCCCGCCTTGGCCATGATGCGCCGACCTTCGACCGGCTTGGTGACCGTCAAGGCTGCGGTGTTGAATGCAGCGACAGTATTTTTCGATGAGGCTGATCAGAGGAGGACATCCGCTGGGGCGTTCTGAATGTCCCTGCATCGAACGTGCCAGAAGGAAATTATGTCAAACCAACGGGCAGCAGGTTTGTGATCGGGTCGGGTATCTGCTCACGGCAGACTCAGACCAAGTTGCAACGGCCAAAATGTTTAGAGAACGATTCCCCGATAAGCAGATCATTAGTGTTGCCCGCCGGGCCGATCTCACAGCAAAAGAGATTTTGCCTCACGTTCACGATATCCGGTCAATCGAGAAAGCGACTATTGAAGCCTGCCAGTTTGAGGGTGCGGTCATAATCGTGAACGGTGAAAGGGTGGCTAAACGACCAGCTGAATATGCGCCGCCCGAAACTGCCGCCATTCAAATTGCAAACTGAGACAACCGCAGCGTTGTGCAGACTGTTGCGGATGGAATGCTGGACGAGACAATTAGAGCGTTACTGCATAGGACCAGTGACGCGTCAGACGCGATAAAAAGTTCCAAAGGGCAAGGCCGTTCTCCTGGTTGGAAGTGATGCGAGTCGGCAGCTCTCGCCGACTCGCACTTAAGTTTCAAAGCTCGTGCCATTTGCTGAGCTTTGCTGGATGGAACCGCAACAGAGCCGACTCAACCGAGGCCTAGAATGAAGCGCCGATTAGGTGAATGGATAGGCCGCGCGTTCAACGGGTAGAGTGAGGTAAATCGCTCGATGTCTGCGGGGTCGACGTCGACCGGCTCCATTGCCACCATCCACTCGACGTTTTCGGTGCATGGCGGTGTCGTCAATGACCCCTCGTAGGTCCAGTAGCCAAGCGACGCCGGCAGGAGCCCGTTGGGATCGACCTCGTCGACCGCGATCTCCTCGCCTGACTTTCCGGGAAAGGCCGCGGCAAGGCCGGCAAAGCTGACATTTGTCGCGCCCGGCCTCAAAAAGACGCCCAGCACACCCAGACCACCGCTCTGTGTGTCCTTATGAACGAAATGCGCTTCCATCGGGAAGGTCTTGCCCGCCACCTGGTGTTCGCTCGGCGCATGAAAATGGAACTGTACCAGTTCGTAGACACGATCCCCGCGAGTCAGCGTGCTGCCTTCCGGCATATTGATTTGGATGGTGTGACCGTTGTTCATCATGTTGCCGCCGCCTTTTCCCCAACCGATGGCGATATGTGGAATCTCGGCCTTGACTGCGCTCTTGATATTGATCGGTGATTGCTGCGTGCCTGCCGAGCAGGCGAAATTTTTCTTGTCCAAATCGGCCCAGTGCTCCGGTCCGTCCGGGCCTGTATATCCCCAATGAGTGCTGACCGCATGCGCGGCTTGAACGCAAACCGGGCATGCTCCGAGTGCGACGAACCCTTTAATCAGATTACGACGATGCATATTGTTTTTGCTCCTTAATGCGAACTGATGTTTCCGATTGCCGCTGTCCTAGCAGGCCCCTGATCGCCAATAGGGCGACGCATGTGGTCAAGTGCGGGGCGACGCCTGGCGCAAGCCTTGGCTTCCGTCCATGAAGCAGACTGGCGGCTTCGACTCCGCAACCGCGCTGATTTTAGGCTAACTGATTACAGGTTGACATTGAGCAGACCTGAACGTGGTGGCACACCAATAACACTCGCGGCGGTACCCCATCTAGGGTTGCGTACAATCTTG
Source organism: Mesorhizobium loti (assembly GCA_014189435.1). NCBI lineage: Bacteria > Pseudomonadati > Pseudomonadota > Alphaproteobacteria > Hyphomicrobiales > Phyllobacteriaceae > Mesorhizobium > Mesorhizobium loti. The sequence continues at coordinate 12,348 of CP050295.1, forward strand.
CGAATTGTTCTCGCTATTCGCGGCGGCAGAGGCAAAAGTGCTTCGACATTCGATCGTGGAACTGGAACACAGCGCCCACGGCAGCCGTCACCAGCGTAGGGGACTTTTTCGCCGGGATCGTAGAACTTCTCATTCTCCTCACAGAAACTACGCGGTTTGTCGCGGCCGTTGTCACGGGAGAGTGCGTCCCAGCCTTGTTCGCGACCGATTGATCCTTGCCCTCGCAAGCCAAGGTGGCGTCATCGCCTCGACTAACGTCGTTCCAGACATTGCCTTGAAATCCAAGAGCACGTCGTGACCCTCGCTGCCGAGGGTTTCGGGAACTTGAGCTACCCGAATACCCATTGTTATCCCAAATACTACTTGTGATACGGCCCACCAAAACCAAGCGCCTTCATATATTTCTCAGCGGAGCTTTGGAAAATCGATTGGTTGGATGGCGCACATTTACGGGATGGATATCTTGATGTCGCGTTCGCCTTTCTGCTTACCAATGCCGCGGCAGCGGCGGATGAGCAGCGAGGATCCGGCGGATGCGGAGGCGAAGATGGGTTTCGGTGTTCTGCAGCACCCCGCGCGGTCTCTTTGGAGCAAGTGATGATCTAGTCACCCCGACCATGGCGCGTGTTATCGCGTGTTATACGGCGAACAAAAAAGGCGACGGGCGGCGGCGGGCAGGGACGCCGGCGACCAGTTGCGTTCCTGCGCGTCTGTGGCATGCCGGGCGACATAAACAGGTTGGGGTCCATCGCTACTTCGAACCCAACATGGTCTGAAACCGGTCTGGTCGCCATCTGGTTTATCTCGGAGGTCAGTGTTCATGCACCGGATTGAGATCGCACTGCTGATCACACAGTCGCGGTTACCAGTAGTTGTACAGTCCCGCCGGAGGCGGCTGTTGCGGGGGCAGTCCACCCGCCACGAGCGCGGATGAGATCGGTCGCGAATTCAAGCAGCTTGGGCCCTCCGCGACGCACGGCCGACAGGCAGAATTATCGAAGCAAGTTGCGTGCCGGACTTGCGCCGATGATGCTGCACCACTTCTCCGTGCGCGCGGCCCGGCCAGGTCACGATTTCGTCGGGCTTTCGACATTCTCGTGCAGTCTCAGACACAACATGGTTTGCTGGTGGATACCTCACCTCACCCCACCTCAGTCGCGCAAACGGACCGACCTGCCCTGAACGAACGCGGCAGCCACCTGAGCCAGAGCGGAAGTTGTGACCGCCTGACAGTACGCGCCCGTAGTGCGACCTTCGGGGTGTGATTGGACGCCCACCGCAAACTGCCTGTCTTGCGAGCCCGCGGATTTCCGAGCTTTACGACATAGCCGATCGATACCACTTCGATCCAGGGAACGCTGATACGGTGACCTGGTCGAGCTCAGTACCTTTGCTGAGGGGCGAGTAAGCGACTAAAGGCGCGCCCCGCTCCTGCTCGCGCCGAACGGTTGCCTGCGAAGCAGTGAACCCCTGCTTCAAGTCAAATGGCATGGCGCTTGCGATGTAGTCCCTAGAACGCATCCAGCACATATGAAAGCCACGAACGAACATGGCCTACACGCGAAGCTGCATGCAAGCGCCTGAGGATACTATGCCCATTCCGGCTATACATCGACGTATTTCCAGACCTCCGTGCTCGGTAGCTGTCTTGCGCATGGCTGTTCTGGGACCGACGCGCCAATTCATGGCGCTCCCCCAATTGCTGGCCGGTCCTGATCAATGTGTGAGTGTCAAAGAACTCCCAAAAAGGGATGCCCAAGCTGACGTCGGCGCGTCACTGCCAACCACCTTCGGTACTCCGAAATCGGGGCTCTCTCGCAACCCAACAGTTGGCGCGTCACAGCCCTATTTCGAAACTGCCCCTTCTGATCACCACGCCTGTTTCCTCGATGACGAGCAGCGGGTCGTCGATGTCCCCTTCAGGCGATCGCCGCAAAAGGCTGTCGGCGCCGCCCGATGCCACCAAGATCACCTATGTCGACGTCGTTCGGGTGATGAAGACCAGAAGCCAAGATGCTCCCATCCCACAAGAATCAAAGCGGGTCGGGAACCGCAAGGCCTTATCTCGTGCCTGGGGCGCCGAGGCCGAAAAATGTCGGCACGCCCAGAAGGCGTGCACAAGTTTTCATTTAAAGGAGCAAGCTGATGACGGTCCACAAGAGGGTTCCCTTCGTCACCTTTCTCACGCGTGTGCGCGATGAGTCAGTTCAGGGGCCCAATCCATATCGCTGGGAAGAAAAGACATCCGACGACTACTTTGCCGGCAAGCGCGTCATCCTGTTCTCGCTACCTGGCGCCTTCACGCCGACCTGCTCGACCTACCAACTGCCCAAATTCGAAGCCCTCTATGACGAGTTTGAGAAGGAGGGAATTGAAGCCATCTACTGCCTTTCCGTCAACGATGCCTTCGTCATGAATGCGTGGGGGAAATCCTTGGGCCTGCAGAAGGTGCGGCTCATCCCGGATGGATCGGGCGAGTTTACGCGCAAAATGGGCATGCTGGTTGCCAAGGACAATCTCGGCTTCGGTATGCGCTCTTGGCGCTACGCCGCCCTTATCAACAATGGCGTGGTGGAGCAGTGGTTTGAGGAGGATGGTTTCTCCGACAACTGCGAGGCCGACCCCTATGGCGTATCATCCCCGCAGAACGTTCTTGAAACCCTCAAGGCTGCCGCATGACCTAGCGGCGTCAAAGCCTCGCAGATCCCATTGGCCACCGCCAGAGCCACGCTCGACAGGAGTCGCGCCCACCATGCAATCCTCAGCAAGCCTGCTTCAGCGTCAGAAGCAATCTATGATTGCGTCGCCTCAACTGATTGAGTCGATCCGATTGCTGCAACTGGCGCATACCGAGCTGCATCAGTACGTGGGGCAGGAAATCGCAAAGAACCCGCTTTTGGAGTTGGCGCCAAGCGAGGAAGGGCCGTCTGGAGATGATTGGTCGATTCCGGGAGAGGATCCCGACATCGGCGCACGTGAAAAGGACTTTGACAAGCCGACCAGTGCCGAGGCCCCGGAAAGGTTCATGCAATCGAAATCGACCGGCAACACAGCCAACGCCCCGCCGGGCGCGGGCAATGCAGTCGACAATTTTTCCGTCTCCGCCGAAACATTGCACGACCACGTCGCGCGTCAGATCGCCCTCACTGCGTTCACATCGCAGGAGAGGCTGATTGCTGGCCAGCTTGCCGCTCACCTGGAAGATACTGGCTATCTTCAGGTAAGCCTTGTGGAACTGGCCAGCAGCCTAAACGTCCGGGCGGACGATGTGGAACGGGTGCTCGGAATCTTGCAGCACTTTGATCCACCGGGACTTTTTGCGCGAACTCTCAGCGAATGCCTTGAGATCCAGTTGCGCCAACGAGACCGGTTCGACCCGGCGATGGCAGCGTTGGTTGCCAACCTTGAGATGCTTGCGCGACGCGATTTTCAGGCATTGAAGCAGCATTGCGGCGTCGATGAAGAAGACCTTCTCGACATGTTGCATGAAATCCGTGCTCTCGACCCCAAGCCTGGAAATCAGTTCCACACCGGAGGGCCGGAATGCGTCATGCCTGAAGTCTGGGTCATGCCCTCGCCTGGCGGTGGGTGGCAAATCGAACTTGATCCGAACACGCTACCCAAGCTGCTGATCAACCATACCTACTTCGCCGAAGTCTCGCGCGCGGCCGTCCAAAATTCGAAAGATCAAGCATTTCTCCACGAATGCTTGCAAAACGCGAACTGGTTAATCCGCAGCCTCGATCAGCGCGCCAACACGATTCTTAAGGTTGCGACTGAAATCGTGCGCCAGCAGGAGGCCTTTTTGGAACATGGCGTCTCCCACCTGAAGCCTCTCAATCTCAGGACTGTCGCTGAAGCGATCAACGTGCACGAGTCGACGGTAAGCCGGGTGACATCCAACAAGTACATGCTTACCCCACGCGGTGTTTTCGAGCTGAAGTACTTTTTCACTGTCGCGATCGCCTCCTGCGAAGGGGGCGACGCGCACTCCGCCGAAGCTGTGCGCCATCGGATCAAAGCGATAATCGCCGGAGAATCGCTTGCTGACGTGCTTTCCGACGATGATATCGCTGTCCGGCTCAAAGAAACCGGCATCGATGTTGCACGCCGCACCGTCACAAAATATCGCGAAGCGATGAACATCCCCTCCTCTGTGCAACGGCGACGGGAAAAGCGCTTGTGGCTAGAGGGCGATCAAGGCTCCGCGGCCTAGCAGCGCTGACGAAAGCGGCGCTTAATCCAAAGCGATCCCGTTCTTGATGTGTGCGAGGCGGCTTTCGCCTTGCTCGGGGCCGAAGCAGCTTTCGAAATCATTGCATTCCCGGCAAGTGGGCGCGGTGCATAGCGAAAAACCTTCGGCCTCGCAGAGTTTGCGGTAGAAGTACTTCTTCCATTTCATGTTTTGGGTGTTGCCGGCTGCCAAGGTCGGAAAATGCGTGGCAAGCAGGCGGCTGAGCTCGGCCCGATTGAGAAGGCCAAGATCCTGCCAGAGATGGTTGTTGCGCATGGCACGCCGGGCGACGATCTTAGCGAAGCAGGCGCTCGCCGGATCGCCCGGCCGGGCATGCGCCAGCAGCAGGCTGTGCAGAAGTTCTTCTTCCATTTCCGGCTTGGGGTCGCATAGCTCGTCCAAGGCGAAGGCGTTTATCGCGGTAGCGGGGAAACTGTGGGTCAGCACGTCGCGCAGCTCTGCGCGCGAAAGGCCGGTCGACTCCGTCGCCGTCGCCTCGCCGGCCTCGACCTCCTCGAGCGCACACGAAAGCACACAGGCAAGCACATGCTGATCGAACCCCCTCTTCAACTCGATCCGCGGCCATTGGCGGGCGCAGAGCCAACCATAGTGATGAGCGAACATGGTGCCGTTCTCCTGGTCGTCTGCCGCGACCTTGTCGGCCGCAACATGCGTCTGGCAGTTCTTTGGGTAAATGCGGGCTCCGCAGCCAATGCAGCGGCCGGCCTGGTCGACGAGCATGATCATGCGGTTGAGCTCGGCGTCGAGGTGTTCGCCCTCGCCGGCGCCGAGGATTCACTCGCTGATCGACGCTATGGAGGTGCACCGCGCGCGCGAGCAGACCTTGAAGCAGCGGCCGAAGCCGATGCAGGTCGTGCCGTCGAGAGTGGTCAGATATCGCGGCACCCATCTGGAGGCGTCGCGGGTGACGAAAGCGCTCATCGGGAGTTCCCCAATGCATGGAGCTTTCTTGCAGCTGCTGAGCGCCCGGGGTACCGCGGACATGCGGAAGCTGCATCCTCACTATGCGAGCGGCATAGTGACACCGCTTCCGGGCCGCAGACCAGAGCCACAGCGATGGATAGCCTGGCAAGGCACTGGTTTGACTGATCCTCGACATAGGTTACCCCCAACCCCATCGCGACAAGCGACCTGGAGATTCCGTCCTACCTTGTCCGCGCGCTTCTGCCCTTTCGAGACGACAAGCAGATGAGGTGGAAGCTCAAGCCGTTGCGGATTTCAAACCCTCGCCTCAGGGAGGGACTTGTTGACCGCCGGGATGATCTTGTCTCCCCAGAGCTCGATCTGGCGCAGCATTGTCTTTTGGTCGAAATCCCCCAATTGGGTCTGAATTGCGATCTGGTCCGGTTTCAGGATATCCATCTCTTCCAGTAGGCGATCAATCACGCGATTCACGCTGCCGATCGGCAGGTTCTCGCGCATAGTCTCCAATGACAGATCCTGCTGCGTCGGCGTTTCCTGCAGCAAATAGCCGTCCAGGCTCTGCTGGCGGCGCTGATGCAGTGCTTCAGACAGCCGGCGCTGGAAGCGGGCATTGTCGAGATAGCTGTTTATCTCTGCCTGGTCGTCGCTGGCATAGCAGCAACGCAGCAGCGATATCCTGGCGTCCGTGACATTCTTACCTTCGGAAGCCGCCGCCTCCTCGATCGATTCGCGCAGCGTGCTCAAAGTCTCTAAGCCGTTGTGGAATGCTGTGACAAAGAAATTGTGTCCCTCGCGATAGGCCCGGCTCATGCGCAGGGGACCGCCGGCGATCCAGATCGGCGGGGTCGGCTTCTGGACGGTGGGCACCGAAATCGCCGTCGGGGGTATCTTCTCATACCGGCCATCGTGCTCGAAGATATTTTGGTTGAGGCCCTTCAGAAGGATGTCCAGATATTCCGAAAAGATGGCCGGCGCCTCATCGATGTTGACGCCGAAGCGTTCGAACTCGAATTGCTGGTATCCCACGCCGACTCCGAGCTCGAGACGGCCGTTCGCCACGACGTCGGCGAAGCCGATCTCGGAAAGCAGTCGCTGCGGGTGATAGAGCGGCAACACGCAGACGGCAGTGCCGAGGCGAATGGTGCTTGTCAGGCCGGCGCAGTGCGCCACCATCATCAAGGGCGACGGAACAAGGCTGTAATTGTTGAAGTGGTGCTCGGCGAACCAGGCGGTGTTGAAGCCAGCCTGCTCCGAAAGAACGGCTTGTTCGATTGAGTTGCGGATGACGCTGTCGGAGGATTGATGATAGCCGCGCTGGGCGGCCAGGATGAAGGTTGCGAATTCCATGGTCTTTCATGTCTCCAGAGGGAATTGGTAGATCAGGGGATGCGATCGGCATGCGCGCAGAAGGCCTTGGCCACGGTGTGGATCCGATGCTTGGCGGCGGCATAGTCTTGCGGCAAACCGCTCGCATTCTGCGGTTGCACGCGCGCCCGCGAGCGGTTGGAACTGCTTCGACCGCGATGGGGACGTGTTCGTCGCCGCCGAAAATCTTCGATCCTAGACAGCGCTGCGGGCGCGGCGCGGGCGGAGCTTGAAGCCTTGGATGTCGTCGGCTTCGACGAGCCGCAGCCGTCGCCTGGCGAATGGCGAATGGCGATAATCAACCAGCGTCCTCCGCAAAATATTCGTCATAGAATTCGCTGGCGTTTCCCGCATCGCCGAACGAGGTCCAGCCGCCGTCCACATAGAGGATCGAGCCGTTGATGTATGAGGCGTCAGACGAAGCGAGGAAAAACGCCGCGTCTGCGACGTCTTCCGGCCGTCCCATCATGCCCATCGGAATTCGTCGTGCGATCGCTGTTGAGTCGATGCGGCCGGCCTTCAACTGAGCAAGTGCAGGCGTGCGGATGTAACCGGGAGCGACGGTGGCTGTCCGAATGCCGATCGGCCCGAGTTCGGCCGCCATGCATCGGGTCAGCATGTCCATCCCCGCTTTCGAGGCGCCGTAGGCATGGCGCGGCGCAAAGGGCAGAAAGCTGTTGATCGATCCGAGATTGAGGATCACGCCGCCGGGGCGCATCGCTTTGGCCGCCTCACGCGCGCAAGTGAAGGCGCCGGTGAGATTGACATCCAGGACCTGGTCGATTTCTGCCGGCATTTGTTCGATGCCCGCCACAAAGGTGTCGGCAATAGCAGCACCGTTGACGAGGATGTCGATGCGCCCGAAGCGTCCCCTCATCTCCTCGAACAGCGCCACCACCTCGCTCTCGATGGCCACATCCACGAATTTCGCCAGGTTCTTTCCGCCGAGCGATCCAGCGAGTACAGTAGCGGCAGCGCGATCTTTATCAGCAATCACGACGGTATCGCCGGTCGCTGCAAAACGGCGAACTATGGCGGCGCCTATGCCGTTCGCGCCACCCGTGACGAGCACGATTCGCGCATCGGTTCGTTCGCTCTCAGAAGAGAGCTCGGCTCTGGGCGTCCCTTCCACCGCCGGGTGCGCGTCCCCCGGCTGGTTGAATGACGTCCAGCCGCCGTCGACCACCAGCACCGATCCGGTGATGTAGCGCGCCTCAACTCTGGTCAGAAAACGCACGGCCCGGGCGATCTCGTCGGGCCGCGCCATGCGCCCCATCGGCACGCGGCGGCGTACCGCCGCAAGGTCCATTTTACCCGCGCGTTCCAGTTCTGCGACCATCGGCGTGCGCACATAGCCTGGCGCAACCGCCGTCACGCGTATGCCGCGCGAAGCCCATTCGCATGCAAGCGACTTCGTCAACGAGATCAGGCCCGCTTTCGAGGCTGCGTAGGCATTGCGCCTGGGACTGCCGACCATCCCCGCCAGCGAAGCGACGTTGACGATGGCGCCGTCCAGCTTCATCCGCCTCGCCGCTTCGCGGGCCATGACAAACGGCCCAATCAGGTTTACTGCCAAGCCGCGCCGGAAGGCATCGGCTGCCGTGTCGACAGTCGCAGTCATGGTCGGTCCGATGGCCGCGTTGTTGATGAGAACGTCGATCTGAGCGAACTGCGCTTCGACCCGGCCATAAAGGGCGAGGACTTCCACGTCTCGCGAGACGTCGCATTCGAGGCCAAGATGCGGGTCGCCGAGGCCACGGGCCAGTTCAACCACGCCGCTGCCCGGAAGGTCCACCGCAACAACAGTGTCTCCACCCCCAGCAAGGATATCGACCAGGGCCCGGCCGATCCCGCCCGCGGCGCCTGTAATGATGACGATGCGTCCTTCCCGCTTCATAAGAACTTCTCCGCGCCGAGCCTCAGCGATGTCACCCCATCAATATTGGGCGGCCAAATGATCCGTTGCGGCAAAGCAGCACGTCCTGGTGATGGCCAGTTGGCCGGCGAAGCTGGCGACGGACCCTTTGATGAGAGCCGATCTGGATCCATGTAAGCCACTTGCCTCTGCGAACCGGTCCTCCGGTCTGAGCTTGGGGGTCGGAGACTGCCGCGCAACAGAGTCCCGTTCTTGCGTCAGCAAATTTATCAGCGACAGAGCAGACCGCTGTTGCGGTCACGCCCCTACGGGACAGGGCAGGCTCTCACCGGGATCGCTGTGCCATTGCAAAATCATCATAGCTTTTGTCTCTGTTCGGAACCTCTGCAGGCCTGATGGCGAGGAGGATGCGATGCTTCTCAAGCGCGTAGACTGGGTCATCCGGATGAGGTGCGCCGATAGGCTGCCGCGACCCGAACCGTTCTGCCTCAGGGATCGCTGCTGGGATCTGCTCCTCGAGCCAATCGTAGACCACCGTCCGTTCGGCAATCCGCCACTCCCCTTCCCTTTTCTGAAACAGATCGCAGTAGCGCCCGCAGAGGAGCGTCTGGCGTACTTCTCCGTGTTTGTCCGGTCCGCGTTGCAGCGCGGTGAAATAGCTCTCGACCGCGGCTTCTGTCGGGCTGATGAATTCGATCAGGATGTTCGTGATCTGATGGATGTTGCGAGGCCCGGTCTGGAAGACCCCGAGCGCAAACCGGATGAAGCCCTCTGCCGAGCCGCAATAGGCGCCGTGATTGTCATGCGCATCGAGCCAGTACGCGCTGCGCAACGCCGCCTCGTCCGCGCGATCTATCCCGCGGCAGTACCGATAGAGGCAGTCGCGGATCGCTTCACGGTCGAGTAGTTCGGTAATTTTTCCCTGGTCCATCGTCTTTGTCGCAAATGCTGTGATCGGAAGAGGTTCGCTAAGCCGCCCAAGTTTTTTCACACCATGAGAGCACCTCGTTTCCGGAGATGCCCCTGCACCGTTGGCCCAGGACGGCGGCGCGCCGCATGCCGTTCTTTCCAGTGTTCGGCCACTTGGTCGACCCGCAATCAAACCCGCCGGCCTCTCGGTTGAATGACATCCGATTCAGCCCGCGCAGCGGGTGTAGCGTCGAGTTCCAGTGCACGTTCGGGGCAAGATCGCGTGCCTCGTGACGCAAGTAGGTGCTTCCCCTCCGCAACCTCAATGTCACCAGGCAGGATGTAGCCCTCGTCATCGAGCTTGAAGATATCGGGCGCTTGCGCCGAGCATCGCGCGTGACCCTGGCATTTGTGTTTATGGACGATGATGCGCATACCGCTTCCTTCAATTTCCGTGCCCGCTCGGGGCTGGGCTTCATCAGGACCAGTGCAGGATCAGATTTTTGATCCCGAATACATGGCCGCCAGAGGTGATGGGTGCCGTACCTTTCTTGATCCGGAAGGCCGGAATGCGCGCCAGCCACTCCTCCAGGCCAATGACAATCTCTCGCCGGGCAAGGTGTGAGCCAAGACAGCGGTGGGGACCATAGCCAAAGGCGGCGTGGCGGTTGTTCTCTCGCGCCAGATCGATCGTGTTGGGGCATTCGAATTCTGCCGGGTCACGATTGGCAATCATCGTGGCGCAGGAAACGTAATCCCCCTTACGGATCGGCACTCCTTCGAAGTCGATGTCCTTGGTTGCCACTCGGATCATCTGAACGGTCGGATAGGCGCGCAGCAATTCTTCAACTGCGAGCGCGATCCGGTCCGGTTCGCTCCGCAGCAGTTCCTGATCTTTGAGGTTGCGGGCGAGATACGCCAAGTCAAAGCCTATGGCAGCTGCCACCGTGTCGAGCCCCGCGACGAACACAAGCACGCCGATGCCACGGACTTCCACGTCGCTTAGCTGGCGGCCCTCAACCTGTGCCTGCAGGATGAAGGTCATAAAATCGTCGACCGGGTCCTTACGGCGCTTGGTCGCAAGTTCGTCGATAAAGGCAACAATTGTCTGGGCAGCGGCCGGTCGTTTCAGATGGTCGCCGTGGATGAGATCTTTCGCCCAGCCGACAAATGTATCGAGCCGGTGATCCGGCAACCCTAGAAAGCGAAGGAAGATGTTGACCGTGAAAGGAAAGGCGAACTCCTTCATGACGTCGCAGCTTGTGCCCGCTGCGGCAATCCTATCGATCAGCGTGACCGCTCGCTCGCGGATAGCCGGCTCCAATACCATGGCCCGCTTTGGCGAAAGCAGCGGATTGAGCAGTGAGCGAAAAACGCCATGGGCCGGTGGGTCAAGTTCGAGCGGGATCATCGGCCAGTTTTCGCCCAGCGCGGATGCGAAGATGCTGCGATGGCTCGAAAAGGTTTCAGCGTCCTGCAGCACCCGGCGCTGGTCGCTGGCGCGAGTGATGACCCAGGTGCCGCGGCCATCGCGCGTGTTGTAGGGAGAATAGAAGATCGGCGGCCCGGCATGGACGCAAGCGACCGCTGCGTGCGGGTCCCCGTTGGGCGCCGGCAGCATGCCTGGCGACTTAAACAGGCTGAAGTCCCTCACCATTTCGGGCGGGATGTGATCTGGAACCCAGTTAATCGCCATTTGGCTTCTCCTCAATGTCAGGCGTGCTGGCGCTCGATCGGGATCCCACGGCTGGTCACACGTCGATTGCCAGCGTTCGGCACGTCCTGGCTCAGGCGCCGTAAAGATTGGCCGTCACCGCTGAACTCCATCAAGCAGTGCTGACGTCCCCTGACTAAACTTGTCGGGGCAAGTTGCGTGCCGATTAGCGCACCGTTTGCGTTGCACCAGTTGGCCCGAACCGGTGGCCCGGTCTTGGCGGCCTTTTGGTCGGATGGCGACATTCTTGTTCAGCTTCGGACACACGAAGGAGCAAATGAAAGGACCCTCAAGCATGCGAACGCCGCGACCCGAGCCGAATTTGGTCCTCTCCACTTCCCGAGTGGCGCGCTTGCTGAGAGCTGGAGGATGTCAAAGCCCCCTCGACAGAGCGGGTATAGCAACAGTGCGCGTCGTGGATGCTGCCACAGCGTGTATTCGCAGACCGCCGTGACTGCGCACGCAAGAACGCGCTGGATCTAGCCCGTCCTATTCACGAGCGGCCTGGTTCCTTGCCGCTTGGCGTTCGGTCATGAAGGTGTGAGGCGTCTTTTTCACCGCAGCTGAGACTGGACTTTGGAACGCGCTGGAGGGTCAAGGTATCGGGTTCGGTGGGGCTTTGATGCCCCGGCGCTCATGGCCCTGCGGGCTGCAGCGTGATGGCGATCGTTCGGAACAGACTTGCTTCGGGACAGGCGGCGGCGAAGGCCAGACGGATGCGCGAGACGGTTTCGGTGACGCGGGCGCCGAGCTTGAGAAGCCTGAGCCGCAGTGTAGAGAACTCGGCGTTGCACAGATGATGGGTCGTGGGCACTGCCTCGCGCAGGGTGAGCATCAACCAGTATGCGGCGGTGTGCAGGACGAGACGGACCTGGTTGGCAATCGGTGAGCGGCAGCTGGTGCGGTCGGAGGCGAGCTGGCTCTTGTGCATCTTGATCAGGTTTTCGGCCTGGCCGCGGGCGCAGTAGATCACATCGTAGACATGCTCGGCGGAGCCTTTGTCGAGATTGGTGACGACGAAGCGGATGTCGAGGCCGAGGGTGGTTGCCTCGATGCGGGCGCAGGCGCGGCGTTCCGTCCTCCAGGATTTCGCCTTGTATCGGGTCTCGGCATAGCCGCGCAGCACCGGCTTCTGCTCGAGCGCGCGGCGGGTGCGGATATCGTCGGCGGCTTCATCAACGAGACGCTGGAGAACCTTGTTGCCGGGCAATCCGAAGAGGTAGTCGACCGCATTGTCCTCGCACCATGCCATGACTTGCGCCCGGCCATAGTGGCCATCGCCGCGGATCAGAATGCGGGTGGTCGGCCAGCGGGCGCGGATGCGCCGGACAAGCCGGCGCAGATGGCCGCGGATCTCCTTGCCCGCCGGGGTCCTGCCAGGACGCAGGATCATGGCGACCGGGCGTCCTGTCGCGGCGTCGTAGATGTGGATCGGCAGGAAGCAACGCTCGTCGTAATGGGCGTTGAACAGCGAGAGCTGCTGATGGCCGTGAACGACATCCACCGTGTCGTCGATGTCGAGCGTGACGCTTTTGGGCGGCGCGGCATAGCTCGACAGCCACAGATCGACCAGCACCCAGCCGAGCCGGATGACGGTGCGCAGGTCGGGCAGGTTCTCGAGGCGCGAGCATGTCGGCTGCGAGCACAGATCAATCCCGCTGTCGGGCAGCCGCCCGCAGGCGAGCTTGAAGGCCGGGTCGGTGCGCAGCCGGTCGAGATCGTTGGCATCCTCGTAGCCGCATGCGATCGCAAAGATGCGGGCGCGCACAATGTCGGCCATGGCGTGCGTCACCCGCGCTGGATCGCGCGGATCGTGGATCGCGGCGGCCAGCCTGTCGGCCAGTTGCAGGCGTCGCTCGGCCGCTGCCAAAAGCATGACGCCACCATCCGAGGTGATGCGTCCGCCGTCAAACGCAGCTGTGATCTTCTTGCGTCCAACGGCTGGAAATGAGAGCGGCAGCAACGTATCATCGGTCATGGCGGGTGTGGCTCGCGAGAGGCGGTGGCAGGGTTGGCTTAGACAACCGAATCCTACGCTAAATCAATCGCTTAGGCTACATCCGCCAACCTCTCAGACGCAACGTCGTGCATAAGACGGGCTAGAGACAGCGCTCCTTACGCGGTCGACACACAGTGCCAGCCAGTGTGCGACAATGCATCGGCCGGCCCGTCCGGAACGGCTTACCTCTTTCCCGAGCCGGTGCGGAAGTGCAGATTTAGCCTAACCATACAGCACCATTGCTCGGTCCGGGTGACCAAGCGAATGTGCGGCATGAGGTAGCAAAAGCCACCGATCATTATTCAACCCGTTGATAGCGAGTGACTATTTTCAACGTCTCCGAGGGTGGCGGACGGAGGCTTGACGCAGCCGTGCGGAACAGCTGCGGCATGTCTGAACCGTCGCCACCGACCGATTTTGGTGCTGTCTAAGACGTGCTTCCCGACGTGCAGATTGTTTTGATAGGCATGTCGGTGTCAAAGAATAAACCTTCCTCCTATTGAGAGTGGCGCTACCTGTAGAAAAGCACTTTGCCCCCAGGAATGAGTTGTCGGCAGAAGTCGTAGTCGGCGATGTTCCGAGTCAACAGGACAAGCCCCGATTTCGATGCCTGCAGATACAGAGTGCAGTCATGCAGGCAGCGCAGCTTCTGGTCATCCTGGTAGCCCTGCAGGCGACAGAGCACGCCGTTCAGAACAGCAGCGCGGCCGAGGACGTCGGCATCGGGCGTTAGGATCCGGTGTCCGGGCATGGATCGGATTACCTCGGACACAGCCTTATGCACGCCCCCGGTGCGGGGATCGTCGGGCTTCAGGACACCAAGCGTGTGGGCCAACTCCTGGATGCAGATGGCTGAATGGTTGTTGTGCCGACCGTCCATAATCTGCTTCACCAACGCAGGCGCTTTGCCTTGGAGCCTGTCGATGTACACACAGGTGTCGAGCAATAGCGCTTGCCCGCCGAGCTCGCCCTCGTTCACGAAGGGCAGCTGATCATCAGGTCGGCGAGCAAGTGTTTTGGTTGGAAAGCCACGAAGCGAGCGAAGGGCTGCTTCAACATCAAATTCTGACACTCAAACCTCAATCAGAAGCCGAGCTTGATGTCTGGATCGATGGTTCCCGCAAGCTTGTCCATGGTCGCGGGGAAATTGTCCTCGAGCGCGACATTCGCAAGAGCGAATTCAAGCAGCTCGGTGTCACCCTTAATGCCCGTCTGGCGCTTAGCCTGCTCAATGAGGGCATGGCTCAAACGTGCTGTGATCCGCTCGTCTTTAGAGCCGATCAGGCCTTTGCGAATGGCAGCACGAAGCGTCTGCCGAACGACAAACTTCTGCTCGCCCGGCATGTCCTTGTTGGCGTCCTTACGGATCAGACTCCGCTTGCGCTTCTTTTTCGCAACGAGGCGCTGTTGCGGAGCAGTCGATAACGACCGCATTCCCAGCGTCTTCGTCATATCGCCATCTCCGATGCTGTTAGCCAAGGCGTGTGTTTTGTCGAACATAACAAGTGGGAGCTGCTTTGTCACTCGGAAGCTCGCTCAGATTACTGAGCAGTCATTCGTTCCGGCAAATGTGCGGCGTGCTCGGTCTCGGCGAAGGGCTCCAGCTAAGGCTGCAAAAAATCGATCGGGTGCCTCCAAGTAAAACGGTATGGCGCTTGCTCTCATCGTTAAAGCCCATCATGGCACGAAGAAAGCTACAAGCAGAACCATGGCCGAGACGCGAAGCTCTGTAGGAGCGCTGAGGAGAGCGTGCCCCCCGTTCCCGCCGCGGGACATCGTTTCCTTCAGACTTCCGTCCTCGCTAGCTGCTTTGCGCATGGCCGGCCCGAGACCGAAGGTGATGGTCGCCATAGAATCGCCCGATGGGGTGCCTTCCGACAATGACACCCTCGTCCAGCTCAGAGAAGCCGGCACCGATATTGCACGCGGCACTATCAAAACATGTCCGGCAGCGATGAACATCTTCCGTGAAACGCCGGGAACAGCGGCGCTTCTGGCTTTAATGCGTCAACGCAGCCAATCCATTTTGCAGCATCCAAACTGGCGAGCTTATCGATGACCGAATCCGCGACAGGCTTCCTGGAGGCTGTTCCGCACGACCCAAAAAAGCCACATGAACGGTCGCGTCCCGCATGGGGTGCGGTCATTTCGCTTGCCTTGGGCACCTTCGGGCTGGTGACGGCAGAGTTTCTGCCGGCCAGCGTGCTGACGCTGCTCGCGCACGATCTCGGTATCACCGAGGGTGCGGCTGGACAGACGATGACAGCGACCGCGATTGCTGGGGCGATCTCGGCGCCGACGATGGCCATCATCACAAAGCGCCTGGACCGCAGGATCGTACTGTGGGCGATGACGCTGCTGCAGATCCTGTCCAACGTTCTAGCGGAAGTCGCGTGGTCGCTGCCGGTTTTCCTGGCGGCGCGCGTCGTGCTCGGCATCGCGCTCGGAGGCTTCTGGTCGATTTCGGCATCGGTGGCAATGCGGCTCGTTCCAAATCACCTCCTGCCGCGTGCCATGTCAATCATCCTCACCGGCGTTTCCGTCGCTATTGTTTGCGCGCCTCCAATGGGCGCCTATGTCGGCGACATCTGGGGATGGCGAGCCGCCTTCACGATCGCGGCAGTCGTTAATGCCGTTACACTGCTGGTGCAATTCGTAACGATCCCGATGCTGCCTCCGGTGGAAATAGCTGGATTCCGCAGTTTGCTGGATTTGGCCAATAAGCCGATGATCAAGATGGCGCTTTTGGTCGTCCTGCTGGTCGCTTCTGGGCACTTCGCCAGCTTCACCTACATCCGCGCCTTCCTTGAGAGGATTCCCGCGCTCGATAGCAAGACAATCCCGCTGGTATTGCTCGCTTCCGGCATAGGCGGCTTCTTCGGGAATTTAACCGGCGCATTCCTGGCCAAACATAGCCTCAAGGCAGTCGCGGCCCTGCCACCCTTGCTCATATCAATAGCCGCTACCTCGCTGCTGATGGTGGGAGCATCGGCCTCCGCCTCGGTGGTAGCAATTGCCGTATGGAGCTTTGCCTTCGGTGCGGTGCCGGTGGGATTACAGACGTGGATGGTGCTGCGCGCCGTTCCCGGGCAGGCCGAAAGCGCTGGTGTGCTGATGGCCGCAACGTTCCAAGTGGCCATCGCGGCCGGCGCGATTTTCGGCGGACTACTGGTGAAATATGCCGGCGTTCACAGTGTCTTTGCCTACAGCGCGGTTGCCACGTTCCTCGCCGCCCTCACAGTTTTCCTGCTTGGCCCGAAGCGCGCAACCTAGACCGCCCGACAGGCAATGCCTTCAGCTCAGCGCGCTGAGAGATGCAATCGCATCAGCCGCCTGGATCGCGGCTACTGTCACTTCAACGTCGGCTTCAGATCGGGCATGGACAAGCGCCAGCGCCCTCACCGGCCCACCTCCGCGCCTACGGGGAGCGGTCAGCGTTCGCCCGGGCGGAGTTGGTCAGGGTTACGCAGCCCGGGCGAGCGCGGATCGCGCTTGGCAGCTGATGGTGACCAGGCGCGGTTCTAGAAGCGTCGACTCGTTTCCGGTCTCTCGCAATGGCGGCGACACGCTCGAGGAGCGACGTCTCCCCGGATCGCGTTATTCTGGTTGCCAGTTTCGGACGGCTTGATCGCCTCCAGCTCATCTGGTCCCGCCAACCCCGGGCCTCTATCCGGCAACTGGCCCGGCCGTCCAAGGCATGCCGACCTGCTGTACATCCAGCACTACCATCAATGCTGAAAACACTGGATTTTGTCCGTAGCTAGCTGTTGCGCCTCCAGAGGTTGTACAGGTCACAAGCAAGGAATGGCGCAATGAATACCTTGCGTGCGGCTGCATAGACCAAGCGTTCGCGGCCTTTCCGCGTCCTTTGATCGAGGCCATCTGCTTTTCGGCCTATGCCCTGTCGGCACCGGACTTCCTGGCCCTGGCGTCGACCGCGCCTTGCCGGCGACGCGGATCTTTCGAGTATGCCTTTGTGGAGGCCGTGCTCTGGCACAGTGATAATGGGACCAATCGATTTCACGTCCATCACTTGCCCTCCGTCGAGCAAGGCCAGAATGTTGGACCCTGGAGCGACAGACCCCCCTGCGCGGGGCAGCTGAGCCATAGCTTCAGCGCGGCGTTCGGGTCGTCGAAACGGGAGCTATGATGACCATACTCTCCAACGGCATAGGCAATCTCGGCGATGGAACCTCCAATCGAGGCGATCCGCGGCGGATCCGAAAAGACAGCTGCGCCCTCGGTGGCAGCGGCAGGCAGAGCGGTAGCCAGCAGAACCCACATTACCGGCGCGGGCACCGAGCGAAAACGGAAATCACCATGCATCGGTCTTACCTCACGCGGTCCGTCGGGGTTGGAATACGCGGCAGGGTCTCGGCCAGGAGCCGCCAGTCGCCGCGCTCGCATTCGCCTTCGGGGCGTTCGCCGAAGAACTGGATGATCATTCTGCCGTCGGCGCCATAGGCTTCGAGTGAGGTGAGGTGACCGTCCCTGGTCGGCTTGCGCACGGCCCAAACCTCGCGGATGTGGTGGGTTGTGAGATGCAGGCGGAAGGTTTCGTCCAGCACATTGATCCGCGGCCCGATGGGCTTGACCGACTTGATCGGGCCGGAATGGATCTGGATGCAGCCACGATTGCCGACGAAGCACATGATCGGCATCTCGTCTTCGCTCGCGCATTGGAACATGGCGCCAACGGCGGCATTGTCGAGTTGCCAGGCGTAATCCTGGCCAACCATGCGCAGCGCCCGGCAGCGACTGAGCTTCAGCGTCTTCAGCATGTCGAAGAACTGATGCACGTCGGTCAGCCGGCTCCAGTGCTCGCGCAGCTCCGTGACCATGGCGGCTTGGTCCGGAATCTCTGCGTCAGAGTCGGCTCCGTTTGCCTTGACCCACAAGATCGGCTCCTGGTTCGAGGATGCGAGCTCCGCCACCAGCTTTTGATAGGCGTAGAGGTTGGAGGCCGGCCTGACATCCACCTGATGCACTGCTGCGCCGGCAGCGTCGAAGAATTGCAGGCTGCGGCGGATGTTGCCGTCGTCGCGCTTTTCAACGGCAAAGCCATGCGCCCAACCCTTCGGGAAGATGCGCAGGTTGATGGCGTCGCCGAGAACCATGGCATGGTGGTTGCCGGTTACGACCTTGTTGTACAAGCCAATCTTCTCGTGCACGGCACTTTGATTTCGGGTCACCGCCCTCACCTCGCCCACGGCTTCGAGGCCTATCAGCAGATCATTGACGCGCGGCTCGATGCGCGCCGCGCCGGAACCGCAATGCGCCGCGACCAGCTCCGCTTCCGAAATGCTCAATTTGGCGGCGAGATCATGCTCGCGGATTTTCGGACTGTCTTCCTGTGCCCGCCGGATTTGGTCCGGAGAGGGTTTCTCGCGCTGGTCCATGTCTTACCCTGCTTCCACATAATTGTTGAGGATCAGCGGTCCTGTTCCAATCGAGCCCGCCCGTGTGCTCGATGCCGATCTCTTGCTCGGCCAGGACCACCGGCTCGAAAGGCGCTGGCTGCTCTACGACGGCACAACGAGACTGACAGTGAGATGTCGGTCTCCCATCAAGCGGTCGCCGGCGACTGGCCGGTAGCGAGCGATTGTAGAGGTCGACGCCAACCGACCGATCCCGCGTTTGGGGGTGGACGGGCGGGGCTGCTTTCCTTCAGAAAGCGGATCTGGTCAAAACCTGACATCTTGCTTCCCTTACATCGTTCCACTGATCGCGAGGCCACCCGCGAATCAGTGTCGGTCGGCAGTTGTGCCGCCTTCCAAAGCGGGGCTTCAAAAGTCGTGCCAATTGCGCAGAAGCGACCTCGGAAAGACGTTCGCATACGGGTCAAGGGTTTAGGCAGGAGTGGCACGACCCACGCCGAGACCACTGTGTCGCGGGTTGTGTCGCCCAGCCGTCTTCCAGGAACGAGGACGGGATTGCTACGGCGCAATTCACGTGACGAGCGACGTGCGCACTTCCGACAATGTCGCACATCCGACACAGGGCTGAAGGGCCAAGCTTTTGTTTTAAAACCGGTTTACTTTGGCATGGCACGTGCACTGTCGTCCGCAAATGCGTAACGGATTGAGGAGAAATTCGAGCCATGATTACGCTCACCCACACCGCAGTTGCTGCCGTCAAGACCGTCCTTTCCCGCGCCAGCGAGCCGGCGGAAGGCTTTCGTATCATGGTCCAGACCGGCGGCTGCGCCGGCTTCAAATACTCGATGGGCCCCGAGAGCGTCTTGCGCGAGGGCGATGCGATCATTGAGGCAGATGGGGTCAAGGTATTCGTGGACGTAGGGTCTCAGCCCCATGTAGCAGGCATGACCGTCGACTTTGTCACGGGGTTGGAGTCCTCCGGCTTCGTCTTCGATAATCCCAACGCGCGGGAGAAGTGCGCTTGCGGCAAGTCCTTCGGCTGATCGCCCGAGAAGCCGCATGTGGAACTTTAGCGGGAAGGCCAAGGAACACTTCAGCCGGACGCATGCCGACGTTCTGGAAACAGCCAATTCAGGAGGTAAGCTCGGGACCATCCGCTACGGCGACATGTTTGAATCTCTCATCGGCATCGACCGGGGGACGTCAAGGATCACTGCCGCCGAGCGCCGGACCTTCAGCGGCCGCGCCGCGGTCGCCTCATTGTCGGCGGCTATCGAACTCACCATCGGCAAACCGCCATGGAGCAGATCAGTTGCTACACAAAGGCTGCCCGCGACTGCCTCGCAGCCATCGTGGAAGTGCTTGTACTGGTCCAGGGAGAAATGCCCGCGGCGGGGTCTATTGCGGCAGAGCAGGTCTAGACGCCCGCCAAAACAGACGCCCGCGCCCTCAATAAGGAGGCAAGGTCGAAGCCCGTCTCGGGACCGGCGATCGCTTCAGGTGGGATGCGCGGAACGTCCCCGCCCGAAACAGTTCAGCTCCTGGAGGGCCCGAAGTTGCCGGCCGCCCAGTGACGGCGCTGCAGCAAACTCGACTGATAGTAGACGCTGTCGGGCGTTAACCGGAGGCCCTCGCCGGGGAGGCGAACTTGACGATATCGACGGCGACCATGTCGACGTCAGACTTTCGGACGCCTGCACCGGCCGCCAGTCTCCACCACCCACCAAGGGCCTGCGCCAGAGCTCCATGCGACCGATCTCCCGCGTCGCTTCGTTCTGGTCAACTGACGGATCACAGCATGAGACCTGTCTATCTCGACAACAACGCCACGACACGGGTCGATCCTGAGGTCGTTCAAACGATGTTGCCGTTCTTTAGGGATCGATTCGGCAACCCTTCGTCGACGCATGATTTCGGCGCCTCGGCCTTTGCGGCGGTGAAAAAGGCGCGCCTGCAGCTGCAAGCGCTGATCGGCGCCGAGCTCGACCATGAGATCATCTTCACATCGGGCGGGACGGAAAGCGACAATGCAGCGATTCTTTCGGCGCTGGAGGTGTTGCCCAGCCGGACAGAGATCCTGATTTCGGCGGTCGAGCATCCTGCGGTGCTGACACTCTGCACGCATCTTGAGAAGACGCGGGCCGTCACGGTGCACAGGATCCCGGTGGATCGCCAGGGCCGGCTCGACCTCGACGCCTACAGGGCCGCCCTGAGCCCACGCGTGGCAATCGTCTCGATCATGTGGGCAAACAACGAGACCGGCACGATCTTCCCTGTTGGCGAGCTTGCTGAGTTGGCCAAGGAAGCCGGCGCCCTCTTCCATACTGATGCTGTGCAGGCGGTCGGCAAAGTTCCGATGGACCTGAAATCGACCGCAATCGACATGCTGTCGCTGTCCGGCCACAAGCTGCATGGCCCGAAAGGGATTGGAGCGCTTTTTGTAAAACGTGGCGTGCCCTTCCGCTCGATGATCAAAGGCGGGCACCAAGAGCACGATCGGCGTGGGGGCACCGAGAATACGCCTGGCATAGCCGGGCTGGGCATGGCGGCCCAACTCGCCTTGAAATTCGTGGACGACGCGACCACACGGGTAAAGTCGCTGCGCGACCGCCTTGAAGACGGGATACTCGAGCGCGTCCCAAACACCTTCGTCAATGGCGATCCGCTGGAGCGGTTGCCAAACACCGCAAACATTGGCTTTGCACATGTCGAAGGCGATGGAATCCCACTTCTCCTCAGCCGCGCCGGAATTGCGTGTTCCTCCGGCTCCGCATGCACCTCCGGCTCATTGGAATCGAGCCACGTTCTGAGGGCGATGAAAACGCCGCACGGCGCAGTCCGCTTCTCCCTCGCGCGCGACAACGGCGAAGCGGACATCGACCGAGTGCTCGAGGTCTTGCCGCCGATCGTGGAGAAGGTGCGTGGCTTACCCAGTCCTGGTCCGGCGAGGCGAGGTAATGAAGATCATCAATCGGGTCTAGGCCAGAGCGGCAGCAGAATAGACTTCCTTTCATGAACCGTGGTGTCTTCCTCAACGATACCACCTTGCGCGATGGCGAGCAGGCACCCGGCGTTTCCTTCACCATTGCGGAAAAGCTGGAGCTCGCCGAGTCTCTCGCTGCAGCCGGCATCCCAGAGATCGAGATCGGCACGCCGAGCATGGGCGGCGACGAGATCGAAACAATTCGCGCCGCGGTCGCCAGGAGTCTCCCGGTGCGGCTCACGGCCTGGTGCCGGATGACGTCGCGGGATCTCGAGGCGGCGATCGAGAGCGGCGTCACCGCCGTCAATCTGTCGCTGCCTGCATCGGACATCCAATTGGCCGCCAAACTCGGCCTCGATCAGGGGGCAGCGCTCCAGATCATCGCGCAGATGGTCGGGCGCGCAGCCGCCCACGGCTTTTTCGTTGCCGTCGGCTGCGAGGATGCCTCGCGAGCCGATCGGGATCATCTGGCCCGCGTCATTGAGACGGCCGCGCGAGCCGGCGCAAGCCGCGTCAGGCTGGCCGATACGGTCGGCGTTCTCGACCCTTTTTCGACCTTCGAGATTGTCGCTCAGCTCGCGGCGCTGTCTCCCATCGACCTCGAATTCCATGCACACAACGATCTCGGCCTTGCGGTCGCCAACACGCTGGCAGCAATCCGCGCCGGCGCCCGCCATGCCTCCGTCACCGTCCTGGGGCTCGGAGAGCGGGCGGGCAATGCCGCGCTGGAAGAGGTGGCCACCGCGATGGCCGTTCTCGACGGCGCGGATACAGGCATCGAGCTGACCGCATTGCCGGACCTCGCGGCCCAGGTGGCTTGGGCCGCCTGCCGGCAGACCGCGGCCATGAAGCCGATCGTCGGCGCCGATGTTTTCAGCCACGAGTCCGGCATTCACGTCGCGGGGCTGCTGAAGGACCCGCGTACCTATCAGGGGCTCGATCCGGCTCTCGTGGGCCGTTGCCGGCGAATCGTCATTGGCAAGCATTCCGGTGCGACCGCGATCGCCTATGTGCTGGGCGATAGTGGCCGCGATCTCGACCCGGATCTGGCAGCCGCGATGGTTGCCCGCGTCCGCCGCAAGGCGACCGAGACCAAATCCACCGTCACCGCAACTCAACTGGTCGAGCTCTACGACACACTGCGCAGCGAGGCAGCCGGCCGAGACCTTGGAAAGGAGTAGGTGGCGATGTCATTTATCCTCGACCATTTCCTCCGGATTGGTAGCCGAGCGGGGCGGCGTAAAGCCGCTCGGCTAGCCCTGATGGTCCATAAGGTCATTGCCGATGTGAAGGCGCGCGACCGCCGGGTCGGCGCCCATGCGCTGATGGAGAACGTCCCGCCTCGCGTGACGCTGGTCGGCGTTGCCGCGTTCCTGAATGGCCGCTTCGATCTCGACGTCACCTGCCCGATGACGGCATCCCATTCGCGACTGCAGATTAGCCGGTGCGACGAACGCACCTGACACCACGGTTTCCGACCCAAGGGAGAGTGCAATGACTTGTTCTGCTGATGGCCATACCGTCGACGTGACGGACATTCTCGCGCGACTGAAGGGCCTTTCGGCTGCGGAGGAGTTCTTCGCGGTCCTTGGCGCTTCCTATGACCCGAAGGTGCTCGACGTCTCACGGCTCCATATTATGAAGCGCGTGGGGGAATACCTTGCCGAAGAAGATTTCTCCGGTCTGCCTGACCGGGTGATCGCCGCGCGGGTGCGCACCAAGCTGGAACGCGCCTACGAGGACTTCGCTGCTTCCTCGCCGCTCACGCACCGTGTCTTTAAGGTGCTTAAGGACCACGATCCGAACAAACCTGCCATGCCGGGCCGCACCTTCGTCCCGTTCGACGCCGCATTGAAGCGGTTCGAAAAGGAATGAGCGCGACACGATTGCGACGCGACATTGTCGAGAAGCCGACAAATCCGGTCATCACGACGCCGCCCTCAGCGCAACCAACCGAACTTCCAGGAATATAGGCACGCAAAACAATTGGCACGAATGATGCGGGGGAGAAGATGAACTGCCAAGTCCGTATCCCGATAGGAGCCTAGAGAAACCGCCAATGCACATCGTAATCTGCATCAAGCAGGTGCCGGACTCGGCACAAATACGGGTCCATCCGGTGACGAACACGATCATGCGCCAGGGTGTTCCGACCATCATCAACCCTTATGACTTGTTTGCCCTGGAAGAAGCACTCAGACTGCGCGACGCTTATGGTGGCGAGGTCACCGTGCTCAGCATGGGTCCGCCCATGGCAGAGGACTCGCTACGCAAGGCGCTCGGTTACGGAGCCGATCGGGCGGTGCTCTTGACCGACCGTTATTTTGCCGGCTCGGACACGCTGGCGACCTCCTTCGCTCTTTCCCAAGCAATAGCGAAAGTTGGCGAAACGTTTGGCCCGCCCGACATCGTGTTCACCGGCAAGCAGACGATCGATGGCGACACCGCCCAGGTCGGGCCTGGCATAGCCAAGCGCCTCGACCTCCAACAACTCACCTACGTCGCGAAAATCGGCTCCATTGATCTTGGTGCCCGCGAGATCGAGGTCGAGCGCCGCTGCGAAGGCGGCACGCAGATGCTGAAGAGCAGGCTGCCTTGCCTCATCACCGTGCTGGAAGGCACAAACGAGATCCGGCGGGGCTCGTTCGAGGACGCGCTGTGCGCCGCGCGCAGTCAGATCGTCAAGTGGACTGCGGTCGCCGCTGGCATTGAGGACCTTACCAGATGTGGGCTGCGCGGCTCGCCGACGGTCGTCAAGCGCGTTTTTGCCCCGACTGCGCGGGCGGAAAAAGCGGAGCAAATCGAGACCGCGGAGAAGACCTTGCGCGATGCCGCTGACGAACTCATCGCCGCAATCTTCACCCGTCAGCCGCCGCTGGAACATGAACTCGCCTTCAACAACGGCGCGTGACGGCCAGGAGTAGACAATGTCGACAGCGAATCGAGAACCCGCTCGCCCTGCCGCCGGCCGTGCCGGCATAAAGAAAGAACTGCCTGACCGTTTCAAGGACTACCGGCACGTCTGGGTCTTCATCGAACTCGAACGTGGCCAAGTCCATCCCGTGTCTTTCGAACTGCTCGGCGAAGGCCGCAAGCTGGCCGACAAGCTTGGCGTCCAGCTTGCGGGCGTCGTGCTCGGACCGCCAGGAGAAGCCACCTGGTATGCCGTTGCCGAGGCGTTCGCTTATGGCGCCGACCTTGTCTACATCGCCGAGGCACCGCTGCTCGCCGATTATCGAAATGAGCCGTTTACCAAGGTGATGACGGATCTGGTCGATACCCACAAACCCGAGATCCTTCTTCTCGGAGCGACCACGCTCGGCAGGGATCTTGCCGGGTCCGTGGCGACGACCTTGCAGACCGGGCTCACGGCCGACTGCACCGAACTTGACGTGGATACCGACGGTTCGCTCGCGGCTACCCGTCCGACTTTCGGCGGTTCCTTGTTATGCACGATCTACACGCTCAACTACCGGCCGCAGATGGCGACAGTGCGAGCGAGGGTCATGCCCATGCCGCAGCGCACGGATAAGCCCGTCGGGCGTATCATCCAGCACAAGGTATCTCTGGCCGAGGACGAGATCGTGACCAAAGTCCTCGGCTTCCTGCCTGATAGCCAGTCGGCAAAGGCAAATCTCGCCTATGCCGACGTCGTGGTTGCGGGAGGCCTTGGCCTCGGCGCGGCGGAGAACCTGCAGCTTGTGAAGAATCTCGCTCGAGCAATTGGCGCCGAACATGGCTGTTCGCGCCCGCTGGTCCAGAAAGGCTGGATGCCGGCTGATCGACAGATCGGCCAAACTGGCAAGACCATCCGGCCGAAGCTTTACATTGCGGCGGGGATTTCCGGCGCCATTCAGCACCGGGTTGGAGTTGAGGGCGCCGATCTCATCGTGGCCATCAACACCGACCCGACCGCGCCGATTTTCGATTTTGCCCACCTCGGGATCGTGACCGATGCCATCCGCTTCCTGCCCGCACTTACGGAAGCCTTTACCCGGCGGCTGTCTCCGCACAGTCGCGACAAGCTTGCAAGCTAAGGAAGAGGATATGATCGAGGAGAAATTCGACGCCATCGTCGTCGGGGCCGGCATGTCCGGGAACGCAGCTGCTTACATCATGGCAAGCAACGGCCTGAACGTGCTGCAATTGGAGCGCGGTGAATATCCGGGCTCCAAGAACGTTCAGGGCGCCATCATGTACGCGAACATGCTGGAGAAGATCATCCCCGATTTCCGGGATGATGCGCCTCTTGAGCGGCATCTGGTTGAACAGCGGCTTTGGGTGATGGACGAGACCTCCCACACCGGGATTCACTATCGGTCGGATGACTTCAACGAGGTAAAGCCCAACCGCTACACGATCATACGCGCCCAGTTCGACAAATGGTTTTCGCGCAAGGTGCGCGAGGCCGGGGCGACGGTTCTGTGCGAGACGACCGTAACGGAACTCGTCCGTGATGCCCAGGACAAGGTGGTCGGCGTCCGCACGGACCGGGCCGGCGGGCCGATCTTCGCGGACGTGGTCGTTCTCGCAGAAGGTGTCTCGGGACTGCTTGGCACGCGCGCCGGCCTGCGCAAGATGCCGAAACCAGAAACCGTGGCGCTCGCCGTAAAGGAAATGCATTTCCTGCCCGAAGAGGTCATTGAGCAGCGGTTCGGCGTCAAGGGCGATGAAGGCTGTGTCATCGAGGCGGTGGGGACGATCTCCCGCAGCATGGCTGGGCTCGGCTTCCTCTACACCAACAAGGAGTCAATCTCATTGGGCATAGGCTGCCTCGTCTCCGATTTCGCCGCGACGATGGAGAGCCCTTACGTCCTTCTCGATGCGTTCAAAAACCACCCATCGATCCGGCCGCTGATCGCCGGCTCTGAGGTGAAGGAATATGCCGCGCATCTCATTCCCGAAGGCGGCCACAAGGCGATTCCGCAGCTCTTTGGCGACGGCTGGGTCGTGGTCGGTGATGCCGCCCAATTAAACAACGCGATTCACCGCGAAGGTTCGAACCTCGCCATGACCTCCGGCCGGATCGCGGCTGAGGCAATCGTCGGGGTCAAGCGCCGCAACAATCCGATGACCAGACG
The DNA here is from genome assembly GCA_014189435.1 of Mesorhizobium loti. Classification (NCBI taxonomy): domain Bacteria; kingdom Pseudomonadati; phylum Pseudomonadota; class Alphaproteobacteria; order Hyphomicrobiales; family Phyllobacteriaceae; genus Mesorhizobium; species Mesorhizobium loti. The sequence goes on from CP050295.1 coordinate 38,832, forward strand.
AAACCTCACCATCTACAAGACCATGCTGGACAACTCCTTCGTGGTCAAAGACCTTCGGAAATACAAAGACATGCCGGCCTTGATCCACACGAATTCCAGCAACTTCTTCACGACCTATCCGCGCTTGATATCCCTGGCCGCGCAGAACTTGATGCGTGTCGACGGCACACCGAAGATTGAAAAGGAAAAGGCCACCACGCGCGCCTTTATCAACGTGCGTTCTCGCTGGGGGCTGGTCAGCGACGCGGTCCGCCTGGCATTGGCCTGGCGCTGAAGGAAGACAGGATGACGATCGCAGTGACGAATTTACGCGTCGAGGACAAGCTTTACCAGAACCGCTATCTGGTCGATCCTGGCCGGCCGCATATCAAAGTGCGACCGCACGAGAGCCCGAGCGCGAACTTGCGCGCGCTTACCCACATCTGCCCGGCGAAATGCTATGAGTTGAACGACAAGGGTCAAGTGGAGATCACCGCCGACGGCTGCATGGAGTGCGGCACTTGCCGGATATTGTGCGAGAGCAATGGCGAGATCGAGTGGAACTACCCGCGCGGCGGCTTCGGTGTCCTCTTCAAATTCGGGTGATCGGCGATCGCACCGTTTCGGCTGCACCTGAAATGCAAGCAAACGCCAAACCATTTTTTAGACCGATCTCGCAGTTTGAGAGGAGCTCATGAATTCTGTGCTTTCGAATTTCAGAATCCAAAATGGCGCATGGAAGGAGCACTCTGGAAGACCCCTGAGGTGTTTCCATGGCTCTCATGCCGAGCGATAGGCTCGAAGAAGAAGGACCTTCGAACACCCTGCCTGAACCACGGATCAACTCCATCCACGAACCGGACATCTCCCCCAGGGGATTCTACGAAATATCGCAGGTCCTGACTGCCCCCACCCGGCTTGAGATTACGATCGCCAATGTCGTGAATACCCTTTCTTCATTTGTGCAATTGCGCCATGGAGCCATCGTCGTCCTGGACGCCGAAGCAGCGCCGGGGATTACCGCAATCGTCGGCAGTTCCCACCCATCTCAATCAGAAATTGGCCGCGTCATACCGCAAGCCGCGATAGACCGGATCGTCGCTACGGAGGCGCCGCTCATAATACAGGACGTTGGCAAGTCCGAACTATTTCAGGCTGAGGTTCAGCCGTCTTCGAGTGGCGGCACGATCCCAATTACCTTCATCGGAATCCCGCTAGTAGCTGAGCACGAGATCCTTGGAACATTGTCGATCGACCGCGTCGGTGAGGGCGAGAGCATCTCTTCCGGCGACGAGGACGTACGGTTCCTGACCATGGTGGCCAACCTTGTCGGCCGCACCATTCGTCTCCATCGTATGCTGAGTATGGATGGTCAGCGATACATTGAGGAGCAAGGGCGACCGGAGAAGTCGTTCGACGAGAACAGGGCCGACGCAGCCCGGCATCGGCATATCAAAATCGACGGGATCATCGGGGAAAGTCTCGCACTCAAGCGGGTACTCGAAACCGTCTCGGTCGTGGCGAGAACCAATTCCACAGTGCTTCTGCGGGGCGAAAGCGGCACTGGCAAGGAATTCTTTGCCCAAGCCATCCACAAGCTTTCAGCCCGGGGGAAGAAGGCTTTCGTCAAATTAAACTGCGCAGCACTGTCTGAAAGCGTTCTGGAATCAGAGTTATTTGGGCACGAAAAGGGCTCCTTCACCGGGGCTATCTCGCAGCGCGCCGGCCGCTTCGAACTGGCAAATGGCGGAACGCTGCTACTTGATGAAATCGGCGAGATTTCGCCTGCCTTTCAAGCCAAGCTGTTGCGCGTCCTGCAGGAAGGCGAACTAGAGCGAGTCGGCGGCACGAGAACGCTTCAGGTCGATGTCCGGCTCATATGCGCCACCAACAAGGATCTTGAGACGGCTGTCTTAAATGGGGAGTTCAGGGCCGACCTTTATTACCGCATCAATGTCGTGCCAATCATTCTACCCCCGCTCAGAGAGCGCGCCGGCGATATTCCACGCCTTGCGAACGCGTTCCTCGAGCGGTTCAACAAGGAAAACCATCGCGAGCTCGCCTTCGCGCCGCTGGCGCTTGACCTGATCTCGCAATGCTATTTCCCTGGCAATGTCCGCGAGTTGGAAAACTGCGTTCAAAGGACAGCTACACTTGCGCGTTCGACGACGATCACTCCATCGGATTTCGCTTGCCAGAACAACCAATGCCTTTCTTCGCTTCTCTGGAAAGGTGCCGGCCCTTCGCATGGCGGCAATGCCACGGACGAGCTCTCGAAGATGCCGATCCGGCGCATCGAGGCCCCGGAAGGGTTCTCGCCCGTGAAGGCCTGCGATCCCAATGATCCCGCTTGCCCAGCAAAGGGCCGGCACCTGACGGAACGCGAGCGGCTGACCGACGCGATGCAGAAGGCCGGTTGGGTTCAGGCCAAGGCGGCTCGTGTCCTGGGCCTCACGCCGCGGCAGGTCGGCTACGCTCTGCGCCGGTATGGTATCGAGGTGAAGAAATTCTAGCCAGGCGTGCTGGCGACTTCAAACGTCAGTTCGGAGTGTCTTCCTCACGCTGTGCGTGCCCAGGACGCGGTGCCTCCTCGACCCGATTGGCTTGTGCACTGTCACAAGCCGGACAAAATTGTGCCGGAGCAAACCGACAGAATGCGACACTCAGAGCCAATCGGGAACTAGAACCGCTCTTTGAGCCGGCATAACTCTTGCGCCTTGAACTGCGACGTTACCAGCAACGGAGCCGTTTGATGTCCGCACCGACAATTTCGCTTGAGGGCCTGACCAGCGCGACAGGCTTCGACGAGTTGCTGGCGACCGCGAGATCCGGTGGCTGCGCATCTTCAACCTGCGGCGTGGCGGGAAAGCCGGAGGACATGGATCCGGCTGTCTGGGACAAGATCAAGGATCACCCGTGCTTTTCGGAAGAAGCGCATCACTTTTTCGCGCGCATGCACGTCGCGGTCGCACCGGCCTGCAATGTCCAGTGCAACTACTGCAATCGCAAATATGACTGCGCCAACGAAAGTCGGCCTGGCGTCGTTTCGGAAAAACTGACACCCGACCAGGCGCTGCGCAAGGTGATCGCGGTCGCCAACGAGGTGCCGCAGCTTTCCGTACTCGGGATCGCCGGACCGGGCGATGCCTGTTACGACTGGAAAAAGACAAGGGCAACCTTCGAAAGCGTCGCCAGAGAGATCCCCGACATCAAGCTTTGCGTCTCAACCAATGGGCTCGCGCTGCCTGACCATGTCGCCGAGCTCGCCGACATGAACGTCGATCACGTGACTATCACCATCAACATGGTCGACCCGGAAGTCGGCGCAAAGATCTATCCTTGGATCTTTTACGATCATCGGCGCTACGGCGGCATCGAGGCCGCCCGAATCCTGCACGAGCGGCAGATGTTGGGCCTGGAGATGCTCACCGCGCGCGGCATCCTCACGAAAATCAATTCGGTGATGATTCCCGGCGTCAACGACGAGCATCTGATCGACGTGAACAAATTGGTCAAGGAGCGTGGCGCGTTCCTGCATAACGTCATGCCGCTGATTTCCGACCCGGCGCACGGTACGCACTACGGCCTAACTGGGCAGCGCGGTCCAAATGCAACAGAGTTGAAGGCGCTTCAGGATCGTCTCGACGGCGGCGCCAAGTTGATGCGCCACTGCCGGCAGTGCCGGGCCGATGCCGTCGGCCTGCTCGGCGGGGATCGTGGCCAGGAATTCACGCTCGACCGGATTGCCGGCAAGGACACCTACGACTCCAGCAAGCGCGAGGCCTATCGACAGGTGGTCGCGCACGAGCGCCGTGATCATGTGGCGGCCAGGAGCGCGGCGATCGGAATGGTCAAGGCAGCAGGCTCCGGCAAGTCCCTTCTCGTCGCGGTGGCGACTAAGGGGGGTGGCCGTGTCAATGAACACTTCGGCCATGCAAGGGAATTCCAACTTTTTGAAGCCTCGCCGAAAGGGATCAGAATTGTTGGGCATCGCAAGGTCGAGCAGTATTGCGTCGGCGGCTGGGGCGAAAAAGCCACCCTCGACGGCGTCATCGCTGCGCTGGAAGGCATAGACATCGTGCTCTGCGCCAAGATCGGAAATTGCCCGAAGGATCAGCTCGCGGAAGCGGGAATCCGAGCAACGGACGCTTATGGTCATGACTACATCGAAACCGCAATTAGCGCAGTTTACGCCACCGCGTTTGCGATCGGACCACTGGCTGCAACGGCCTAGCCGTCTCATTCCAATCCACCAGGAGATAAAATGGCTTTCAAGATCATCGCGTCCCAATGCACCCAATGCGGCGCCTGCGAGTTCGAATGTCCCTCTGTAGCGATCAAATTCAAGGGCGAGGCCTATGTGATCGATCCCAACAAGTGCACCGAATGCAAGGAGGCCGCCGACACGCAGCAATGCGTATCGGTATGTCCGGTGCCGAAGACCTGCGTTCCTGCTTGACTCCGTTTCGGCTTCGCCGCGACCGCGTCGCCTCAGAAGGCTCTAACTCGAAAGGAATGAATCGCATGTGGCTCGGACGCGAACAGGACATCGAAATCCGCAAGCCGCCGCGATTTACGCCGGGTGAGCGGGTGCGTGCCACACGACACATAAAGAATGACGGCACCTATCCTGGCAGGGAGATCGGCGAAAACCTCGTGCGGAAGGGCGACGAAGGTTATGTGCGCGACATTGGCACCTTTCTCCAGCAGTTCTTCATCTATGCGGTCGAATGGATCGATCGCGGCACGGTGGTCGGCATGCGAGCGCGTGAACTGATGAGCCTCGACAAAGCGGAGGCTCCTTGCAGTGCCGAAAGCAGTGCCCGTGAAGGAACGGCTCGATGAAAGTCATGATCCGCAGGACCGGTGCTGGCTTGTCGGCGTATCTCCCAAAGAAGGATTGCGAAGAGGCCATCATCAAGCTGGAGAACGAACATTTGTGGGGCGGGGCCATAACACTCAGGAACGGCTGGCAGTTCGTCCTACCCGACCTTCCGCCCGATACGCGTTTGCCGATCACCGTCGAGGCAAGAAAGATCTCCGACGAGGACTGATGTTGCGGGTGGAAGAGGGTGCGAGAGGAATGAGCATGAACACGATCCTGAACTTGGGCCACCTCGTCGTCATCCAGGGCAGTTTTGCCGAAAAGCTGCTTGACCTAGCGCGCAACGCGCTCGGGGCCGATGAGATGATCCCATATCTCGGTCCGGGCCTTCTCCGCCTCAGTTCCGCTGAACCGTCGGTACCGTGCACGCCGGAAGCCGTCGCCGCGGCGCTAAATAGCCGGGCGCCAGCCCCTTCAAAGATTCGCACCAATATGTGGTCCGTCGCGCAGTTCATCGAACAGCGCCGGCATCGCCGGACGCTTCAGGCATGGATGGCCGAGATATTCGCAGCGCCGGCGGCGCCGACTGTTCTCCACACCTGGCTCGCGAGGCTGCCGCTCTCCCTGATCATCGATAGCTGGTACGACAGTGCCATGCGCACGACCCTCGCAGAGGCCGGCCGAACGGACGTCGTTGAGATACAAGGCGTCACGCGGGCGAACGAATTCGGTGACATTTGGACGAAAGCCTACGACTTGTCTGGGACCGAACTCGAACCCGGATCAGCCGCAAAGACGGTTCTCTATACGCCTCACGGCAGCATTAGGCCGGCCGCAAACTTTCTGGTCGCGGATTCCGATTATGTCGAAGTGCTCACCGAGATCGATCTCCAGACGCCGATTCCTGATGTGGTGAAGGAACGGCGCACCTATCGAGGCCTTTTCTTCGTCGGTTGCCGTTTCAACGATCAGATGCTGCGCACCTTCGCCCGACAGATAATGAAGCGCTCCAAAGGTCCACACTATGCGGTGATGGACGCGGCAATACTGACCAAGAACGAACGCCGTTTCCTTGCTGCAAGCGCAATTACGGTCATCGATATGCCCTTAGGTGAAGCCGCTGCTCGCCTCGTCGGATCGGGCACTGCTGTAGATGGTGGCCAAGATTTTCGTTAACGGGCGTCGTTAGTTGTGGGTCTCTCGCTTGCCTCAGGAAGCGTCGGAATTCAGTCTGGAACATACACGTGGGTACTGATGCAATTGGCGGCGCGACGAAGCCTCTGAATTCGTCCAAGCATGAGCAAGCGGCCGGGTGGGGCCGTGGCTTCAGCACGCTGCTGCGCATTACCCGCATGAATTTGCGGAACCGGTGGCAGGTCGCCTTCGCTTTCGGATCGACGATCGTAGCGGCAATCCTCCAGCTGCTCATTCCCCAGCTTCTCGGCCGGGCTGTCGACCTGACTCAGATAGCGATTGGGGGCGGTATTGCGGCGATCGCCGCACAACAAGCGCTCTGGACTTCGGCTCTCCTGCTGCTCGCCGCGAGTACGCTACGCGGCCTGTTCACGATGGCGCAGAACTATTTTGCGGAGGCCGTCGGGCATCACGTCGCGTACGAACTGCGACTTGCTTGCTACGACAAGATCCAACGTCTCAGCTTTTCTTTCCACGACCGGGTTCATTCAGGCGATCTAATCACCCTCGGCATGCTCGATCTCGACGGCGTGCGGATGTATTTTTCCACCGCCCTGGTTCGTATGCTTCTGCTCACCATGCTGATGGGCATCGGCGCCTACACGATGATATCAACCGACCCGATGCTCGGGGTGATCGCGCTGAGTTTCGTCCCTTTCGTAGCCTGGCGCTCGTCGGTCACACAGCTAAAGCTACGCGCCACCTGGCTCGACCTGCAGGAGCGGCTTTCGGTTCTAGGCCGCGTGATGGAGGAGAATCTCGCAGGCATCCGCGTTGTCCGCGCGTTTTCGGCACAGGCCTATGAGATGGTGAAGTTCGACCGCGCCTCGAAGAACGCGCTCGCCCTCGCCCACGAGCAGGTTGACGTCTACGTGCCCAACACGTCGGCGATGACGCTGTCATTCTTTTTGGCCATGGGGTTGGTCCTCTGGATCGGTTGCAACAAGCTCATCGCGGGCCAAATCAGCGTCGGAACGCTCGCCACGTTCCTTGCGTTTATGACCATTCTGCAAATGCCCGTCCGGCAGATCGGCCTAATGGTCAATGGCTTCGCCCGCGCTTACACTTGCGGCTCGCGCCTCTTCGGTCTGCTCGACCAGGACATCACGATAAGGGATGCTTCCGGCGCCAAACCGCTCGAGATCAGTGAAGGCACTCTGAGCTTCCATAATGTCTCGTTTGTATATCCCGGCACCGGAAACCGCCCCATTCTGAAGAATATCAGCTTTTGCGCCCGTAGAGGCGAAACGATCGCTATCGTCGGTCCGCCGGGTTCGGGCAAATCGACAATCGCTCACCTGATCGCCCGCTTTTATGACGTCACCGGGGGCACCATCACGCTTGACGGGCAGGACATCCGCGCGGTCACCCTTGCCACACTTCGCAAGGAAGTCGCAGTCGTACAGCAGGATGCATTCCTGTTCACTACCACGATCGAGAACAACATCGCCTATGGCGATCCCTGGGCGAAAGAACAGCGAATCAAGCGCGCCAGCGAATCCGCCCAGTTGCACGATTACATCCTCAGCCTCCCCGCAGGCTACAAGACGGTCGTTGGCGAACGCGGCGCCTCCCTCTCGGGCGGCCAGCGCCAGCGTCTCACGATAGCTCGCACAATGATGCTGCGCCCATCAATCGTCATTTTCGACGACTCAACGGCCGCGATCGACGCCGCCACTGAGCAGCGCATCCGCGCGGCGATACGGCGATTCGCCAAGGATAGGGTGACGATCATCATTGCCCACCGGCTGAGTTCGCTCAGGCACGCCGACCGGATCCTGTTTATTGACAATGGCGAGATCGTGGAACGCGGCACCCATCAAGAGCTGTTGGCTAAGCGAGGACGCTATAAGGCCCTTTATGATCTCCAGTTGCGCCCGGAAGATGACAGTGCGATCACGCACAGAGGCGCGCCCTGATGACCAAGGGGCACGCCGCCGAACTTGAAATCGAACCTAATGACGGCGGCGGACGCCCCCCGCACGCGGTGGTCGGCTCCCACCGCATCAAGGAGGAGATGTTCGGCAGGGCTTTCGACAAGAGCATCGTTCGACGCATCTGGGCTTTCGTTCGTCCCTACCGTGCTAGGGTAGTCATCTCGAGTGCCGCATTGCTGATCTTCGTCGGCACGCAGCTTCTCATCCCCCTGATCATCCGCCGCGCGATCGATCACGCCATAACTCCGGCAGGCGTTGATCGCTCCGCCCTGCTCAGGGCCGCCGGCGCGTTTGCGCTCGCTATTCTGGTTAATTTCGGCGCCGCCTACGCGCAGGAAACCGTAGTCGGAAAAATGGCTGACAACGTCCTCTTCGATATCCGCCGCGCAATGTTTGCCCATCTGCAGAAAGTTTCGCTCTCCTTCATGGACAAGACCGAGGTGGGACGCCTGATGTCCCGCCTTCAAGGCGACGTTAGCTCGATCCACGAATTCGTCGAGACCTCAGTCTATTCCGTAGGAGACATTGCTCTTCTCTTCGGCATCGTTTTCGTGATGCTGTGCCTCGACTTCCGCCTCGGCTTCCTGACACTCTCGGTCTTGCCGGCCCTGTTGATCATCCGCATCGTATGGCTGCCGCGTGCCCGCGAAGCCTTCATGGCGGCACACGAAACCAATTCGGTCGTCAATGGCGCGCTGGCGGAAGCCATTCACGGCGTGCGCACCGTCCAGTGCATGGACCGCCAGCAGATAAATTTCATGCTTTATGACGACAAGGCGCATGCCGACCTCAGTGCTCACCTGACCGCTGCCAAGTATGCACAGGTGATGGTGCCGATCGTCGATGGCCTCACCGGGCTCGCCATGGCTATCGTCATCGTGGCCGGCGGCTCCATGATCATGAATGGTCGCATCGACGTGGGCGTTTTGGTCGCCTACCTATTCTATATCCAGCGCTTCTTTGACCCAATTCGCTCCCTTACCCTCCAGTATTCGGTCATGCAGCGCGCCATGGCATCCGGCAAGCGGCTGACCGATGTGCTGGACGTTAGGATCGAGGTTCAGGACAAACCGAATGCCAGAGTGCTTTCGCCGGAAATGGATGGCTCGGTCGAGTTCAGGAACGTCACGTTCGGCTACAAATCCGGCCATCCGGTGCTGAAAAACGTTTCCTTCAGGGTCATGCCTAGCGAGACGGTCGCTTTGGTCGGGCCGACCGGTTCTGGTAAATCGAGCGCGATGGCCCTCGTCCACCGCTTCTATGATGTTCAGCAGGGCCAAGTGCTGGTCGGCGGATACGATGTGCGAGATCTCACCCAGGAATCGCTCGGCCGAGAGGTCGCCATGGTGCTGCAGGAGCCGTTCCTGTTCACCGGGACGGTCTTCGAAAACATTCGCTACCACAAGAAGGAGGCCACGTGGCACAACGTGATCGAGGCCGCCAAGGCAGTCGGCGCCCATGACTTCATTATGAGCCTTGCAGACGGATACGATACCCAGCTCGGCGAACGCGGCGGCAACCTTTCTCTCGGCCAGCGCCAGCTCGTCAGTTTCGCGCGTGCTCTCGTTGCGGACGCCAAGATTCTCGTTCTTGACGAGGCCACCGCCAATATCGACAGCTACACGGAAATGCTGATCCAGAAGGCTCTTTCAAAACTGCTTAAAGGCCGCACTGGCCTCATCATCGCCCACCGGCTCGCCACGATCCGCAGTGCCGATCGCATCATCGTGCTTCAGAACGGCCAAGTCCTTGAGACCGGAAACCACGACCAACTAACGGCCCTGGGTGGGCTCTATTCCAAGCTATACAATCTCAACTACTCATCCTTCGACGACATTCCCGAAAAGAAATCCGATACGGGGGTGCAAGCCTCCTCTTCGACCTAATGCAAACTTCTGCGCTGTGACGCCAATTGATCTCCAAGCGAATTTCCTGGTCTAGTTGGCGCCTGCCTCTTCCATTTGGCGCATGGCCCCCACTGAAACACCAGCGCATGAATTGTCTTGGCTATTGGCTTAGCCGTCCTTTCACAGACGCTTGATCTCGATGCCGTATTTCCTCAGCACGTAGCCGATCTGGCGTGGCGACAGTCCAAGCAGGCGTGCCGCCTTTGCCTGGACCCAGCCACATGTTTCCATGGCCGCAATGACACGCTCGGCATCGGTCATTGTCGTACCATTGAAGTGGACTGCGCCGGCAGGCCCTCGCAGCGGCTGCCCTATGGTTTCAGGTGGGACTGCGACGGCGGCAGAACTAGCGGCCGCAGCCGGCGGTATCGCCGGAATCACCGGCAGCGGCACGATCGGCCCGGGTTGCATCGCGACGTTGCCAGATCTGGATTTACGCAGCGCCGCAGCGAAGCATTGGCCCTGGCGGCAGGCAAAGTCGTCTCTTCCGATTGATGGTCCCGCCGCCAGGACCGCTGTCCGATACACGCAGTTTTCGAGCTCGCGAATGTTGCCGGGAAAATCGCAGTTTATCAGTACCTCTATCGCACTCGGATCGAAGGTCAGCATGCGGCCGTTCTCATCGTTAAAATTCTTGAGAAACTCAGCCGCAAGGAGCGGAATATCACTGCGCCTTTCGCGTAGCGCCGGCACCAGTAAGGGAACCACACTGAGGCGGTAATAGAGGTCGGCGCGGAACTCGTTTCTTGCAACTGCCTCTTCCAGGTCCTTGTTCGTGGCTGCAATCACGCGAACATCAACTTTAATGGTCTGGTTGCCGCCGACGCGCTCAAATTCCTGCTCCTGCAGCACGCGCAAGAGCTTTGCCTGGAACGAGGCCGAGATCTCGCCGATCTCGTCCAGGAACAACGTCCCCTTGTCGGCGAGCTCAAAACGCCCCTTGCGCGAATTGAAAGCGCTTGTGAATGCACCCTTCTCATGACCGAACAATTCGGACTCCAGGACTGTCTCGGACAGCGCCGCGCAATTGAGCTTGATGAAGGGCCGCTTGGCACGCGGCGACAACTCGTGAATGGCCTTGGCGACCAGCTCCTTCCCGGTACCGGTTTCGCCCCGCAACAGAACCGTAATCTTTGCCTTGGCTACGACCGTGACCTTCTGACGCAGACCGCGCAGCGCCGAACTGTCGCCAATCATCCCCTTGACGTGAATCTGGTTAGGCTCCCGCGCCGGGTGCTGGAGCTCGGAGAACCCCTTTTGCTGCCGGTCCTTCTCTGAGATCGGATGCACGCGGTCGCCCAAGTAGGAGCGATGCAACTTCACTGCTTGTCCCACTAGGTTGGCGATTAGGGGGAGCAGATGGAGGTTGTAATCGAGCCAAAATCTTGAGCCACTGTCCACTACGCGGTCAATGGTCAGCGTACCCACGACATTTGCATCGACGCGAATGGGAACGCCGATGAACGACACTGGTATATTGTCCGAGACCCCGAGCGCATCCAAGTCGGCGGTGGTGAAGGCCGAATGAACCGCAATGTTCTCGGCCATCAGGGGCATAGCCGTCGTCAGAATCTCGTCGATTGCCTTCCGCGGCATGTACATCCGGCCGCGCTCATTGCAGCTCTCGTTGCAGCTGGCGCCAACGGTGGTTTCCAGTTCGCCATCACCGTCGAAGAGAGAGATCATGCCGTGCCGCATCTGCACAAACGACCGCAGGAGACCTACGACCTTGGCCAACGCGACTTCGAGCCGAGAGTCGGCGGTGAGTGCTTGCGATATTTCGGAGATGCCCGAAAGCGCGCTCTCTTGCGACGGCACCACAGCGACCGCGTTGATCGTCGCGGATTTGGAGTCGTCCGTTTTCGCGCCCAGCGATGTGCAGCATATCGGCGTCTGCTCAGCAGTCGGTTCGGATTCCCGATTATTTTTCAGGTCTAGCATGTCATCCTCGATCTCGGGCGGCGAAAGCAACACTCGCGCAATATGAGCCTGCAACGCCGCAGCGCGTAGACGCTCCCGTCAAGTGGCGTGGCGCGTTTCAGGCTCCTCCCGAGCGCAACCATACTTTGGTCTACAGACGGGAAGGAGGGAGGCTAGTCAACCGAGCTTTCTTTTATTTGTGAAAGCAAACTCGACGCCCATGAGGGAATCCCATCATGTAATTTTCGGGCAGGTGGATGTAACGGCCGTGCTCGTCGCTGCCAAGGCTACGGACCTGCGGCCTCGCGCGGGCCCACTACGGCCGCTTCGAATGGCTTCGTAGAAGGCGCAGGCTGACGATAAGCACAACGTCCACCGCACTCCCTGCGCATGGAAAGACCTCGTAACTTTTCGTATTTCCTTGAGTAGGCGCCTAAGCACACATCGAGCTGACGCGATGTAGCTTGCGCAGATCAGCGAGGGGCTTAGCAGGAACCGACGTGCGACCCGGCTGTTCGGCCTAAACCGGAAGGCATACGTCAGATAAATGTGCTCGCAGCCAACGCAGACATCAAGTTTTGTTTAGGGCGCTTTTGAAAGTTGCGCTTGCGACGTTCTGCAAAACTGTGATTGTTTCGCCGAAATATATCCGCCATGTGGATAACGGAAGACATGCGTTTCAAAGGGCTTGACCTAAATCTCCTCGTTGTGCTCGACGCGCTGCTGGCGGAGCGCGGCCTCACGGCGGCGGCCCGCCGCATCAACCTCAGTCAGCCGGCCATGAGTGCGGCCGTCGCCCGGCTCCGCGATTATTTCGGCGATGAACTGTTTACGACAAGCGGCCGCGAACGTTTTCTGACCCCGCGTGCGACAGCACTTGCCCCCGCCGTCCGCGACGCTCTCCTGCACATCCATTGCTCGATTATCTCCTCGGATCCGTTTAACCCAGCTCAATCCGATCGCCGCTTCAGGATCATTATTTCCGATTTCGCCACGCTCGTGTTTTTAGAAAAAGTCGTGGAGCGTGTTGCACGCGAAGCCCCCGCCGTCAGCTTCGAATTGCTACCTCTCGACGACAACCCCGACGAGCTTCTCCAGCGCGGTGACGTGGACTTTCTAATTCTTCCGGATTTCTTCATGTCGAGCCCCCATCCAAGCGTGGCGCTGTTCGATGAGACACTCGTATGCGTAGGCTGTCCCACCAACAAGCAGTTGCCACGGCAGCTTACATTCGAGAGATACATGTCGATGAGGCACGTCTCGGTCAGGTTCGGGCGTATGCTGAAGCCGGCTTTTGAGGAATGGTTTTTGCTTGAGCATGGTATTAAAAGACGTGTCGAGATCGTCGTGCATGGCTTCAGCATGATCCCGCCGATGGTGTCCGGCACGGCCCGTATCGCGACCATGCCCTTGCGGCTGGTCAGGCATTTCAAAAAAACGTTCCCCTTGCGGATCGTCGAACTTCCGCTGCCGCTTCCCGCGTTCACCGAAGCCGTCCAATGGCCGGCTCACCACAGCAGCGATCCGGCAAGCATCTGGATGCGGGAGATCATGATGCAGGAGGCATCTCGGATGGCTGCTCCGCTGTGAAACCAAGGGAGGCTCCAGGCGCTCCTGGATTTACTCAGCGTCACGCCACCCACTCTCACGTCGTTGTCAGGAGTGAAGAGACGACGGACTCTGATCCGCGGGTCGGAGCGCCCCTTTCCTGAAGACCGTCGCGTCGCGAGAATTCGCCTCAAGCTTGTCCGACGGACCGAGCCCAGCAATCGTAGAAGCCGCAGTGAGTTCCGGCCGGGCTACGGCGGAGGCTCCGATGATGAGGGACGTGAGTCGCTGCCAATTGCGTGAACCTCCGCGCTCGCGCTGCGCAGGCTTTTTGGAAAAGGGCGGATTCGACATGCTTAGCCAGTTGCAAGCCATTCTCCCCGCACAACCCCACCCCACTTCGCAGTAAATAGAAAAATTGTTCTCTTTCGAGCTGGTCATAAGGCACAGGTCACGCGATAGAGCAGCGGGTGATCGGTGCGTCAGGTGTTTTGTCCATGCGAGATTTCGGAAAAGTGATAAAATGGTTTGTTTCGATCAACGGCATCCACGCTATGGATAGCTAAAGACATGCGTTTCAAAGGGCTTGACCTAAATCTCCTCGTTGTGCTCGACGCGCTGCTGGGGGAGCGCAATCTCTCGGCGGCGGCCCGCCGCATCAACCTCAGCCAGCCGGCCATGAGTGCGGCCGTCGCCCGGCTGCGCGATTATTTCGGCGATGAACTGTTTACGACGAGCGGCCGCGAACGTTTTCTGACCCCGCGTGCGGCAGCACTTGCCCCCGCGGTTCGCGACGCTCTCCTGCAGATCCAGTGCTCGATTATTTCCTCGGATACGTTTCACCCAGCTCAATCCGACCGCCGTTTCAGGATCATTCTTTCCGATTTCGCCACGCTCGTGTTTTTTGAGAAAGTCGTTGAGCGTGTTGCGCGCGAAGCCCCCGGCGTCAGCTTCGAATTGCTGCCTGTCGACGACGGCCCCGATGAGCTTCTCCAGCGCGGTGACGTCGATTTTCTAATTCTTCCGGATTTGTTCACGTCGAGCGCGCACTCAAGCGTGGCACTGTTTGAGGAGAGACTCGTGTGCGTAGGCTGTCGCACCAACAAGCAGTTGCCACGGCAGCTTACGTTCGAGAGATACATGTCGATGAGGCACGTCTCGGTCAGGTTCGGGCGTCTAATGAAGCCCTCCATCGAGGAATGGTTCTTGCTTGAACATGGCCTCAAGAGACGTGTCGAGGTCGCCGTGCAGGGCTTCAGCATGGTCCCGCCGATGGTGTCCGGCACGGCCCGTATCGCGACCATCCCCTCCCGGCTGGTCAGGCATTTCGAAAAATCGTTCCCCCTGCAGATCGTCGAACTTCCGCTGCCGCTTCCCGCATTCACCGAGACCCTCTGTTGGCCGTCACTCCACAACAGCGATCCGGCAAGCATCTGGCTGCGGGAGATTATGATGCAGGAGGCATCTCGGATGGCTCCTCCGCTGTCAAACCACGGGAGGCTTCCAGGCGAACTTACATTTGGTACCCCTGCCACTCCTTAATCTGGCGTCAATAGCCGGCGCTGAATGAAGTCAATGCTGGCAGCAAGTGCGCCTGCAAGATCGTCCAGCGTGCGGACCACCTCGATCAGCTCGAACGAGAAGGGTCCCTCATAGCCGCCATCAAGCAGCGCCTGGATCTGGCTGCCATTGTCGGAACCTCCAAGGAAGCGATCCGGGTAAATCCAGAACGTCGGGTCATTCACACCTGAAATGTGCACCAGGCCGGTAAGCTCGGAGAACAAGAACGTCTCCCCGGCCAGGGTGTGGTGGAACGTGTCGTGCACGAGGCGGAACACTGACTGGCCGTCAACCGCGGCAATGGCCTCGGCCGCTTGCTTCTTTGATCGAAGCGAGCAGGTGCGAAAGCCCAGCGGCTCGATGAGACCTATCAGACCGCGCGGCTGGAGGATCGGCTTGAGCGCGTTGAGAGCGACGCGCAGACTGTCATGGCGCTCGCCATTGCACGCCCACGAGCCGTCGTTGACCGGTTCCAGCACGACCGTCTTGGCCCCGCACGCCGCCGCATAGTCGGCGAGCTTGATCGCCGCCGACTGACGCGTGGGAGTCCAGTCGTTGAAGCGCTGCAAGGCGTTGACCGAGATTATGGTTACGCCAGCTTCGGTGGCGGCAGACCGGACGTCCGCAGCAGGAATGGCGCATGCAACAGGATTGCTGAAATGAAGGTCACGGATTTGAACATCGGTTAGGCCCTGGTCACGCGCAAGCGCGAAAAATGCACTGACGTCAAGAGGGGGCGCTGCCATGTGGTTGACCGCAAAGCGGGGAGATACCTGGCGCATGGCTTGGCTTTCCTTTCAGAAGTGCGGCCGCCAGTTTGCCTGTCTGGCTTATGCCGCGCCCCCCAGCGCAGGCCGATGCACAAGCCTGATTGAAGCAAGCCAGTCAATCGAGCGTTCCTTGCATTTATGAAAGGAATTTGGGCTCCGTGATAGAAACACATCAATGTCAGATGTTTTCCGGGACATAGATGTCGAACGGCAGAAATGTCTCGCCCGGCATTTCCGCGGTGCCGGTCTTGATGCCTCGGTCTATGAGTAACATCAGCTCCTGGCAAAGCCGACGCAGTGGAGTGGCGACGGCCATGGTGACGATTTCATCTGCGAGCGCTGCCCGCGACTCGGGCGTGATTTCATTCACGATCGCGACAAGATCCACACCTTTGCCCTCTTCGCGCAGCGCGGAGATAGCGCCCTCCATGCCCCCGCCGGCCATATAGAAGCCCACGAGCTCAGGTTCCCGCTGAATGAGATCCAGCATGGCTTCGTAAGTGATCTGCCGCTCTTCCAGGTTCACGAGCGTATCGAGCACTTCGAAGGTAGGTGCGTTCTCACGGAAATAGGAACGAAAGGCGACCTCCCGGAGCTCATGCCCCTGGAAACGGTGGCTGCCAACAAACACGGCCACCTTCCCAGGCCGTTTGGCGGCCTTGGAAAACATCCAAGCGGCCGTCCGCCCGACTTTGCGATTATTAAGACCGATGTAACCCTCGCGCACCCCGCAGGCGAAGTCAGAAAGCAGCGAGAACACCGGGATGCCTTTCGCCTTGAGCTCCTCGACCGCTGCCGTGATCTTCGGGTGGTCCGGCGCCACCATGGCGATCGCATCGCAGCGGTTCCCAAGGCTCTTAAGGAGCGGGATCAGATCCCCGGGCAAATGTGACGGAGCAAATTCGATGAGCGGAATGCCGAGGAAGGATTGGGACAAACTTACCGAGGCCTCGACCTCGCGCGCGAACTCTTGGTAGAAATGCTGGGCCGGTTTTCTCAAGATGAAGCCCAGCCGGTAGTGCGGCAGGTGCCGCTTCAAGCGGTGCTTGATGAGACCGGCATTATGATAGCCGATCGCGTGGGCTGCTTCGTGGACGCGCCGCGCAGTCTCCTCGCGCACAGGAAGGCGGGCGTTCAGAACCCGATCGACCGTTGCAACACTGACCCCGGCTTCGCGGGCAAGATCGACAATTGTGGGACGTTTGGCCATTATCAAATCTGAGTGGTTATGAGCGGCGTGGCTCTATGATCGAGCAGCCTGGGCGGTGATCCCAGACTGCAAGTGGAGGCATTTCTCCATGTGGCTGACGCTGGGCCGCCGTTTCCGTGGCTCCACGGCTTTAGAAGGTCAGCTTGAAGCTGGCCGACAGGGTAAGGGCATAGAAGTCGATGCCGGCGACAAACTCTTCGGTTCCTCGTTTGCCGGTCGCTATATCGTACACCGCCCTATCGCCTTTCTCGTGGAAATACTTATCGAAATTGCCGGCCAGGAAGAAGCTGGCGCGATCGGTCATCTGATAACCGGTCTTGGCGCCGACCGAGATGAACGGCACCGTGTCGAGGTCTGCCTCAAATCGCAGGCCACGGACCCAGTGATGGTCAACATCGCTTGCATCAACGGTGAAGCCGCTGCGGAGCAGGCCCGAGAGCGTCCAGTTGCCGAGCGTCGTGGCCGCTTCCGCGCCAAGGAAAAGGCCAGGATAGCGCTGCTCGTAGCTGCTGCCGAGTTGGCGATCGGGGAAGTTGCCGACACTGTCCCGGAAGGCATACTTACTATAAGTGTACGGGCCACCAAAGGCGTTCCACTTCACGTTGGTGTATTTGAAGCCACCATGAAGGTTGATGGTCGTGGCATCGTTGATCGCGAAGTCTCGGCCTGCTGCGATATCAAAATTGATGTAGTGGACAAGGTCGGTGTCGGGGTGGATCGAGCGATGCGACCAATCCCCTTCAGCAAAGCTCGGCGCAAGGTCGGACCAATCATAGTCTTCCATATGGCTGTTGCCGGAGAAACCGAAGACGGCGTTAGCTGAAATTGTCCAGTTGTTCCAGACCTCCGCCTTGAGGCTGGTGGTCAGAACCGGCGCGTCGGTTTCCCAGATCAATTTGCTGACAACATTGCCCTCGTCATCGTAGAAAAGCTCGTTACCTTTTAGCCAGGTGTAGCCGACGCCACCAACAAACACGACGCTCCTGTCTGGCGCAGCATAGATGGTTTGATCCGCCGCCGTGGCGACGGCCGACGTGGCGCAGAAAGCGCCAAAAGTCAAAATTGGGAATGAAGTGCAGCGATTCACGAATTACCCCTCCTTCGAGCCGACGGCATAAGCCGTGTGGCAGCCGTCTTCCTGATCCTTGATCGAACGGATCTGCCGTCCGTCAGCTTCAGGCTTGGTCTGCAGCGCTTCGCGCGATTGCGATTTGGCGATCGGCACGTCCCATTTCCCGCCGGCCAGTGCGGGGCCGACGGCGGTCACGTTCAGAAAAAGTGCTGAGATCTCCATCTGGGGTCCCTTCTTTGGTTGTTCAGATTACAACCTTCTGGCAGCCGTAGCTGACAGCAACCTGAAAGCTTCGGCGATGTTTGCGCGACGTCGGTTCACCCTGCGTCAGGTTGTGCGCTCCGGGCACCGGTTGAAGCCGATCCGAATACGCTGCTTGGACCGGGCAACCCGATCGAGAGCATCGAATGCGGCAGCAACAGCGCGAATTACAAAGCGATGCTCCTGCGGCACGCGGATGAAACCGCTTTCGATGTCCACGATCCCGTCCTCGGCCAGCATCGCCAAGCGTTCAGCTGGAAAGAGAAGACGCATCGGATCAAATCCGTGGGCGGCACAGATTGCCGGCACATCGACCGCGAGATTGCACATCAGCCGCTCGATGATTGCGGCTCGCACGCGGTCTTCGTCAGCGAGACGGTAGCCCTTCGACGTCGCCAGACGGCCAGCTGCGATGTGGTGGGTGTACGAATCGCGTGTAACATCGTTTTGGACGTAACCCTCGCCGACACGCCCGATAGCCGACGCGCCGAAACCGATCAGGGTTTTGCAGGTGTCGGCCGAGTAACCCAGCGATTACGCCGCAGGCGCCCGGCAGTCTGCGCTAGGGTGACTTCGTCGTCTGGCAAGGCGAAATGGTCGAGCCCTATCTCTCGGACGCGCCGGCGCCTGAAACACGGCGTCTTCCACCCCGTCGTCGATCTCCAGGCCGCCATCAACCGCTTCATCACGGAGCACAACCAAGAGCCGAGGCCCTTCATCTGGAAGGCCGATCCCGACGAAATCATCGCCGCC
Organism: Mesorhizobium loti; assembly: GCA_014189435.1. NCBI lineage: Bacteria > Pseudomonadati > Pseudomonadota > Alphaproteobacteria > Hyphomicrobiales > Phyllobacteriaceae > Mesorhizobium > Mesorhizobium loti. The sequence continues at coordinate 57,768 of CP050295.1, forward strand.
GTCAGGCGCGCGAACTTCGCGCCAAAACGATCGCCTCAAGCCGCGTCCTGTCCGATGCCGTAACGTCGATGCCGATACCTGTGCGCATCCCGGCAGCCTCGCATGCCACGCTCCAGGATGGAATCCCCGCCGGACTCTTTTGTCTCGATCAATCCACTCTCATGATTGCTGACAATGGCCTTTGATAAGCTGCGGCCAGCCGATCCGATCGGCGGTCGAGGCCCATGTACGGCGGATATGAGGTGCAAGAGGCGGGACTTGAACGTCGGTCAACAATCTCTCATCCGCGGGTCGGGCCCCATGACCTGGTTTCGTTTGGGGCTGCCTCTGTCTAGGTGGCGAGCGTCGAGGCTCATAGTGGAGACGAGGGCTCCCCGGCATTGTCCCACCTCCAGCGCCGCATATCGCGCCGAGGCTGATCTTGGGGTTTGCATCTCCTCTGCTGGCTGTCTGTCAAATAGCGGTCACGCCGCCTTTGGCGCGGCTTGAACCGTGCAGGCGATCGACCAGATGAAGCCCACCATCTCGCGTGCGATGGCGACGGTGACGACGTTGGCGTTCTGCCGCGCGCACTCAGCCGACGGTATCGGGTGCACAGCCGAACCTGCGCTTTCCATCCGATGTCGCGAACGACTTTTGGCAACGCCTCGATCCGGTCGACCTTGTGCCGGCCGATGCGTGCCCTCATCCGGTAAGCCCAGGCGCCTTCGACCAGCGCGCGCCGGGCATGGGTGTTGCCGGTCTTGGTGATGCCGCCGCGCCAGACGGTCTCGCCACTCAATTGCTCACCAGGGACCAGGCCGAAATAGGCCATGAGCTGGCGTGGGCTTGAGAAGCGTGTGAAGTCGCCGACCTCCGCGACCAGCACCACGGCATTGATCAGCGCGATGCCGCATTGCCTGCAAGGCATCAACGACCGGGCGCTGGTCCCATTCTGGGAGCAGGCTGAGTATCTGTTCCTCGGGCGTTGTCACGTTGTTTGAAATGTGGCCGCGTGAGGCCGACACCGCGCTTTTCAGGCAGGCCGTGCACTCACGGCCTCCCACGCGGCCATTGCCTGGCGTCGATGGATTCGAATTGTGCTGCGGAGCGGTTGGTCTGGGATGGGACGAAGAGATTTCGGACGGCGGAGAAGATCGACACGAAATGCTGCAATGAGCCGACCGACCGGAAACCCTGTCGCGTTCGTTCCCGTTTTCGGAACGGCAGATGAGAATTCTCCGCCCGGTTGTTCAAGCCTTTATGCGAGCGGTGTTCCAGGTTCGGCATGAGCTGGCGTTGGGCCGCCCCGTAGGAGCGCAGTTTGTCGGTGATCATACGCTTTGGCGGCAGACCCTGGTTCTTCAGAAGTCGCGTCAGCAGGCGCCTGGCGCCCTTGGTGTTGCGGCGCGTCTGGACAATCTCGTCGAGCACATATCCGTCCTGATCAACCGCTCTCCACAACCAGCATTTCTGACCGTTGATGCGCACCGCGACTTCATCGCCAAATCGCCGATTCTGAGGCTTGAGGAACGAGAATGGATAATTTTGTCGAAGGGCTGTCGGAAGTCACCTGCGATGTGCTGGTGATCGGCGGCGGCACAGCCGGACCGATGGCGGCGCTCAAGGCAAAGCAGAAAAATCCCGCTCTGAGTGTCGTCCTGCTCGAAAGGCCAATGTGAAGCGTTCGGGAGCTATCTGCATGGGCATGGACGGGCTGAACAGCGCCGTCGTCCCGGGATATGCGACGCCCGAGCAATACACCAAGGAGATCACCATCGCCAATGACGGCATCGTCGATCAGGCGCCGGTCTTCAAATATGCCTCGCGCTGCTATGACATCGTCCAGGAACTTGACCGTTTCGGCATCCGTTTCCAGAAGAACGCCAATGGCGATTTCGACCTGAAGAAGGTCCACCATCTGGGAACCTATGTGCTGCCTATGCCGAATGGCGATACCGTCAAGAAGGCGCTCTACCGGCAGATCAAGCGCGAAAGGATATTGGTCTCCAACCGCTTCATGGCAACGCGCCTGTTGACCGCCAACGACGGCAGGATCGCGGGCGCCACTGCTGTGAACACGCGCACGGCTGAATTCCTCGTGCTGCGTGCCAAGACCGTGATCCTGTGCATGGGCGCGGCGGGCCGGCTCGGATTGCCGCATTCCGGCTATCTCTTCGGAACCTATGAGAATCCGACCAATTCCGGGGACGGCTATGCCATGGCCTACCATGCGGGTGCCGCGCTCGTCTCGAATGCTATCAGATCAATCCGCTGATCAAGGACTATAACGGCCCGGCTTGCGCTTACGTGGCCGGTCCGTTCGGAGCCTATACCGCCAACAGTGAAGGCAATCGCTTCATCGAAAGCGACTACTGGTCGGGACAGATGATGCAGGAATTCTACAACGAACTACAGTCCGGCAAGGGGCCAGTGTTCCTGAAGCTCAACCACCTTCATGCCGACACGGTCGGCGAGATCGAAGAGATCCTGCACAAGGTCGAGCGCCCGTCGCGCGGCGGGGCTCTGTCGCAATTCCGGGATGTGGACGGGAAGAGCGTCGCCTGGGAGCATTGATCAGGCGGTGAGCATTTCGAATGGTGGTGTCACATTGATTGAGCGGTAAGGAAATTGAGGTAGCAGCGGGCCCATGACCGTGAGTGCACCGACCTACAAGAACCACCGCTATCCGATCGAAATCGTGGCCCGTGCTGTCTGGCTCTACTTCCGCTTCAATCTGAGCCTGCGCGATGTCGAGGAAATGCTGCTCGATCGCGGGATCGTCGTTTCCTACGAGACCATCCGCCGATGGTGCCGAAAGCACGGCCCTGATTATGCGCGCCGCATACGCCGCAAGGCACCAACGAAAGACGATGTCTGGCATCTGGATGAAGTCGTGGTGCGCATCAACGGTCAGAAGTGCTGGTTGTGGAGAGCGGTTGATCAGGACGGATATGTGCTCGACGAGATTGTCCAGACGCGTCGCAACACCAAGGCCGCCAGGCGCCTGCTGACGCGACTTCTGAAGAAGCAGGGTCTGCCGCCAAAGCGTATGATCACCGACAAATTGCGCTCCTACGGGGCGGCCAAACGCCAGCTCATGCCGAACGTGGAACACCGCTCGCATAAAGGCTTGAACAACCGGGCGGAGAATTCTCACCTGCCGTTCCGAAAACGGGAACGAACGCGACAGGGTTTCCGGTCGGTCGGCTCATTGCAGCATTTCGTGTCGATCTTCTCCGCCGTCCGAAATCTCTTCGTCCCCTCCCAGACCAACCGCTCGGCAGCACAAATTCGAACCCATCGACGCCAAGCCATGGCCGCGTGGGAAGCCGTGAGTGCACGGCCTGCCTGAAAAGCGCGGTGTCGGCCTCACGCGGCCACATTTCAAACAACGTGACAACGCCCTCGGCATGCCCGTGGTCGACATCATTATCGTGGACAGCACTGCGAGCGCGTATCAGAATACGATTCGGTTTGCTTAGGCCACTTATAATATGCACTCACCGCTTTTAACGCTCCTGATGGCATTTAGCGGCCAAGCGCTTTTTCAGGCCAGCGAGGCGATCGTTAGATCTAGTCACGGGCCCGGCCACTTAGCAGGCGCGCTGGGCGCACGATCGATCGGCCGGTTTAATGTCTCCGCAAGCTGATGACCGGAGAAGGCGGCTTCCAACTGCGCTTTGTCCAATTCGCCCTCCCAGCGGGCGATGACGAGCGCTGCCACCGCGTTGCCGACCAAGTTCGTCAGCGCTCGGCACTCCGACATAAAGCGGTCGACGCCAAGGATAAGAGCGAGGCCAGCGACGGGGACACTGGGTACTACGGCGAGCGTAGCAGCAAGCGTGATGAAGCCCGCACCTGTTACGCCTGCAGAACCCTTTGAGGAAAGCATCGCAACGAGCAGCAGGAGCACCTGATCGACGATCGACAGATCCGTGTTCGTCGCTTGTGCTATGAAGAGGGCGGCCAGCGTCATATAAATATTGGTGCCGTCCAAATTGAATGAATATCCTGCCGGGATGACGAGACCCACGACAGAACGTTTGGCGCCAGCCCGCTCAATCTTCTCCATGAGCGAGGGGAGCGCGGCCTCCGAAGAGGACGTTGCCAGAACAAGCAGCAGCTCTTCCTTGATGTAGCGAATGAGAGAAAAGATGGAGAAGCCGTTGTAACGGCAGACCGCGCCGAGCACCCCGAACACGAATAGGAACGCGGTGAGATAGAACGTCGCCACCAGCATGGCGAGGTTGACCATCGAACCGATTCCATATTTGCCGATGGTGAAGGCCATCGCGCCGAAAGCCCCGATCGGTGCGGCCTTCATCAGAATGCCGACCAGCTTGAACACCGGCGCGATGAGCGCCTGGAGCAGAGAAAGCACAGGCTTCCCCGTCTCTCCACCCTTTGCCAGGGCGATGCCGAACAGAACCGAGAAGAACAGGACCTGCAGGATGTCGCCCTCCGCGAAGGCACCGACGACCGTTGACGGGATGATGTTCATCAGGAAGCCGATCACCGACTGCTGGTGCGCCTTTGCGGCATAGGTGCTCACCGCCTGGGCATCGAGCGAGGCCGGATCGATGTTGAGGCCGGCCCCGGGTTGAACGACATTGGCAACTATGAGGCCGACGATCAGTGCCAGCGTCGAGAAGGTTAGGAAATAGAACATCGCCTTCCCGGCGACCCGGCCCAACTTCTGAAGATCGTTCATGCCGGCGATGCCGGTCGCAATTGTCAGGAAGATGACAGGCGCGATGACCATCTTGACGAGCTTGATGAATGCATCTCCGAGCGGCTTCACGCTTTCGCCGATCTCCGGATAGAAATAGCCAAGTGCGACGCCAAGCGCGATTGCGGCAAGCACCTGCACGTAAAGCCGCGCAAAATGGGGTTTATGAGGGCCTGCGTTCGCGCTGCGGATCTCTGGAGCTAACACTGTCTCTCTCCCTGACCGGGTCGGGGCGGGCGCTTCCTCCCTTCCCAGGCTTCTCCCACGCGGCGCCCCGGTCCAGCGCTGCTGCCATCTCGGTCGCAAGTGCCGTGCCAAATGAAAACCTTCGCCAGACGCCCCTCAGGCTTGCGGTTTTGCCAGCAGTTGGATGTGTGATCGTCGTCGATCTTGCTGAGAGCCGGTCAAGAGATCGGGAGCGCGGGCCCGGGCGCCGGCGGTGACCCGCTTGAGTCGTGGCTTGGACGGCGGAAACGTCTCCGAAACCGTTGGAAAATGCGTGGCGGCGGGTGGACAAGGGCGTAGCGATCGGCCTAGACGACGTTCGCAACTCCCTGAAATCCGCGAGAACACTATGAGGCAGCAGAAGCGACCCTTTGTCGTCGAGATCAAACAGAAGCGTGGGCTCGTGAAGCGGCCACAGTCGATCTGGGGCGGCATCGACCTGGCCACCATCTCGAGCGAAGTCGCGGAAGCGAAGACGGAAGATGCGATCGCTGAACCGACGCCGCAGCCGATTTTCCCTGGTGAAGATGTTCGTTCTGAGCCCATGCTCGCCATCGGTGAAGCAGAAAGCGACGTTAAGCACGTGATCACGCCCGACGCGGCGCTTCCCGAGCCGCCAACGGTTGAGGAAGCGCCGGTTCCAGAGGCATCGAATGCACCGGGTGGAGACAGACAGACCCGCAGGAAGAAGCGGTGGCAGGACGATGTGCCTTTGCCGCGAGGTGAACGATGGAAGCGGCGCCTACCATGGGTGCTACGCCAGCGCCGGCGTTAGCGCCAGGATCGACTGCGTCAGGATTGAAGCTGCCTTTATCGAACTGCCTATGACAGGCCGCGAGTGCTACAATGAAATAAGGAAGGGCTTGAAGGGTACGGAAGGGGTTTGCCTATCAGCCGCTCTGGGATTTTGGTGCGAGAATGAAATCGAAAACTGGCTCAGGCTGGCCAAGGCATCGACTCCCGCAAAACAGCCGGGGAAGTTATGGCCGCTTCGGCATATACTGCAAGCGCGGCAGGTTTCATTCTGAGTGCGGCCTCAAAGTCCCGGTTCGGCAAATCAATCACCTGGCGAAAAAGCGCTGCAGCCCTTGCCGCATGGCGCGCGGCAGCGACCCGCTTTGCCTCGCGGATTTTCACCCCGGCCGCGCTAACAGAATCAATCCCTTAAGAGCAGGCGATGCTGAGCGCTTTTTTTCGCAGCGTGCCAAATGGGCTCCCAAGCCTCGTGAGCTTCCCAGTAATACCGTCGTTGAAAAGGTCGATACCCCATCGAAACTCGTTTGAGCTGAGTGCTTCTGTCGTACTGTGACCCAACGGGTCGCGCACAGGATGCGGATGTTTGCCAGGCAGGTATGCGTAGCTCGGGAAATTCTTTTCGGGCAGCAAGCGAGAACGTGACCTAGACCCATAGCTGCGCACGCCCGTTCCACAGGACGTATCTCCCGCGGCGCCCCCTCCTGGCGCTTAAGCTGCGAGATCGAAGCGGTGACATGGTCAGCGAGCACGAAAAACTTGCGGCACGCACGTGGAGATCAAGTCGCAGTTTGGTCGATATACCTCCATCGCGCCCTATAGGAGTCGAGCAGGAATTTGGCCGCCAGGTAAGAGCAGCGCCGGGCCGGCTAGAGACGGCCGAAGTGACCTGAGCGACGAAGCTTCGCTAGCAGGATGCTGGCCGTTCCGGAGTGATCAAGCCTCGCTTGCTCACTCAGCGGAGACGCATTCCAGGCGGCCAATTCTGCTACCAGAAGTGCGGTGTCTCCGTTTATCGATGCGCATCTAAGGTGTCCGTTCTTCTCCATCACTATTATCGCCGTGCCGGTTTCGCCATAGCCAATCGCAGCCATCCGCTGGACCCAGGTATCGCCGTCGACGCGAACATCGAACAGAACCGACCCTGCGGTTTTTTCTGCGGCGTCAGCCACACGATCACAGAAGGGTCGATTGAGGCCCTCGATATTCCCGAGTGACTGCTCAAACAGGGCCAATTCAACATGCTCCGCCACCATGGCTGCGAGAGTGCGCGCCGGCTGGCGCAATCGGCAAGACGCCAACGCTGATTATCCACACACCAGCCGCCTACCCGGCCTTTTTTATAGTCAACAACAGGCGCGCCTCCGCGTAAGCACCGTCTTGCCGGCGACCGAGAGCAATAACCGCTCGACGTGCTCGAAATGGGTCAGGGCCCACGACAATCCCGTCGCGACACTGCGCGCGATCGCGGAAGCTCAGTCTCTCGGATCGGCAACAGGCAGATTGGTGCCCGCGGACATCTGGAAACACAGCGCGACACATCCTCGAGCGATTTTGCGACCAGCTCGCGGGCGTCTGGCGTCGAGACCAACCCGTAAATTGTGTATTGCAATATCTTCGTACGGGCCGTGGCAATGCGCCGTCTAGGACGTGTGGACTCTTGGGATTCCCAAGTGTGAGGGTCTGTGATTCAAAGCTGTCTTTTGGAGGCAGCGATGGGTGTTTTGGACCGTCTGATTCTTCGGGACGATCAGTGGGAGCGGATTTCGCCGCATATTATTGGCGACGAGCGAACGCGTGGCTCGTCTGGCCACGATAACCGGATGTTCGTGGAAGCGGTCTTGTGGATCGTGCGTACCGGATCGCCGTGGCGCGATCTGCCCGATGTCTTCGGCGACTGGAACAGCGTGTTCCGCCGCTTCAGCCGCTGGAGCCATAAGGGTGTCTGGTGGCGCATCTTCGCGGCGATGTCGGACGATCCGGACTTCGAGTATCTGATCGTCGATTCCACGATCATCCGCGCCCATCAACATGCTTCGGGCGCCAAAAAAGGGGGTCTGAAGATCAGGCCCTTGGCCGTTCCCGCGGCGGCCTGAGCACCAAGATCCATATGGCCGTCAGAGGTCTCGGTTGCCCGGTGCGCTTCACCCTGACCGCCGGCCAACGGGGAGATTGCCCACAGGCTTATGCCCTGATCGACGGCTTGCCCGCCAAGGTCGTCATGGCCGACGCTGCCTACGACGCCGATCGCCTGCGTCAGGTGATCGCAGACAAGCACGCCGTGGCTGTCATCCCCAACAACCCGTCGCGGGCTCGAAAATACCCTATCGACAAGCACCTCTACGCGCAGCGCCACCTGATCGAATGCTGCTTCTCAAAACTCAAACAGTTCCGACGCGTCGCAACACGCTTCGAGAAAACAGCGAGGAACTACCTCGCCGTCGTAACCCTCGCCGCTACAATCCTATGGATCAGATAAGTGTCCACAACTCCTAGGGCGAATGCTCCGGACTTCCAAGCCTTTCTTGCCTTGCCCGCATTCGACAAACACCTTTTGTCCCTCCACCAGCACGCTGAGCCCTGAGCGGGTCAGGGTGCTGGCATGAACGAAGACGTCCTTCTCACCGTTGTCAGGGGCTTGGAAGCCGAAACCCTTTTCGGGTTTGTACCACTTGACCGTGCCCCCGCTCTCTAGCTGCGCACCCGTCTCGACCATGGTCCCTCCGGCGACGCGCGTATGTGACGGAGTGTTCGCGATCTCATCGCCGATCTCCAGCACCTGCGCGACTTGATGACCTTTTGGACTTTTTTCGACCGTGACCTTCAGAAGCGTGCCCTCGGCAACATCTCGGCTTCCGGCCGCCTCCAACACTCGGACGCGCAGATAGGCCTCCGTGCCGTCCGACAGTTTGACGAAGCCAAAACCCTTGCTGACTGTGAACCACAATACCTCGGCGTCGACGGGGTGGACGGTCACGGTCGCCGGGCGCTGAAAGTAGCTTGGCTCGGAGGTCCGTTCCGAAAAGGAAACGGGGTCATCGTCATGGCGGTGTCCGCGTGGCTCGCGATGGTCTCGATAATTGCCCATGATCATCTCGACTGGCATGGATGGCGAACTACGCTACCGTCAAGACAATCTCAATCGGGCGACGCGTTTATGTCAAATGGCCGTGATGGCCGCAGCTGTGCCCAGCCTATCGGTCGAACCCTTTGAAACTAGATTCATTTCACCTGAAACAATAGTGCCGGCGAGTCGATTTATTGACTCGCATAGGCTGTGCTGGAGTGCGCGTGCGATGATGGCGGCGCGGGCGAACTGGCAGGGCCTTCAAATTCGGAGAGGTTGCCGGCGCGTTGCGCCATGCGCGAAGCCAAGCTGTTTGTATTCGAGAAGCTCCCGAAGCAGCCATATGACAGCGAATGACCGTTTTGCAGTGGTTTGCCGATCACTCGCAACGGCTGGGCTGGCGACCTCCCTTCGCCAACGAAAGCGAGTTCAAGCGCTTTGCAAGAACCGGAAGGGCTCCCGTTTCCTTTTTCGCGGTCCGCGGAAAGTCTTCAAACACGACTATTGTGGTTCGCCTGTCGTATTTCCCAAGGCCATCGCACGGTAGAGTGACGGCGCTTCGCCGCTCCCGTCTGCGCGGCGACAATTAAGTTGGCCAGTTCGACGACAATTATCTTGGCCGGTTAGGGCGTCCGCCAGCGCCGTTTGAAGGGAGGGGCGGAGCCCCGACCGGAAAGCGGCACTGGCGGACGGCGGCGATTTCAAGCCCCCCTTCAGGGTGGGCCAGCCGTTCGGCGTCGAGGGTGGTATCGCAGCTCAATCAACCAACGATTTGAGCTCGATGCCAAACCTTCATGTGACCGACTGCCAGGTGATGCTCTACATGACCTCCCGTTCCCGACACCAAAGCAAGGATGCCGCCGCAGCCAGCGCCGGCTTTAGCGCGCGCACCGCACGCCGCATAGACAAAGACCCGCGTTTGCCGTCTCAAAAGAAGCAGCCGCGAACCTGGCGAACTCGCACCGACCCACTGACGGACGTCTGGCCCCGGGTATTGGAGATGCTGGGGATACCAGGTGTCATGGCCGTGACGATCTTCGAGGACCTCCAGGATGAACTCGGCCTTGACGCTCTTCCCGACAGCGTCCGCCGCACGCTGGAGCGTCGCATCGCCAAATGGCGCGCCCTTCACGGCGAAGACAAGGAGGTCTTCTTCCCTCAGCGCCATGATCCCGGCCGCCAGGCGCTGTCCGATTTCACCGTCACGGACAGCCTCGGCGTCACCATTGCCGGCGAGCCTTTCCCGCACCGCCTCTATCATTTCCGGCTGGCCTGTAGCGGCTGGGAACATGCGCGAGTCATTCTCGGCGGCGAAAGCTTTTCAGCTGTCGCCGAAGGCCTGCAGGATGCGCTTTGGAAGCTGGGCGGCGTCCCGCGCGAACACCGGACTGACTCGCTGTCGGCTGCTTTCAAAAACCTCGACCGCGACGCCGAACGCGATTTTACCAAGCGTTATGGCGACCTGTGCCGACACTACGGCATGGAGCCCACCCGCAACAATCCCGGCGTCGCCAATGAGAACGGTAGCATCGAAGCCGCCAACGGCCACATCAAGATCCGCCTCGACCAGAGGCTCCGGCGCCGCCGAAGCCGAGATTTCGACAGCCTTGAAGCCTATCGAGCCTTCGTCAGTGGCGTCTGCGATCGTCACAACGCCCGCCGCGCCAAGGCCGTCGCGGCCGAGCGCGAGACGCTCAAAACTCTGCCCAAGCGCCGAACCACCGACTTCGCGATGGTGACGGCGAAGGTGACACGCAACAGCACCATCAATGTCGATCGGATCCTCTATTCCGTTCCGTCCCGGCTCATCGGCAACAAGATCGAAGTGCGTCTCTTCGATGACCGGCTGGAATGCTTCCTCGGCCCCGACCCGGTCATGCGCATGACCCGCGCACGGACCGACCGAGCACGCGGCCACTCGATCGATTATCATCATCTGATCGGTACACTGCGGCGCAAGCCGCAAGCCCTCCGATACCTCGTCTACCGCGAAGCACTCTTCCCGCGCGCAGCCTACGCTCGCGCCTGGACCGCTCTGGACGAAGCCCTGCCGCCCAGAGACGCCTGCCGGTCAATGGTCGCTTTGCTGGCAATGGCCTCGACCTGCGAAGCCATTGAGATCACCTTGGCCGATCGTCTCGACGCAATCCTGGACGCCGGCCGGCTGCCTGACCTCGCCAAACTTGAGATCGAGTTCGCGAGCAAACCGAACTCGTCGAGCGAGGTCGCCATCCCAGAGCCAAATCTTGAAGCCTACGATCGGCTTCTGCCCTCGGCTTGCGAGGTACGGCCATGACCGACGCAGCCCTCCTCTCCTCCTTGCTGACCGAACTGCGCCTGCCCAGCATCGTGCGCAATTGGCGGCGCATCGCCGACACTGCCGACCGCGACGGCTGGCCAGCCCAAAAAACCATCGCTGCGCTGATGGAGATCGAGGTCGCCGAGCGCACCTCACGCCGCATCCAGCGTCATCGCGATCAATCCGAAGCGCCGGCTGGCAAAACCTTCGCCAGCTTCGATTTCGACGCCGCACCAGGCGTGCGCAAACAGCAACTTCTGTCCCTCGGCGCCGGCGGAGACTGGATCAAGAACGGCGAAAAGCGGCACAGGCAAAAGTCACGCTATCGCGGCCATCTGCCATGCTCTTATCGATGCTGGAAAGCGGGCCTTGTTCACGCGTACCATCGACATCGTTCAAAGGCTGCAGACTGCGCGTCGCGACCTTTCCCTGATCGGCGCCCTTGAGAAGCTCGATAAGTTCGACCTCATCGTACTCGACGACCTTTCCTATGTCAGGAAGGATCAAGCCGAGACCAGCGTCCTGTTCGAACTCATCGCGCATCGATACGAACGGCACAGCATCGCCATCACCGCCAATCATGCATTTTCAGCATGGAGCACCGTTTTCCCGGACGCCGCCATGACCGCGGCGGCGGTGGACAGATTGGTCCATCACGCCACGATCATAGAAATGAATGGCGAAAGTTATCGAGAGCGCTCCGCCGCCCGGCGAGCCACCAACGAGGAAACTCCCATCTTGGCTTAGGCTTTAACAGCAACACATCATCGCATGGGCTGTAATCGTCGCTGGGACAATAGCTAGCGACAATTACTCACGCCACTATCATAAACAGCCAGCGACAATTAAAATGATTGTCGCTAAGACTCCCCCTTGTCAAACGACAATTAGAAAGATAGACGTCTTGTCGCTACTCGGCGACTGTCCAAATATGCCAGTTTAATTGTCGATAGACGGACACCGTAATTGTCGCGTTGCAAGCGCGGGCAGGGAATGGCAGAATGCCATGCCAAGCATGGCAAGACGGCGTAGACCGTCACGCTCTTCAAGCAAGAATATTCGCCAGGGGATTGTCATCATTGATCCGGCTGTCGGAAGGCTCGGACGGCTGAAAGAGGGCGATGGCTATGATATGGTCAGGAACGGAATCGCATTGTTTCCGCCAGGTACCTGCGCGGATCACCTCCCAAAAATGGGGGCCGGTCCGGGCACCGTCGCGGGATTTTCGCGGCCGGGGTGGCTGTCTGTCGCCCGCAGGGCGAAGCGCAGCCGATGAGGACCTCCCGGAGACTCAATGCGACCGAACTGTGCATGCTCTATAAGAGACATCGGCTGAGGTTGCCGAGTTTGGCAGCGATGCCGAAAGCGTAGTGCGGCGACCACCGTCTTGCGAGCGAGCTTGTCGAGCTCCCCCTGATCCGTGACGCCGAACCCCCTAGTGATAGATGATTTCGGATGCATGCTGCTCGCGATCCGCCTCGGTTTCGTTCGAAACGCCAGTTTGATCAAATACGCGCCCGAGGAGCGCGATTTCTTCGGGAGTGAGCACCTCCCCGCTAAAGGGCATAGGGCCTCCTCAAAACAGGTGGCAGTGACAAAGGCGCCCTTGATGCGAAGCTATGACGACCACCGTCCTGTCCTTCGGCATGATTTTGCGAAGGCCCGCGGTCTCCCGCGCGTCGGGCGCCGTCAGACTGCTCGTCGATATGTCCAGAGCTGTGCGGGCGGGATATTGCGGACCACGAAATCATAGTGAGACACGACGTAGCGGTCGGGCATTTTGATCACCGGGGACAAAGGTCCGTAGGTGATCTGAATCACAGGTCTGCCAGCAGGAATGCGGGCTAGCAAATCCTCGAGCAAGGCAATGCGCTGTTCCATCGGAAAGCTCAACATCGGCACCGCACTTATGACACAGTCGAATTGCTCCCCGCTCCGCTCGGCAAGCACTTCCCCCAGCGCGAACGCATCGCCCAATCGAAAGTCCACGCCTGGAAAGCCTCGCGTCAAGCGATGATAGAAATCTTTCGAATATTCGACCGAAATCAGCTGATGCGGCTTGATGCCCCTTTCCAGGATAGCCTTGGTGATGACGCCAGTTCCGGCACCAAGTTCCAGAACCGGCAATCCGGATGCTGGGTTAATTACGCTTGCCATACGGCGCGCGGCATGCACGGACGTTGGCATGAGCGCGCCCACTCGTTTCTTGTCCTTCTGCCAGCCCTTGAAGAATTGCACTTCCTCTTCAAACTTCCTGCCGAGCCGCTCCTTCAATCGAAAGACCATATCCACTCCCTGCTACCACTATTTGTCTGGGTCGTGACGACGCACGTTTGTACAAGCGTTGCGGCATTTTCAAGCCCGGGTACGAGGGATTCCCTCTCCTGAGAGCGGCAATTTCTCTAATGAGCTGCCTGTTGGCATAGACTCCGCGGCTCTGCCCTCTCCGCAAAAGCTGGCTCATATGAATGCCGGTCGATCGCGCGACCAAACACTGGCCCCGGCCTCAACGTTGCTGCGACCAGCCGCCCCCCTCTCCTCCCGAGACCAGCTTCGGCGCTGCTCGACCGACGTGATCACCTCGATCAGATGCTTCGTCACAGGGCTACTCCCAGTGCTTGCACTAGGACTTGCAGCCTTCAGCATACCCCAGGAAGGCGGCCGTCACCGTCGGAATACGAGACAACCAGACCATCGCCCCAAAGTGCCGGTTCGGCTATTCAAACACCTAGCCGCCTTGATGCACAGCGATGAGTTGTCGGCGGCCTGAAGCTACGATTTGGTCGCGATGTGGGTGCATTTTGACAAGCCTGGTCGGGCGGCGGGGCTGATCCGTCGGTGATGGGAGGCGGGGTTTGCGGGTTGATGTTGGCGGGTTCGGTTCGGGGCATCTTGGCCCCGTCGCTATGTCACGAGTTGGGGGATGCGATCGAGGACGATGCGCAGAATACGCTGGTCGGGGCAGGATGTCGGCAGGTGCAGGCGGATTTGCGTTTTCATCTCGACCACCCGCGCGGCGATTTTGATGAGGCGCAATCGCAGCGTGTCAAATTGGGCGACGGCAAAGCTCGAGCGCCTCGGCATCGCGGCCCGCAAGCCCCACATCAACCAGTAAGCACCGGCATGCAGGAATAGCCGGAACTGGTTGGCCGTCGCTCTGGTGCAGGATGTGCGGTCGGCGGCAAGATGCGTCTTCCACGACTTGATGTGGTTCTCGGCCGCGCCGCGCCGGCAGTAGACATCCTCGTAGAGCGCCTTGGCCTTCCCACCGGCAAGGTTGGTGACGACGAAGCGGGTATCGGCACCTTGGGCGCCGACCTCGACCCGCGCGATGATGCGCTCGACGCGGCTCCAACTAGCGGCGCCGTCAACGAACTCCTTGAACCTGCGGACCTTGCCTGTCTTGGCCGACACTTCGAAGCGCGCCGTCGTGCTGGCCTCCAGATCCGCGACATGCTTGCGCAGGGTCGTGGTGGGCGCGAGGCCAAAGATGAAGTCGACGTCGTTGGCGCGGCACCAGTCGATGACCTGCGGGCTGCAATAATGGCTATCGCCGCGGAGCAGGATTCGAATGTTCGGCCAGTTGATCCGGATCGCCCGCACCAGACGGCGCAGGTGGGGGCGGATCTCAGCCCCACTCGGCCGCTTGGCCGGTCGCAGGATCGCGCTGACGAACCGTCCCGCACCATCGAACACTACGATCGGCTGGAAGCCGTACTCGTCATGGTGGGCATTGAACAGGCGAAGCTGTTGGCCTCCGTGCACAGCGTCGAAGGTGTCGTCAATGTCGAGTACGATCCGCTTCGGCACCTGCCGGAACGAGGCGCAATAGAGATCGACCATCGCCCGCCCCATCGCAACCAGCTCCCGCACGCCGGGCAGGTTCTCCAGCCGGCACAGCGTCGATTGCGACGCCAGATCCCGACCCGACGGCAGCGCATCCTGGGCCATCTTGAAGACCGGATCGCGGCGCAGCCGGTTGGCGTCGTTGCCGTCCTCGTAGCCGGCGGCAATCATCTTCATGCGAAAGCCGATCATGTCCGCCAGGCTGTGGACGACCTGGTCCGGGCAGCGCGGATCGTCGATGCAACGCGCCAGACGCTCGGCCACCCGCAACCGCTTTTCCACCTCGGCCAAAGCCAGAACGCCGCTGTTGGACGACAGCATGCCGCCGTCGAAACGGGCGACGACGGACTTGCCGCCGACTGATGACAAACCGCTCAGCGGCAGCGTAAGATCGTTCATGGTGGGTGTGGTCTCCGGGAAATGGTTCGGATCGGCTTAAGCAACCAAATCCTAAGTCATTTCAACGGCTTGCGCCACATCCACCAACCCCCATGAATTTTTCAGGCTAGCTCCTGACCAAACTGCTTCGCAGCAATGCCAGGAATGTCGCCGATCCCGACAGGTTTCCCGATTAAATAGCCTTGAGCTTCATCGCATCTGACGCGGCGCAGATAGTCGAGCTGTTCGGGAGTTTCTACGCCTTCGGCCGTTACCTCAATTCGAAGCTCATGCGCCAACTCAACCAATGATCTTACAATCGCGGCGCAGTCCGCATCGGTGAGCATATCCTGGACGAAAGATCGGTCGATCTTGAGCCGCGAAAGAGGCAATTTACGAAGATAAGTGAGTGATGAATAGCCGGTGCCAAAATCGTCAAGAGCAACTGTTACGGATAGAGAACCTAACGATTGTAATAATGAAATCGTTTCTTCAAAATTCGAAATCAGCACAGTTTCTGTGATCTCGACCTCCAGTCTTCGGGGCTCCAAACCGGCTTCAGCCAAGGCCACCACAATTCCATCCAGTAAGGCTTTATTCTTAAGCTGTACTACCGACAAGTTGACGGAGACCCGCAAGTCGTGCGGCCAACGGGCAGCCGCCAAACAAGCCGTTTTGACGACCCAGTGTCCGATGGAGTGAATCAAACCCGTTTCTTCAGCGATAGATATGAACTCCGACGGTGGGATCGCGCCAAGGGTCGGATGGTGCCACCGCAGAAGCGCTTCAAAACCTCGGATGCGATCGCTGCTGAGGTCGAGAAAGGGTTGAAATGCGAGCGAAAGCTGGCCATTGGCCAGCGCAGATGCCAGATCGCGTTCAAGGGCATGGCGCCTTGCAGCAGCTTCATCGTCGCTTCCGCTGAAAAACTGGATGGAGCCCGCCCCCAGCGTCTTAGCCCTGTACAGCGCGGTGTCGACGCACCGCAAGAGTTGGTTGGCATCCAAACCGTCCGTGGGCGCCAAAGCGATACCAATAGAGGCCCTGCAATATATTTCGCGCCCTTCGATCAAGAAAGGCGCGCGCACGGCATCTATGATCTGTTTGGCTAAAGACCCGATTTGATCTGGCCTGATATCGCGCGTAGCGATTATTGCAAATTCGTCGCCCTCCAATCTCGCAATGCCGTCGCTCTCCCGTGTCGATTTCCGAAGTCTCGCAGCCACTTCGACCAAAAGGACATCCGCTATTGCTCGGCCAAAACGATCGTTCACCTCGTCGAAATTGTTAAGATCGAACAAAAGTAGCGCAAAGTGCTGGTCAAACTGCCTTGCGTCCACCAACGCGCTGTCCAGCCGCTCATTGAAGCTGAACCGGTTTGGCAAACTCGTTAGAATGTCCCTGCGAATGGCATTTTCGCTTTCCGCTTGCAGAATGAAGCGTTGGGTAAATTCGAACGCGTGAGCAAGCACTGCACGAAATAGCGTGATGGCGTAGCTTACTATCAGGATTGCGACGGGCAGATTGACGGCGTCTCCCACCCACACAATCGCCACCGCCGAACCGACGAAGATCGGTAGCGTATACGCGACGGCCGCAATAGGAATTGTGGAAAAAGAAGCGGCACCGCCTGCGATCATCCCCGCACTCAGGCAGGTAATGACGACCTGGGCTGCGCTTGTTGCCCCGCTGAAGAACAGAACGGGAAGTGCTCCCCACCAAGTGCCGAACAAGAAGGCGTTGCGCACCAGGTTTTGCGTTGTCCGGCGAGACACTGACCTTGGTTTGACTGACTGAAACGATGATCTCGCTCTTAAGCCTACGACAGCTGAGGCTACGATGATAACACTCGCCCAGAGGACGGCATTCGTTTGGTCGGGCGAGCCCCAAAGCGCCATAACAAAAGTGGCCGCATTGAGTATGTTCGCAACCATGCCAAGAGGCGTGTTGCGAAGAACGAGACTGACCTGCTCCGCCCTGATTCGGCTGGCAAGGGGTTCGATTGTCGAGGGCCCGCCAAAAACTCGCAGGTCTCCCGCCAGAAGGTCACCGAACCTTGCGGCAGAGAGACGCTGCCTCACTCTTTCACTCCCCCGCCCTAGCCCGTCCTATTCACGAGCGGCCTGGTTCCTTGCCGCTTGGCGTTCGGTCATGAAGGTGTGAGGCGTCTTTTTCACCGCAGCTGAGACTGGACTTTGGAACGCGCTGGAGGGTCAAGGTATCGGGTTCGGTGGGGCTTTGATGCCCCGGCGCTCATGGCCCTGCGGGCTGCAGCGTGATGGCGATCGTTCGGAACAGACTTGCTTCGGGACAGGCGGCGGCGAAGGCCAGACGGATGCGCGAGACGGTTTCGGTGACGCGGGCGCCGAGCTTGAGAAGCCTGAGCCGCAGTGTAGAGAACTCGGCGTTGCACAGATGATGGGTCGTGGGCACTGCCTCGCGCAGG
Organism: Mesorhizobium loti; assembly: GCA_014189435.1. Classification (NCBI taxonomy): domain Bacteria; kingdom Pseudomonadati; phylum Pseudomonadota; class Alphaproteobacteria; order Hyphomicrobiales; family Phyllobacteriaceae; genus Mesorhizobium; species Mesorhizobium loti. The sequence continues at coordinate 75,493 of CP050295.1, forward strand.
GTGAGCATCAACCAGTATGCGGCGGTGTGCAGGACGAGACGGACCTGGTTGGCAATCGGTGAGCGGCAGCTGGTGCGGTCGGAGGCGAGCTGGCTCTTGTGCATCTTGATCAGGTTTTCGGCCTGGCCGCGGGCGCAGTAGATCACATCGTAGACATGCTCGGCGGAGCCTTTGTCGAGATTGGTGACGACGAAGCGGATGTCGAGGCCGAGGGTGGTTGCCTCGATGCGGGCGCAGGCGCGGCGTTCCGTCCTCCAGGATTTCGCCTTGTATCGGGTCTCGGCATAGCCGCGCAGCACCGGCTTCTGCTCGAGCGCGCGGCGGGTGCGGATATCGTCGGCGGCTTCATCAACGAGACGCTGGAGAACCTTGTTGCCGGGCAATCCGAAGAGGTAGTCGACCGCATTGTCCTCGCACCATGCCATGACTTGCGCCCGGCCATAGTGGCCATCGCCGCGGATCAGAATGCGGGTGGTCGGCCAGCGGGCGCGGATGCGCCGGACAAGCCGGCGCAGATGGCCGCGGATCTCCTTGCCCGCCGGGGTCCTGCCAGGACGCAGGATCATGGCGACCGGGCGTCCTGTCGCGGCGTCGTAGATGTGGATCGGCAGGAAGCAACGCTCGTCGTAATGGGCGTTGAACAGCGAGAGCTGCTGATGGCCGTGAACGACATCCACCGTGTCGTCGATGTCGAGCGTGACGCTTTTGGGCGGCGCGGCATAGCTCGACAGCCACAGATCGACCAGCACCCAGCCGAGCCGGATGACGGTGCGCAGGTCGGGCAGGTTCTCGAGGCGCGAGCATGTCGGCTGCGAGCACAGATCAATCCCGCTGTCGGGCAGCCGCCCGCAGGCGAGCTTGAAGGCCGGGTCGGTGCGCAGCCGGTCGAGATCGTTGGCATCCTCGTAGCCGCATGCGATCGCAAAGATGCGGGCGCGCACAATGTCGGCCATGGCGTGCGTCACCCGCGCTGGATCGCGCGGATCGTGGATCGCGGCGGCCAGCCTGTCGGCCAGTTGCAGGCGTCGCTCGGCCGCTGCCAAAAGCATGACGCCACCATCCGAGGTGATGCGTCCGCCGTCAAACGCAGCTGTGATCTTCTTGCGTCCAACGGCTGGAAATGAGAGCGGCAGCAACGTATCATCGGTCATGGCGGGTGTGGCTCGCGAGAGGCGGTGGCAGGGTTGGCTTAGACAACCGAATCCTACGCTAAATCAATCGCTTAGGCTACATCCGCCAACCTCTCAGACGCAACGTCGTGCATAAGACGGGCTAGAGTAGTAGCTGCGTGTTTGTTCCCTAGCACAGAACAATTCGGAAAAAAGTAAATTTCAACCGCAAAATTTGGACAGCTCAGTTGGGAAGCCAAGGGCTCCCTAATTCGAAGATAGCGAAACGCGATGCTCCCTTAGGACCTCGCTGCCGTATTGCGCCGCCATCTCGGCATAGCGGTTGACCTGCGTAACACTGCACCATCTACGAACGCTCGCGAGTATTACCACGAACGTGCGACCCGCTTCCGCACTAGGCCGCGCTGTTCTTGACCACGCGCAGTTCGTGGTTGCTCAGCCGTCGGGAAGCGGGCGTCCGGCCTTTGCCGCTCGTATGCTGAGCGAAGTCGGAAATCGGGCAGGGTCGGCCAAGTAGGTAACCCTGGATCGCATCGCAGGCTTCTTGCCGCAGGAAGGTCAGCTCCGCGTCCGTTTCGACGCCCTCTGCCAGGACCGGGAGCTTGAGGCCCCGAGCGAGGCCAAAGACCGCACGCATGACGGCAGCCGCCTCATCACTGGTATCCACCGCCCGGACTAGAGACTGGTCGACTTTGATCTTATCAAACGGGAATGCCCGCAGATTCGATAGCGACGAGTATCCGGTGCCAAAATCATCCATGGCGATTTGAACCCCAAGGCTTTTGAGCTGACGCAGGGCAGAGAGCGCCCGCCCGATATCCTTGATCAGGCAAGTTTCGGTAATCTCCAGCTCGAGGCGGAACGGATCGAGACCGGTTTCTTTCAGCACTGCCCCGACCAGCTCGGGCAAATTCCCGCCGTGGAGTTGCATGGCCGAAACGTTGACGCTGATTGCTAGCGGTTGTTGCCAGCTTGCCGCTTCGGCGCAGGCGGTCCGCAGCACCCATTCACCGATCTTCAGAATGGCGCCACACTCTTCCGCGATCGGGATGAACACGGCCGGCGGAACGGCGCCGCGTTCCGGATGATCCCACCGGAGCAGCGCTTCGAAACCGAAGACCTTGTTGGACAGGAGTTCCGCCTGCGGTTGATAGACGAGGCGGAGTTCCTTGCGCGAGATCGCGTGACGGATGTCGTGCTCGAACTGGCGGCGATCGCGCAGGTGCTCACCCATGGACGGCTCGAAAACGCAATAAAGGCCACGGCCCTGCATCTTGGCCTCATAAAGCGCAGCGTCGGCATGGCTCAGAAGGGTCTCCCGATCGGGTGCATCGTTCGGGAATACAGCGATGCCTATGCTGGTGCCGATGGTGACACCGGCGGGCAGGTTAGCGCCTGTGTCGTTGAGTGCGTCCAGGATGGCTTCAGCAGTGCGCGTCGCATAGCCCGCGCTCGGCAGACCGGGAACAATCACAGCGAACTCGTCGCCGCCCAAGCGCGCAACCATCTGCCCTGGCTTAAGGACGCCCCTGATCTTCTCGGCCACACACTGCAGCACGGCGTCTCCGACGAGATGGCCGAAGAGGTCGTTGATCTCCTTGAAGCGGTCGAGGTCGAGGAAGAGGACGGCAAGGCACCGCTCAGCGCCGCGATGCGTCGTAAACTCGGCCTCCAGCTTTTCGTTAAAGCTCGTGCGGTTTGGAAGCTTGGTCAAGGGATCGTGGTGGGCAAGGAAATGAATCTCTTCCTCCGCCCGCTTGCGCCCGCGGATATCGCGCACGGCAAGAACCTGGTGTTGCTTGCCGGCATAGAGGATGCTGTGCCGGATCAGCTCAACCGGGACCGTGCTGCCGTCCGTCGCGCATAGTCCCACCTCCAGCGGCGTTTGCGTAGTGCCCGAGAGCTCGCCTTGGGAAACCGTGGGAAAGAAGGACGCGAGCGGGCGGCCGGCCGGCTGAGAGCCGTCGACGCAGGCAAGCGCGGCGAAACTGCGATTGGCTGCCACGATCTCGGTTTCGTTGCACACGATCAGCCCCTCGACGGCCGCGTCGGCCAGCTCCTGCATGCGCGCTGCTTCGCCGGCGCGACGGAGATCGCGCACATCGAGGGCGAGGCCGATGATGGCCAAAAGGATGATGACGATCGAAACGAGGGCTACGCCAGCGGCCATCCAGTCCGCGGGCAACGCCGTTGCGGAAATGACAATGCGCGGGTCTGGCATGATTGCGGCCGCGCCCATCGCCGTGAAATGGTGGCTGCAAATCGCTACCGTCAGCACGAGGGCGCCGAGCGCCTTCCACTTGACCGTGTTGGCGTGAAGGGCAACCGGCAATGCGGCCGCGCCGAACAGCCCACCAAGAATGATTGAGGCGGCGACGAGCGGCACATCCCAGACGACGCGGCCCGCGATCTCGAATGCGGCCATGCCAGTGTAGTGCATCACCGCGATGCCGCCTCCCACGATCGCACCGCCGATCCAGCGTCCATGTGGAACGCGTGGCGAGGTACTGATCGTGAGACCCGTCCCGGTCAAAGCGATCGCGGCCAGCAACGACATGATCGTCAAAGCGATGTTGTAGCCGCTCGGTACGGCGGGCTGGAAGGCCAACATGGCTATGAAATGCGTCGCCCAGATGCCGAAGCCGGTGGCGACCGCGGCGATGGCTAGCCAGATCCGTCGCATTTCGCTTTCACTGCGCCCGACATGGTGGAGGAGGTTCACGGCCGTGAAGGAGGCCAGGGCGCAGATCAAGGCCGCTAGCGCGACCAGACGCAGATCATGCTGCGTCGCAATGCAAGTGTAGACTTTCAACATGCTCTTCCCCCACGCAGGACGATCACCCGCTTGGGGAGAAATCTACGGCCAAAACTTGAATAAAGCGCTTAAGCGGAAAATCCGCTTTGATCATCGTTACCGAAGGTCGTGAAAGAACCCTATGGCCCTGGCTCGCTGCAGAATGGGGCGGGCCGGTCGCGCCATATATGGGAACGCCTGATTGTAGGCTTAGGGCCAAGACTCACGAGTGATTCCTCGACCGCAACAACGGTCACCGGGTCGCTTTGATAACTGTGACCCAAGGGGTCGCGAACCGGATGTGGATGTTTGCCAGGCAGGTATGCGTAGTCCGGGAAATTCTTTTCGCGAGGACGTGACATAGACCCACCAATCATGAAAGCGCGTTGGTGGCAATTCCAGATGAAGTAATCGCTTGCGCCAGAGTGCCAGCGGTAAAGAAATATCTTGCGCTGCCCCGACAAAATGCGCTCATGGTGCCATTCCTCCATGGGCACGTGCGCCGGGAGGGCACCTCTAAAACGACCGATAGACCGAGGGAGGGCTCAACCCAATGAGCAGGGTGCCGCGCGCAGATGCGAGTCCAGCTTCGTCGGCGACATTTGCGCCGCTCGAGAATGCGACCTTTCGATCGATCTGGCTTGGCACCCAGGTCGCCAGCCTTGGCTGGCTAATTCAAACTGTCGCCATCAGTTGGCTGATGGCGACCATCTCGACTTCGGACGTGATGGTCGCCTTGGTTCAGGCTTCGACGACACTCCCCATATTCGTCCTGTCGATCATCGCCGGGGCCCTGGCGGACAATTACAGCCGCCGCAATCTCATGTTCGCTGGCTGGTGCATGATAGCGTTATCCTCGGCGATGCTGACTGTTCTTGCGGCCCTCGGGATTTTCATTCCATGGATGGTTCTCGCATTCAGCTGTTTGGCCGGAGCGGGTGCCGCTTTCACCGATCCTGCTTGGCACGCGTCGGTGGGCGATATCTTACGAAAACGCGAAGTCCCAGCCGCGGTCACGCTCATCTCGGTTGGATACAACGCCATTCGAAGCGTCGGCCCGGCGCTCGGTGGCATCGTCGTTGCCTCCTTTGGACCTCTGACAGCTTTCGCTGTGGCGACACTGACCTATGTAGCGCTGCTGTGGACCCTAGGGCGCCGCAAATGGGATGTTCGCACCTCACCTCTCCCGCGCGAGCCTTTGACCACCGCCATCCATGACGGAGCGCGCTTCACGGCCCTGTCGGCGGAGATCAAGGCGGCAATCGCGCGTGGAGCGCTTTTTGGCCTGACCAGCATCTCCATACTCGCGCTGCTGCCTCTCGTTGCCCGCGATCAACTAGGGGGAGGACCAATCGTTTATGGTATCCTGATGGCCGGCTTCGGGACGGGCGCCTTGTGCGTCGGCATTTGCAACAATGTCTTGAGGCGGTCGCTATCCCAGGAGCGGCTTACAACACTGGCATGCATTGCCTGTGCGGCGTGCTGTCTATCTCTTGCTCTCACTACTTCAGTGGCGGTGGCGGCTATTGCGCTGGCGCTCGGCGGAGGGGGCTGGGTCGTCACCTGGACGGGGCTTGACGTGAGTGTCCAATTGGCAAGCCCAAGGTGGGTCGTTGGTCGCACGCTCTCGATCTACTATGCCCTTTCGTCGGGCGGTATCGCAGCCGGCAGTTGGCTGTGGGGCACAGTGGCTGAGAACTATTCGCTTACCTTAGCCCTCGAGGTTTCCGCTGGCGCGCTCGTAGTGGTCGCGGCCACCGGCTTCCTGATGCCTATCCGTCAATGGCAAGACTCTGATCAGGATCCTTTTGGCTTCGAAACGCCACAGCTCGCTCTCGACCTGAAGCCGAGAAGCGGGCCAATCGTCGTCAAGATCGAGTACTCAATACCGGAGGCGAACGTCGAAGCTTTCCTGGACCGGATGCAGGAACGACGGCGAGTGCAAAGCCGTGTCGGTGCTCGGCACTGGAATCTCCAACGCGATCTTCAAGATCCTTCGCTTTGGACAGAAACCTTCCGCACGCCGACCTGGATGGACTATCTGCGCCTGAACCATCGCCTCACGGCGGCGGACAAAGCGTTGGACCAACATCTGCTCGAATTGAACATGGCAAATCCGCCTCGTACCAAGCTCTCGATTGAACGACCGACCGTGGCAACCCGCAGGCGGGATCAGTCGACGCGATTTTTCTTCCGGCTGTGATCGCCGGCTTTGGGTTGGTAGAGCTTGGGGGACAGCGAGATGACCGGTTTGGTGAGATTTGAGAGGCAAGTCGTGGTCCAGATTGGCCGCCACAGCCCAGAACGTGCCGTATTCGATGTCAATGATGCGGCCGCCATCTTGCTGCAGGTTTCTGGTCGTCAGACGGAGAAGCGCAGGGCAGCGATGGACGCCTGTTTGAAGGCACTACGGGGTAAGGCTCATCCACCCGCCGCCCGAAGAGCCTTCGTCGCGGCCGCGCGCGAAGCAAATATCCTACGCGGCGATTGACAGGTCAAAAATCGTTCGACGCTGACCGAAGCGGCGAGAAAATATGTAAAGAGCCGCTTTGGCTGACAAGAATGCACCGGTCTACGTCTTCAGCAACGCCGGCAAGCAGCGTAAAGTCTTCGCCCGAAATCAGGTGGTATCCGATCTCCAGGGTGAACGCGCCGCTGGCCGCCGGGCCGCAGGTCCTGCTGATCAAGGGCGGCACGCATCGGGACATCGATCAACCGATGTTCTGTTGCGCTTCGATCAAGAACCAATCCGCTTCGACACACCGCGCCTGATCTCATCGATGCGCGGGACGGGTTGCATGCTTGCCAGCGCGATTGCGGCGCATCTGGCCAATGCGAGATCGCTTCAAGATAGCGTGCGCGAAGGCAAGCTGTTCGTGTTCGAGAAGCTCCGGAAACATGCAGCCGAAAACAGCGAGTGACCGTTTTGCGGCGGTTTGCCGACCACCACATGGGAGCGTCTGACGAGCGATCTCCCTTCTCCAAAGAAAGCGAGTTCGAGGGGCCTCTGAAGGAGCGGAAGAACTCGCGTTTCCTTTTTTCACGGTCCGCTGAAAAGTCTTCAGCCTAAACATGACTATTGTGGTTCGCCTGTCGTATTTCCGAACGCCATTGCACGGTAGAGTGACCGAACCTCACTGGCGTGGCACGGAAGGCCAGGAGGCCATCGTACAAGCTGAGGCATAGGACGGCGCAGACCGTCCGCTCTTCAAAGAAGAATATTCTCCAGGGGGATCGTCATCATTGATCCGGCTGTCAGGAGGCCTGGGCAGCTGAAAGAGGGCGATGGCTATGATATGGTCAGGGACGGGATTGCATGGTTTGCGTCAGGCACCTGCACGGATCACCTCTCAAAAATGGCAGGCCGGTCCCGGCATCGAAGCGCCGTCGCGAGATTTTCGCGGCCGCGGTGGCTTCGCTGTCAATTGTCCGCAGGGCGAAATCCGCAGCAAATGAGTGTGCGCTAAAAGGCATAGCCGCCTCCGCAAGCGGAGGCGGCTACAAAAGCGCAATCGATGCGAATTTCGTGACGATCACCGTCGTGTCCTTCAGCAGGATTTTGCAGAATGCCGCCACTTTCCGCGCGTGCTGCGGCTCAGACTGCTCGTCGGTAAGTCCAGAGCTGTGCGGGCGGGATGTTGCGGACGACGAAATCATAGTGAGACACGACGTAGCGGTCGGGCATTTTGATCACCGGCGACAAAGGTCCGTAGGTGATCTGAATGACAGGTCTCCCGCGAGGAATTCGGGCAAGCAAATCCTCAAGCAATGCAATGCGCTGTTCCATCGGAAAACTCAGCAACGGCACCGCACTTATCACACAGTCGAATTGCTCCCCGCGCCGCTCGGCCAGCACTTCCTCCAGCGCGAACGCATCGCCCAATCGAAAATCCACCCCTGGAAAGCGTCGTGTGAGACGATGATAGAAATCCTTGGATTATTCGACCGAAACCAGCTGATGCGGCTTGATGCCCCTTTCCAGGATTGCCTTGGTGATGACGCCAGTTCCTGCGCCCAGCTCAAGAACCGGCAATCCGGATGCCGGATTGATAACGCTTGCCATACGACGCGCGGCATGAACGGACGTTGGCATCAGCGCGCCCACTCGTTTCCTGTCCTTCTGCCAGCCCTTGAAGAATTGCACTTCTTCTTCGAACTTCCTGGCGAGGAGCTCCTTCAATCGAAAGACCATATCCACTCCCTGCTACGCTATTTGTCTGGGTCATTTTGACGACGCACGTTTGTCCAAGCCTTGCGGCTGCTCAATCATGCGGCATTAGCTGCCGCGAGCAGCTCGCCTTTGCGCTGCCCGGGCAGAACGCCGACGTTATCGATAAGCCGCGTCCCGCCGAGCCAGGCGGCGACGATCAGGCGGGCCGGTCGGTCCGCGGCGGAAAGCGGCGACAGGTCCTGGTCTGCTCTCAGCTCGAGATACTCGACTTCGTCGTAACCGGCAGCGCGGATCGCTTGCCTGGCCTCGGCAAGCACAAGCTCCGCCGGCGCTCCCGCCGACAATCGCCCGGCCGAGGTGGAGAGGACTTCGGCGAGCCTTGGCGCTGCCAAGCGCTGTTCGGCCGAGAGCCTGACATTGCGCGACGACATCGCCAAGCCGTCGGCTTCACGTACCGTTGGACATGCTACAATCTCGATCGGAATCTCGAGATCGCGGACGAGCCGGCGAACCACGTGCAGTTGCTGGAAATCCTTCTCGCCGAAGAAGGCGAGATCAGCACGCGTCTGGAGAAAGAGCTTGGCGACGACGGTTGCCACGCCGTCGAAATGGCCGGGACGGAACGCGCCGCACAGGCCCCTGCTCACCCCACTCACCGAGATCGTAGTGGCGAAACCTTCCGGATACACGTCCGCTGCATTTGGCGCGTAGAGCAGATGAGCGCCAAGCGGCGCAAGCTTGGCGGCATCGTCATGCTCAGTGCGCGGATAGGCCGCGAGATCGGCCGCGCTGTTAAACTGTTTCGGGTTGACGAAGAGCGTCACGATAACCCGGTCGGCCTTGGCGAGCGCGGTTCGCACCAAGCTCAGATGGCCTTCATGCAAGGCACCTATAGTCGGCACGACAGCGACCTTCAGGCCCTTCTGACGCCATCCGGCCACAGCCATGCGCAACTCGGCGACGGTTCGTGCGATCGGAATGATCATCCGGCTTCTTCTCCATTCACGGACCTTGGCGCATCGCCGAAGACATGGTCGGATCCCGGAAAGCGGCGGTCGCGCACTTCCTGCGCATAGGCCGCGATCGCCTCCCCGGCGATCTCACCGAGTTCGGCACAGCGCTTGACGAATTTGGGCCGGAAGTCGCCGAAGGTGCCCAACATGTCGTCGACGACGAGAATCTGTCCGTCACAGGCTGCCGAGGCGCCGATACCGATCGTCGGGATCGCCACCTCTGCGGTGATGGCGGCGATCATCTTCATGCGAAAGCCGATCATGTCCGCCAGGCTGTGGACGACCTGGTCCGGGCAGCGCGGATCATCGATGCAACGCGCCAGACGGTCGGCCACCCGCAGTCGTTTTTCCACCTCGGCCAGAGCCAGAACACCGCTGTTCGACGACAGCATGCCGCCGTCAAAACGAGCGATGACGGATTTGCCGCCCACTGATGACAAACCGCTCAGCGGCAGGTAGATCATTCATGGCGGGTGTCGTCTCCGGGAAATGATTCGGATCGGCTTTAGCAACCAAATCCTACGTCATTTCAACGGCTTGCGCCACATCCGCCAACCACCCTGAATTTTTCGGGCTAGGTCCCTCGGTATGGACCGAGCATCAATCAACCGATACTTGAGACGCTTTCCAATGCCAGTCAGGCAGCTGCCAGCTAGGAAATCCGTGCAGCATGCCGGCGACGGCCTCCGTCAGCGCCATCCGCTTTATGTGCCGGCCTCTGCCGAATCTGACCGGTGGCAAAACATCGGGGTAAGCGTCCTTTCCCGCGAGTTCTATTGCAAATGGCACTAACTCCTCGCAATCGCATAAGACCTCGCCAGTCTCCCGGCGGTACTGGCTATTTTTGTAACTGAGGGCCTTTGTCAGACGCCACGCGACGGGCCTCTCAGACATGATCCAACAACACGTGACACCAGAGCGCCGATAGCGCTCCGTCCTGGTTAGGAAATCGTCCAAGTGCTGGCTTGAGAGTTGAACCTCGAATGCGACCCGCCTGCCGTCAGCCAGAAACACCAGCACGTCTGCTATCCATTCGGCGCCTGCTCCGTCTGTCCCCCAGGCCTCAAGCTCCGCCCGAAAGCCCATTGCCCGCGCAGCCTTGACCACATCAATCTTCAGGCGGGTGTGTGCGTAGCTCTCCGGGCCAGGAAGCTGACCTGTAAATCCAGGTGCGTGCGCGAAGAATCGTAGACCCCGGATTGACGTTTTGGGCACCGCCGGCCAGGCCGTGCGCGGCATTCGCCATGTCCCGAGCGGCGCATTGCAAATACTCAGCCAAGCGGCATCCGAGGCCGAGAACGCTTCGGTCATGTCCCCTATCGCCGCGTTGTACGCGATCTGCCCCAATTACCCGAACCCTCTCACATAATCATATCGTTGAGTCTTTATACTACCACCACCAAAGCCCCTGCGGCGCGGTAGATCAACCGACTTTGGTAGACTGGCGTGTCTCGGCTACATGAAAGTTACATGAAAGAAATTTAACGAGATTGGATTGCGTAAATTATTGAAAAATATGGTGGGCGGTACAGGATTCGAACGACCCCTACCGTGTGAAAGCGTTTCGTCCCCCGAGAATCGTCTTGTTGCGCAGGGGCGCTTTTTTGTCTCAAGGCTCAAGCAGCTTGGAAATGCTGCTCGCTAAGTAGTCGACAAGCCGTCCCACGCCGAGGTGGTCCGGAAACCGACATGCGGGCAGTTTTCACGTCGATACCAAGGGCTCGATGCAGGCCAACGGAATTGATTATCGTTCGAGATTCAAGCTAATCACAGACTTGACGAACCAGCTTGGTTCAACAATAATCATAGTGAACCAACGAAAGTTATACCCCCCATGACCGCCTTCACCGTCCGTGTGCCGGACGAAACCGCAGACAGGCTGGACCAACTCGCCGAAAAGCTTGACCGCTCACGCTCCTATGTGGCCGCACAGGCCATTGAGGACTTCGTGGCCCGGGAAGAGTGGCAGCTGGCTGAAATAGAGGCCGGGTTGGCCGAGGCCCAGCGCGGCGAATTCGCAAGTGACCATGATGTAGCTGCCGTGGTCGGAAAATACGTCAAGTCCGCCCGCCAATCATGAGCCGTAAAAGAATCCGCTGGACCCAGCGGGCGTTGCGGCGGCTTGACGAAATCGGCGCCCACATCGAGAAAGACAGCTCCGATGCCGCCGGCCGTGTCGTAGCGCGCATTGTGTCAGCGGCCGAGCACCTGGCCGAGCAACCGGCCATGGGTCGCATCGGACGCATCAAGACGACGCGGGAGCTCGTTTTGGCTGATATACCCTATATCATCCCCTATCACGTCAATGGCGAGACTGTCGAAATCCTGACTGTCATGCACGCCGCCCAACAGTGGCCGCAGGCCCTGTAAAGTCGCTGCACCAGCAAATTTCCGGCCGTCACGCCAGAATCGTATTGATGATTTTGGGGCGCTTCCGCCATTCTTGAATTACGCAACGATAAGCCCCTGGCGTGAACCGGGGGCTTATCGTAATCAGTCGCGGACGATCTGTCCGCCGACATCCAAGCCGTCGGGCAGAGCGATAAGGCCCGTGCCACCGAAGAGGTAGAGGTCGTCCCGACCTTCGGCCCGTCCGGCATGGCGGCGAGGTCCGTGCGGCCGGAGAGGTCGAGATTATCGGGGGTAGACGAAATAGACATTGAGGATTCTCCTGTGTCGGCCCTCCGTCACGCCGGAAGGCGGGTGCCGGGGGATCGCTACGAGGAGCGGAAACGGGACATTGGAAATGTCGCCGGTTCAGTATGGGCGAGGGAATGCCGTTTGCAAAGGGGACCAAAAATAGCAGATTCAGGCAATGCCATAAGCCCTCCCCCGTTACGGCCGGCAGTAATACGAACGGCCGTTGCGGCTTCGCCGCTCCGGCGGCATCCTCTCAAGGCGGCGAACCGGTCGGCCAGCCGGAGTGGTGGCGTGTTCAGGTTCTCTTCGCCACCCTCGCCGCATGGGGTTCTGCTGCTGCCAGACCTGATTCTCTTAGTCTAGCCCAATAGCTTCTGCGACCGGGTCTGCCGCACTACACGCCGGGTGGGGGGAAATGGAATGAAGCGACCCTATAGTTCGTTGAGCATCGACCAGCTTGAGGCGATACTGGATAAAGCCACGGCAAGTGGTGATACCAAGGCTGTCAAAGTCATCGCGCGTGAAGCTGCAGTGAGGACCACAGCTCGGGCCGGGAGGCTTCTGGTCCGCGCCAAATCCGCATTGAACGTCAAGCAAGCGGACCTCTTCGACCGAAGCGCCCAGACGTCTAGGAAGCGGCCGCCGTGGTGCACAAGAAAGCGGCGGCGAAGCCCGTGGGTCGTAAACCCACGACGGAGCAGCAACAGGCAATTGACGCTTTCCTGTCCGGTGGCTCGCTCCGCATCAATGCTTATGCGGGCACCGGCAAGACCTCGACGCTGCAGTTCCTTGCCCACGGCACTCGCAGCCGCGGCCAGTACATCGCCTTTAACAAGGCGATTGTCGGAGACGCCCGTGAGAAATTTCCTCCGACGGTAAATTGCTCCACCACCCACAGCCTAGCGCTGAAATCGCTGCACTCAGACTACAAAAAAACCAAGGACAAGTTCGCCGGCAAGGTCGGCACGAAGCAACTCGCTGAGATACTTGGATTCAAGAAGGCCTGGCGAGTTGACCGTGACCATTCTCTACAGCCAGTGTCACAAGCTTATTTGATCCAGCAAACAGTTAGACGGTTCGCTCAAAGCGGCGACGAGGAAATCTCTGACGCGCACGTGCCTCGGCACGGATCGCTGCTTACGGCCAGCGAAGATACTCTCAAGGCAGTGAAAGAGTTTGCGTGCAACAATGCCAGGCACGTATGGCACCGCATGTGCGACCCAAAGGATGCGATCCCGCTGGGTTTTGACGGGTTCTTGAAGCTTTGGGGGCTATCCAAGCCGCAGATCGCAGCCGACTACATCCTTCTAGATGAAGCGCAGGACACCAATCCCGTCGTACTCGAGGTGCTGCGGCGGCAAAACGCCCAGCTTGTCTACGTTGGCGACCGCTACCAGCAGATATACGAATGGCGTGGCGCGGTGAACGCGATGGATGCGATCAAGACTGATGCCATCGTTAGCCTGACCCAGTCGTTCCGGTTCGGTCCCGAGATCGCCGGCGAAGCATCCCGCATCCTGCAGCGGCTCGGTGAGAGCGTTCCGCTGACCGGCAATCCCGCTATGCGGAGCCGGGTCGGTAGCTGCAACCCCAATGCCATCCTTGCCAGGACCAATGCGAACGTCATGACGGCGCTAATCCAGTGCCTCGATGAGGGTCGCAAGCCGCATCTCGTTGGCGACAACAGGGACCTCAAGGAGCTGCTGTGGGGAGTGCGGGACTTGAAGGAGGGGCGTCCAACCGATGTCGCCGATTTCTTCGGTTTCACCAGTTGGGAGTCGGTGGTCGACTTCTCCAAGACCACCGAGGGCGAGCACCTGACCATGTTCGTCAACCTGGTGCAGAGCAAGGGCGAGAAGCGCCTGCTGTGGGCAATCAACCAATCCGTCAGCGAGGAGCAGGCTGAGATCATCATCTCCACAGCACACAAGGCCAAGGGTCGGGAATGGAAAAATGTTCGACTGATGGACGACTTCCTGAAGACCCGCGAAGCACGGACTCCCGCGGAAAAGGCCAAACAAGAGCAGGAGGACGCTGCGGAACTAAGGCTTTTCTACGTCGCCGTTACACGCGCGAAGGAGGCGATCGAGATACCGATCATGGGCAGCAAGGGTGAGCCGCCTCCAGCTTCGGCACTCCTAGCAAAGTATGAGGAGCAGGCGCCGGCTAAGACCGCTGTCGCGCCACCGGTCGACTGGCAGGAGGCGTTGGTGCATGGGTCCGGACTTGAGGGGATGTCGATCTTTGAAGCGGCAGACTATGCCGTGGCCGCCTTGCGGCGGGCGGATTTCGGGCGTGCGCAGGCAAGCATGCGGTTGAGGACGGCGCAGCCGATGGCGACTTCGGTCTGCTGAACTGGAAGCGACCGTGCCCGCAAACGCCGCCCGATGGTGGACTTGTATCGCCCTATGGCGGTCTCGACCAGCGAGCGTTTGCCATAACCGTTGGAGACCTGCCATTTCATCCGGCCGTCTCTGCCGATTGCGGCGATATGCTGGTCCCTTTGGCCGGCAGGTCTATCGTCGAATGGTTCGACCGCGTTGACGCGAGGCGGAATGACGATTGCGGCGGCAGCGCTGTGATCGATGACTGCGTCGTAAGTCGGTTTTCCGTCATAGGCGCCGTCAGCAGTAAACTGTCCGATCGGACCGCCAATCTGGTCGAGCAGTGGCTCAACTTGAGACACATCGCCAGTGTCCTGATCAGTCAGGGTATGGGCAATGATCTCGCCGCTGTCGGCATCCAGTGCCAGATGCAGCTTGCGCCAACTGCGACGGGATCTGGCGCCGTGCTTCTCCTCCAGCCACTGACCCGCGCCGTAGACCTGCAGGCCGGTGCTGTCGACAAGAACATGCACTGGTCCCTCCGGCGCAACCCGGCGATCATGCCGTTTGTTGGGCGATTGCCATGTCCGCGCCCGACGGCTCAGGGTGGTATGATCGGGGACAGCGAGCGCCAGCCCCATCAGTTGCAGCACCGATTCCAGCAAGCCTTCTGCCTGGCGCAGCCGCAGGCCAAACACAAGGCCCAGCGTCAAGCCCCACTTAAACACCGCCTGTAAGAATATGTTATTATATCAGCACGTTAGGCGCGCGCCGGCGCGTGTTACCACTACATTTTGGGGATGATATCAGGCGAGTTGTTCGTCGAGGTTGTGTGGCAGAGCGATGCCAGCTGCCTTGAAGACGTTGCCCACTTGGCCCGTAACGTGGGTTCTGGTGGTGACGATGCGACCATCCTTTTCGATGGTGGCTTCCTGGAGGCGGTCGAGATCGCGTAGGAGCGGCTGCCATTCGGGCGTCAGGCCTTTGGCCCGGCAGAGGCGGCGCAGTTCCTTGCTGAGTACGAGCCCCAGGAACGAGCAGAACACATGCCCGCGGATGGCGGCATCGGATTGGTGGAAGATCGGCCGGGTATTGAAGGTTGCCTTGGCGGCGCGGAACAGGCTCTCGACCTCGAGCAAATCGCGATACCGCAGCACGGCCTGGAGCGGGGTCACCTTCGCGTTGGTCCGCACCACGGTGATGCCGTCGTACCGGGCTTCCTCGGCAAGCTTGCCGACATCGATCTTGAAGTTCTTGCCGCTGGCCTTGAGGTAACGCCGGTAGGCCGAGTTGCCGACCAGTGCCTTGTCGCCCTTCTTGAGCTGCGCCTCGAGGCCGGCGATGATCGCCTGGCGGTCGGCCTTGTCCTTCTCGGGCCTCGGCGTCATTGCGGCTGACGATGTAGCGGTCTTTACCGACCTTGACCTCTTTGACCCACAACTGAGTTTCACCGCGCTGGCGCTCGAGAACGAGCGGAACCATCGGTGCCGCGTCATTGAGCACGACGTTGTGGATCACGCTGCTCGAGCGTTCGCGGGCCCCCAGAATGTATTCCATGCCCAGCTTTTCGAGCGCGGCGATGGTATCGGCGCTGATCATGCCGCGATCGGCGACAACGCAGGCGCGTGTGACGCCGAAGCGCGTTCGCAGCCGATCGACCACCGGCAACAGGACGGTCACGTCAGCGGTGTTGCCGGGTACCATCTCGGTGCAGATCGGCCGGCCCTCGGCATCAACGACCAGCGCCAGGATCATTTGCGCCAGATCGGGGCGGAAGTCCTTGGAATGCCCGCGCTTGCCCAGCGTCTCGCCGCCCGCGCCGTAGAAGGATAACGAGGTGGTGTCCATGAACACAAGGCTGAGGTCGGTGAACAGGTCCTGCCGGCGCGCGAAGAGCTTTTCCTCGATCACGTCTTTCACGCAGCGCGCCACCAGCGCGCCTTGCGCCTTTTCGCCGAGTTCCTCGCCCAGCCACGCCATGGCCCGGTAAAAGTGATGGAGCGCCAGACCCTCGGCGCCCTCGATACCATAATCGGCCATCCAGTTCGCGCAGTCGCGGTCCGAGCCCGAGACGAACAGCCGATGCAGCGTGCCAACGAACACCGCCCGTTCCACCGCAAAGCCGAACTGGCGCCCTTCCAGCACCTCTTCCAGCACCTCGCCGATCCCGAGCCGCTCCCACAGCCGCCCGAACAACAGCGGACCGCCGATGCGGCGAGAGGCAATTCGCCCCGCGTCAATGTCGGACAGGATGAGGCTGCGTTCGCCATGGCGCGCAATCGAGGCCGCCAATCTGTCAAGTTCGCCGCTGGCAACCAGCGCATCCTTGCGGCCCAGCGCCTTTATCGTGCGCTGGCGAACGGTTTTGCCGTCGCGGACACTTTCCACGAGGTAGAGATAGCGGTGGCCGCGGGCGACTCTCTCAACGACAAACATGCCAGCGTTGTTAGCGAATAAATGCCATAAAATCCATACAACATGCGGCTAGCAGATCAAATGTTGTTACCACACATTTTCGCGCCGAAAACTCACGGCGAGTGAATTCAATAGCTTAACGGACAGCGTTCGCCATCCGTTCACCTCCAACTGTTCAAGTCGGGCCAAGGTGGTCTCGATTGCCAGATCAGAATAGCGGTGCTGGCCGCCACGTGTCTTGCGTCTTGGCGCTTGCCACCTGGACAGGGCTTCCGGCGTCACCCACAGGGTCAAACTGCCGCGATGACGAAGTCCTGCCTCATATTCTGGCCAGTTCGTCACCCTGAACTTCATCTTCTCAATATGATGGCGGCCGCTGGTATTGTGTTTGAAAGGCATGGCTACGCTACAAAGGCTATTGCGGTGACCGCTTGCCTAAACCCACACCAATAAAAGATCCGTGCACCATGTGTAGACGCCCGTTTGGCAAGAGGAATCTTTAGTTGGCATTGCGCGTTGTCGGGTGCTGACATGTGTCCGGCCTGTGATGCGGCTTTCACACATGCCGCGGGCCCTTATGGTGTTCGCAGGTCAGGTCCAAATCAACGCCGCGTGCTCTTGAGACACTTTGGTGCACACTGGTTTTCCTGATCCCGTCTCACGACCGTTGCGCCATACTTCCGATGACCTCTCTCGCTGCGACGTCCCCTCGGTTACGTTGGCTTTAGACCGCAGCAACCGGAGCTCTGTATATTCCTCCCTTGGCCATGATAGCCCAGATCATTCGCGCCATCTTGTTGGCAAGCGCCACCCTCACCAGCATCGGTGGTTTATGCGCCAGCATCTTGGCCAGCCACGTGCCTGGTGTTGCACCCTTGCGGGCGGGCGCGCCACACAAGCTCGCTATTGGCCCCTATGATCAGGAGCCGCCGCAGAGATCGATCCCCCATCTTCGTCGTGGAGCCGAGACGCTGTTTGCCGCCTGTCGAATGTTGTCGCGGCACAAGCCCAAGCCATGCGGCGAAGTCCCGCCCACGTTTGAAGGTTTCAGGCGATGGCGCCAGAGCCACCAGTGCGGTGGCAATCAATGGGCCAATTCCGGGAACTGTCATCAACCGGCGTGCGGTCTCATCTTCACGAGCCCGGCGCACAATCTGTGCATCCAGCACGCGAATCTGATCATTCAGTTGGGACAAGCTTGCTGTCAGAAACCGCAGAGCAGTCCGCGCAGTTTCTGGAAGAGCCGTTTGCGGATCCTCAATCATCGCAATCAGTTTCGAAGCGAAGCTTAAACCCTGCGGCACGACTTCACCAAATTCCGCAAGGTGGCCGCGCAGCGCATTGATGGTCTGCGTGCGCTGCCGGATCAGCAGATCGCGGGTGCGCAACACCACTGCTGCGGCTTGTCTTTCTTCGCTCTTCACGGCAACAAAGCGCATCGTTGGTCGTTGCGCCGCCTCGCAGATCGCCTCAGCATCAGCCATGTCGTTCTTCTGCCGCTTCAAAAAGGGCTTCACGTAGGCCGGTGGGATCATACGGACTTCGTGTCCCAAATGCCCTATCTCACGCGCCCAGAAATGCGAGCTTCCGCAGGCTTCCATCGCAACCAGGCACCGTGGCAGGCCACCAAAGAATTTCAAAACCCGCCCGCGCCGCAATTGCTTGCGAAACACAACAGCACCTGTTTCGTCAGCCCCGTGGACCTGAAACACGTTCTTGGCTAAATCCAAACCGATCGTACGAACTTCGCTCATGATGCCCATCTCCAATGGTGGTTTAAACAACTCCACTTTGCCACACACTGCGGTCGTCGCGGGCGTCTACACCATCAACGCCCTGCTGCGGCCGAGTCAAGCGCGGCCGAAGATGATGCCCCATTTTGATCGGGGCCCCGTAACGAAGACTGCAGTGAGTATCAGTCCATTGGAGATGATGAACCGGCCGCGAAGCTCCCACGCATGATCTTCGGCCGGCAGGAATGTGTGGGGGAGGCGAGCATGAAATGTGCCATCGTCGGGGATGATGGTGACCACGGCGTCCTCGAAGCCTAGCCATTCACGTGTGAGCGGGAACCATGCCTTAAAGATGCTTTCCTTAGCACTGAAGAGCAACCGGTCCCAATTGAGGCGCCCGGGTGCGTTGGCCAGCCAATACCGTTCCTCGTCAACCGAAATGAGCTCCAATACGCCGGATGGCAACTCCTCGTCGACTTCTGCATCGATTCCAAGCGCAGCGTAGTCCCCATGCTGAGCGACGGCGGCGGCACAGAATCCAGCACAATGTGTTATGCTGCCAACCACACCAGGTGGCCAAAGCGGCTCACGGTGAGGTCCACTTGGGATCGCGCAGGGAGGAAAGCCGAGCTTGGACAATGCCGCTCTGGCACAGGCACGCCCGATCGAGAATTCACGCCTTCTGCTCTCGGCCGCAGTGGCGATTGCACTCTCTTCTTCGGCCATCACCAGGGCACTGCTGAGATCTCTTGCTCGACAGGTTTGCACAGCAACGTTTGGGGGGAACAGCGTATCCAAATGTCCTCGCTCTCTCGACCGCGATCCGCTGCTGGCCGGCTCATGCAGGTCGCGCTGCGGCCAACACCCGTCCTTTGTCCTCGCCGTGCCGGATTGACCATTCGTGCGCCCGGTCAAGCATGCACGGATGGGTCCTGTATTGGATCTGGCTCTTCAACCACGATCTGCGGGCAGAACCGAAATGATCGCCTTTCACGTCAGCAGCGTCGACCCGATTCCCTAGCTCAGCGAGGGCATTCCTTTAAGAACGCCGATCTGCCCGCGAATTACAAACAGAGCAATCAGCCCCGCCACCAACTCAGCAACTGCCTGGCAGGCCAACAGTCCGTTAAAGCCCCAAATGACTGGAAACAGTAGTATGGCGGGTATGAAAAGGTAGCCTTGCCTGGCAAGGGAAACGACGGCACTGAGGCGTACTCTCCCCAATGACTGAAGCAGGGTGATCGCAACGTACTGAACACCAAAGAGGCCGAAGAAAAGATGGAAAACAATACAGGCAGAGACGGCGAGATCGATTACATCCTCGTTATCGCTGAAAAGCGAAACCATTGGCCGAGCAAAAATCAGGACCACGGCGGAAAAGCTGACTGAAAATGCGACGGCTATGAAAAGCATGAACTTCGCGGCCTTCTCTACCCGGGCGAAATCCTGTGCTCCCCAACCGAAACCGAGAACCGCCTGAGAGCCTATGCAGAAGCCGATAATTGGGAGTGCCCCGATCGTTGACAATCGCACGGCTATACCCACAGCGGCAACGGAAGCGTCGCCGAATGGTGCAGCAGCACGGTAGAAGAGCATGAATGCAACGGCAGACAAAATACTGGTGATAGTTGCCGGCGCTCCAATGGCGGCGATCTGTTTGATGCGGCCCACCCTGAAGGTAATGTAAGAAGTTCCGATACGAACAATCCCACACTTCTTTAGGAAATATGCGATGTAGACGCTGATAGCGGCGATCTGAGACAACAGCGTCGCAAGCGCCGCTCCTCGAACGCCCAGATCTAGCAAGAAAATGAAGATAGGATCGAGCACGGTATTCAGCGCGAAAGCCGTAATCATGGTCCACATGCTGAATCGTGTATTGCCCTCGGCCCTTACGATGAACCCATTGACAATGTTCAGCAGCATGAGAGTGTAGCCGAACAAGAGCGTCGATGCGTACTCAAGCGCGGCCGGCATGATTGTCGGACTGGCGCCAAGCATAGCGAGAATCTTGCGCAAAGACAGAAACAGACCGACAGTAAGACCCACTCCGATCGGAACCGCGAGAGCGAGCGCCAAGCTCGCGCCGCGACTCGCCTCAAGCGAGTTGTCAGCGCCAAGATGGCTAGACACGAATGATGCTGTGCCTACGCCGAGCCCCTGTCCGACTGCCAAGAGGAGGACAACGATCGGGAAAGTCATGCTGACGGCGGCGATAGCCTGTGCCCCGAGCGTGCCAACAAAGATCGCATTCACGAACTGCTGAAGCGCATTGATCGACAAGCCAATAATCGAAGGAATGGCGAGTCGCATGATGAGGCGGGAAAGTTTTTCGTCCGACAGATTAATGTGTTGTTCCGGTGCTGCCATGCTTCTGATTGCCCCCTCTTCCTCAACCCCCTACCCCGGACTTATCGTCGGTTGACAGGTCGGCTACACATCTTCAGATGTATTGATTATCTGGAGCAGTTCCTGGCGCAAGATTGTGCAGAGGTTGCGGGTCGTTCCATAGCCAACTTGTCTTGGATCGTATCTCACTTCGATTTGTAGCTCACCAGCTTCGTATCCGACACGAAACCAGAAGAGGTAGTTCATGGCGGACTGCTCCATATCTTCGCCGATCCAAAGTGAGTGCGGATCTCTGGCTAGCAGACGCCGTGGATAATGGCGTTGCAGTCGTGCTCGATAGTTCAGTCCGATCCTAGGCAACGGCAAATGATCGATCCGCTTCCGCACTGCCGGATCCCGATTCAAGAACTTCATCGCCCGAAAACCGATCCCCCGGCGCGGCAGCGCGTTGCGCTGCCGATATATCGAACGAGCGCGATCCGGACGAGACTCCTTCCCAGTCAGATATAAGGGAAGCGGAACCAGCTCGCCGACATAGCCGATGATCTGAGACGGATCGATGTCGTCGAATAACTCACCTCTGGTCGATGTGAGGCTGTCGATCCAGAGCGAGTAATTCCCGAAAGCGCGGCCAAACGCCCCTGACACAGCCGCAAGGAATATATCAAAATCCTCGCATTGCGCAGACGTCGCCGAGACATTGAGAAGTCTGGCCGTCGCCTTCTCGCCGATCGTTACGCAATATTTGGCCTGATCTTCCCAAAGTTGGCTGCAATATTCTTCATTTACCAATCCCTCCAAGCGGGCATAATGGAGCCTTCTTGCAGTTTCATCTAAAAATTCCGCTGTACCCGAGCCAGCATCGCTCACATGCATATCGAGCAGATCATATCGAACCCCCTCCCAATATTCGAGTTCGGTTGGCGCTTCGCTATCTGCGTAATGGCCCAATCGCTCCAGCCACTGAGAGAGAGGCGTCGTCTCTGGATCCGCAATGGTCCCCGCCTGCGGCTAGCGTATTGTAGGCTGTTTCCAGTGCATTTAGGAACAGTCGGTACCCAGTCCCGTCAGCTACAAAGTGATGCATCAAAACAAGCAGATAGTAGTTGCCGCTCTCTGATGTCCGGAAGGCTGAAAGCCTGACGAGGGGTGTCTGACCGTCAAACCGAAACCTGGTTTGACGCTCTGCGCAGGCGCCTTCGATGACCGTCAGCTGTTTTGCCGTGGCCATGCCGACCAGGTCTATTTCTTCCACGAGGGGATTGGGTACCGATCCGATTGCCTGAGATAGGCCGCTCTCGGTTTGGACTATTCGAAGTTTCAGTCCTTCGTGCCGACCAATGACATGAGCAAGGGCGCCTTCAAGGATTGATAGATTCAAGAGACCCGCGGGCAGGAAGAAAAGGTCGCCAAGGTTGTAGTGCTCGCCTAATCCGACAAGGCTGTTCCAAGATGAGACGGCGGGAGTCACTAGCAACGGTCCATCGGGAGCCTCATAGGCAGAGATCGTCGTGGCCGATGCGATTTCCTTGGCCAATTCCCGAATGGTCGATGTTCTATACAGTTGGCCAACGGTCAAGCTCAGTCCGGCTTTACGCGCTAATGTAACGCAACGCACACTCAGAAGAGAGTTTCCGCCGATATCAAAGAAGCTGTCATCGATCCCGATGGATTTGGCGCCCAACAGATCTTGCCAGATCTCGGCAAGAAGTCTCTCCCGCTCCGTGCGCGGCTCAGTAGATTGGGCATTCCGAAGCTCGCGGGATCGGACAGAAGAGAGGCGACGACGATCTATCTTCCCGCTCGCCGTCAGTGGCATACGGTCCACCATGCGAAAATCGGATGGAATCATGTAGGGCGGCAATTCCTGCCGTAGGTGATTCACAATGTCTCCTGCGGTAAGGCCATCGTCAGTTGGGACCACTATGGCCACCAGTCGGCGATTGTCATCCACTCCCCGAACGACTGCGGTGGCCCTGGCAATTCCAGGATGCACTTCAAGGGCGTTTTCGATTTCCTCCAGCTCAATTCGGAAACCCCGGAGCTTGATTTGGTTGTCTGATCGACCGCAAATCTCCAGAAGACCTTTGGCTGAGACGCGGGCGATATCGCCACTGCGATAAACAAGGCCGTATTGGCAGTCATCATATGGATTGGGCACGAAACTTTGCTTCGTTCGCTCTGGGTCCCGCCAGTACCCCGTGCTTACGCAGCGTCCCGCGACGCAGAGTTCGCCTGCTACCCCGACGGGAACCCGCTCCAACTGTGCATTGAGCACATAGATCTTCACATTGTCGATTGGGCGCCCGATCGGCACAGCTTTAGAGCCATCGTCCGCCTCCGATGTTGCGTAGACTGCCGCATTAGACGCGCATTCCGTGGCGCCATAAAAATTCCATAGCGGCACATCTGGAAAGCTCTGTCGCCAACGAGAAGGAAGCGATGGCGGCATCGGTTCAGCACTGCTTGTGACTAGGCGCAAGCTGGTCGTTTCCGCATGTCGTTTTTGAGAGGCGATCAGACCGGACAGAATGGGCGGGGAAGCGAACAACCGAGTCACGCGATGCCTAGTCAAGGCACTCAACAAGAGGTCGGGGTCGAGCAACTGGTCATCGGTCAGGATCAGCGTTGGGACCCCCTTCAGGAGTCCTCCAAAATACTCCCATGCTGCGGCAACAAGTCCCGCCGACTTCTGAACAACGATCACGTCGGCGCCATCAAACGGAAAGCATCGCCACATCCAGTTCAGTCGATTGAGTATTGCGGGCTCAGGTATGAGAACGCCTTTCGCCTTACCCGTTGAGGATGAGGTGTAGATCAGGCTGGCTGCGCTGTTATCAGGCTGCTCGACCTCGCAGTGCATTGCCCGAGCGGGGTAGTATCTCGCCTGCAGGAAAGACAAGCTAACGGACGGCACACCGAAATCGATCTCTTCGTCCGCGCTGGCGTGAATTAGGAGCTTTGCACCGCTATCTCTTACAACGTGGCTGATCCGTTCCTTCGGGCAATCTGGCGATATAGGCACGACGGTCGCCTGCATTGCCCGGATAGCCAAAGTTGTAGTGGCCACTTCAGGTGACCGGTCGATCAGCATGGCGACCATGTCGCCCGGCCCTACCTCGCCGGTACGCAGAGCGGACTGGATCGCCGCCATGCGTTCGCGCAGTTGGCCGAACGTGACTTCTCCGAACTCGCCGAAATACGCCACCCGGTCGTTCTTTGCGCTGACCTGATCGAAGGCTTCCACGAGCGAAGGTTCGTTCTCATGTACCTGCTCAGCGCCCCTGAGCGCGTCCAGCATGGCGACCTCCGAGGGGCACAGGCAAGTCAGGGCGACAATCGGCTCAGCCGGCCTCTCGACACAGGCAGCAATAAGATGGCGAAGATTGGCGGCCATGCGAGCGATCACGTGACTTGAAAAAATGTCTTCCGCATATGCCAGTTGCAGCGCAATCTCATCGCCCTGGTCTTGCGCATACAGGGTAAGGTCGAACTTCACATAGCCTGTGTCATATTCACGAAACGTCAGATCCAAATCGCGTTCGGCCGGTGGCTCCTGGGGTTCGGAGTACATGTTGAACATGACTTGGAAGATCGGTGATCGACCGGCTTCGCGGTACAATCGGGCGTCCCTCACCATCCAACTGAATGGATACGCCGAGTTCGCGATGGCATCGCTGACAAGGGCTTGCACATGAGTTACGTGAGCCACAAAGGACTTATTGACATCGATAGTGGTTCGGATTGGTAGCATATTGAGGAAAAAACCAACGATCTCCTCCGTGCCTGTTTGGTCGCGCACGACGTGCGGTATACCGACGATGACATCGTCCTGGCCGCTATACATCCGCAACAGGAGCTTAAAGCATGCCAACAGGATCGTGGATGTGGTGCACCTGTGCCGACGTGCAAAACCCCTCACTTGATCGGACAGTTCTTCACCAAGGGGAACCGCATGCGAGGCCCCACGGTAGGAATTCCCTTTCGGCCGGGGTCGATCACTCGCTAGCAAAAGCGCGGGCGGATTGTCGCCAATCTGCCCACGCCAGTAGCGCCGCTGCTCAACCAGCAAGTCCGGTGTAACGTGTACACTTTCCCAGAGCGCATAGGCCGAGAGTGACACACGATGCTCTGGAGAGAACGGGGCAGCATTGGTGTATCTCGTTCGCAAGTCTCTGAGCAAGACGGAGATCGACCAGGCATCTATGATAATTTCGTGTGCGGTTATCAGTATTAGATGGTCATCCGCGGCAAGGCGGATCATGCGCGCACGAAACAAATGGCCCTGACTGAGATCAAAGGCGTCGTTGAGCTCGGTCTGCCGCATCTCCGCCACAAGCTCCTCAGCCTCCTGTTGCGTAAGGTGAGTGGTGTCAACCAACTCTAAATTGGCGTAATGCGGATCATCAAAAATCTGGACCGGCCCATCTTCGTCGCTGAAACGTGCCGAAAGCGCGTCGTGGGCCCTGACGACATTGATCCAAGCTTCATTGAAAGCAGTCAGATCGATTGCTCCTCGTATACGCAGGCCACCTTGAATGACGTAGTTTTTCGCATCCGGATCGAGCTGCCAGAGGAACCACAGGTGTTCCTGCACCCGTGTCAGCGATGATCGTCCGTGCTTCCGGCCCGCTGGAAGCACGTTCTGTGTCGTCTCGGATTGGCTTGATAGCGATGCCGCCAGCGACCTGACGGTCCCATTTAGCACCAGCCTGAAATCCACCTTCGCCCTGAGCTGCCTCTGCAGCTGGGCTAATATAAGCATCGCCCGGAGCGAGTCCCCGCCAAGGTCCATGAATTGGTCGTTCACGCCGATATCTTTGATGCGAAGAACGCTGGACCAGATACCTCGCAGCTTGCCTTCGAGCTCCGTCTTTGGTTCCTCGAACGAATTCAGCATCTGAGGGCGAATGGTCGTCGGATCCGGCAAAGCTGCAAAGTCTACTTTCCCGTTTCTGGTAATTGGAATGCCATCGACATGAATGATACGCTCCGGGACCATGTAGGCAGGAAGCGTTTCGGCAACAAAGCTTCGGAGTCCACTTTCCAAGACGTCGGGAGGAGCCGATACATAGGCCACTATTCGTCTTGGCCTGATCCCTCCGTCGGCCTTGGTTATGTCTCTTGCTGTGAGCTTCACGCCTTCATTGACGGGTGCTACGGCGACGGCGCCACTTACCGAAGGATGGGTGCAGAGCCGAGACTCAATCTCTCCAAGCTCGACCCGGTGCCCCCGGATCTTGACTTGACGGTCTCGCCTGCCAAGACATTCCAGCAGGCCGTCAGCTCTGAAGCGTCCGCGATCGCCTGTCTTGTATAGGCGCCGATGGGATGGATGGTTGGAGAACGGGTTTGGAAAAAAAGCATCTTTGGTACGCGCGCTATCATTGATGTAGCCAGCAGCGACACCGACTCCGCTGACACAGATCTCGCCGACTTCACCCGTCCTGCACAGCCGCCATCCATCGGCGACATAGACTTCAAGATTGGAGATCGGCCGACCGATCGGTACATAGGCGTCAGCTGCACTAGGCGGGACAGAAACCACATGGTGGGTAACCCCATCCGCACATTCTGTCGGGCCATAGTGATTGAGAATTGGGACTTGGGGATACAGTGCCAGCCAGGCGCGCGCCAGGGCAGGCGTCAGCGGCTCGCCGACCGTGGAGATCATGCGTAAGGCACTGAGAGGGCGCTCGTCTGCCGCGAGTGTCTGCAGATACTCAACAAATATGGCAAGCACCGATGGGACGAATTGGACAATTGTGACGCCTTGTCCCTGCAGCGCCTTAAGAAGAGCGATCGGAGATCTAAGCGTGGCATCGTCTATGATCGCGACGCGGCTTCCAACGCATAGCCCTGCCAAGAGCTGCCACAGCGAGATGTCAAAGCAATGCGATGCAGTTTGAGCGATGCAGTCCTTCTCGGTCAGCTCGAGCGCATCGATCTTGGCTATCAAATGGTTGTTTAGTCCGGTACGCTCGACCATCACACCCTTGGGCCACCCCGTCGAACCGGACGTAAACAAGATGTAAGCGAGACCGCACTCAGCCGAAGAGGGCATCGCAGAAGAGGCACGGTCCCCAAATAACGCGGTCTGCACCGTCATGAATTCTCGGGTGCCGTGGCTGTTTTCTTGAAGCAGACCGAGGGCTTCCGGCCGCTCTTGCCCGATAATCAGAGTGCATCCACTCTGCTCGACCATGAATGAAGTGCGTGAGGCCGGTAAAGATGGGTCGAGCGGCAAATATGTTGAGCCGCCCTTCAGAATTGCGATTACTGTAGCGGCCCAATTGGGATTTCGTTCACCACAATAGCTCACGATCGTTCGCACCGCGCAGCGCTCTCGTAGAGTGCTCGCGATTCTAGCCGACATGACTCGCAGCTCACCATATGTGAGTTCCGCCGCGCCATGCGTAATCGCGATTCTGTCCGGAAACGATGCCCCGATTTCATCGATAGCCGCGATTACATCGGTGAGCCGACGTCCGTCCAGCTTGTGCTTCTCACGTGAATTTTCGTTAAACATGCGCATCCAGCCTACAATTTTTGGGGCTCCCTCACTCCAGAGCCGATTCCAGGCCTGGAAGTTTGTGAGGGGCTCGCCACGCCGGGGGCTCAATCTGCAAGACCATGTTGCTCCAAAGCTATTGCCAAAGGTTGCGCGACTTTATGCGCAAGCTTGTTTACCTCTTAGAGACGAGGCGCCGGGTTCAAGGGAAGTTTCTGCGTGCAGTCAGCCCTCACTCAATGTCGCTGCATCTCATTCAGCAAAGGCCGTGCCAGCGCGCTCCGCGCGCGGGATGCGCATGATTACGCGTGGAAAACCTCCACAGTGCCCAAGATGTGTTTTGAACCTGACATGTTTTCTGACGATGTCAGGTTTTGGACACGCATCACGCGCTTCGCGCTGCCAGAATAGCATGGCCAACCGCATGCTTGCCTGCGCACGCCCGAAATCCGCCCGCCGCAAGGCGGCCACGGCATAGTCTGCCGCTTCAAAGATCGACATCCGCTCAAGTCCGGACCCATGCACCAACGCCGTGTTCAGTCAGAAATTCCACTTATAACCCCCGTCCAAATTTCCCGAGCCAGCTCTCTTCCGCGCTTCCCCGCCGCAATAGCGCCTTGCCGGCTTCACACAACTTTACATTCGCCCGCAACAGCCGAAACATTACGCTCGTAGTTTCGCCCAGTCGCGGCAGAGATGCCGCATTAGCGAAAGGACCATCATGGAAACGAACCATCAGGAACCGGCCAGCCTCTCCGGCACCGCGCAGAAGAAGAGCTGGGGCAAGCGAATCGCCATAGGCGGCATCGCGATAGTGGCGCTTGCCGGCGTCGGCGTCCCTGGCGCGCTCAGCCAGGATTACGGGCGCATGCAGCGCTCGGCATGGGCGGGGGCCACCGCGGACCCGACATGCACATGCAGGCCAACTTCCGCGACGGGATGGGGTTCGGCGGGCATAACTTTGAGTGCATGTTCGGGGAGGTCGACGCCACACCCGAGCAGGAAGATAAGCTGGAGGCGATCATGGACAAGTTCCGCGACGATGTCCGCCCGATCAAGTGCGGCTTCCGCGATACGCGAGACGATGTCGCCAAGCTGCTCGGCGCCGCAACCATCGACCGCGAGGCAGTGGAGAAGCTGCGCGCCGAGCGTATCGCGGCGGTCGACGAGGTCTCGCGCAAGCTGACGACGGCGCTGCTCGACGCCGCCGCGGTGCTGACGGCCGAGCAGCGGGCGGAGCTGGTCGAACTTTTCTAGGATCGCAGCTGGCACCGACGCTGGTAAGCTCTGTACCGGCACAGGTTCGAATCGGAGTAGACAAACGAGCATGGCGGACCAGGTTCTCATCGTCGACGACGACAGGCGCCTGTCCGCCATGCTCGCGGAATATCTGACGGGCAACGGTTTCGTGTGCGAACGGCGGATACAGCGGGCGCAGGCATTGCCGATATCGCGCGGCTGTCGCCCGATGCCGTGATTCTCGATGTCATGCTGCCCGACATGGACGGCTTCGAGGCGCTCAAGCGCATCCGCGCGAACTCCGACGTGCCGGTTCTGATGCTGACGGCGCGAGGCGACGAGACTGACCGCATCGTGGGGCTGGAAATAGGCGCCGACGATTATCTGCCGAAGCCTTTCAATTCGCGCGAATTGCTGGCGCGGTTGAAGGCGATCCTTCGCCGCCGCAACGCCGGCTCCCCGCGCATCCTGCGCTTCGGACGGCTGGAGATTGACCCTTCGTCGCGCTCGGCCCGCGTCGACGGGCGCGACTGCCCGATGACCAGCTACCAGTTCAACCTGCTGGTGGTGCTCGCCGAAAATGCCGGGCGTACGCTGTCGCGCGTGCAGCTCATGGACATGGTCAAGGGCGAAGAACTGGCGTTCGACCGGTCGATCGACGTGCATGTCTCGCGCATCCGCGCCGCGATCGAGACCGATCCGAAAGATCCTCGCCGCATCAATACGGTACGCGGCGCGGGCTATTTCTTTGCCCGTTTCCAGGACGGTGACAGATAAGCCATGCGCAACAGCCTTTTCGTCAAGATCTATCTCACCGTGCTCGTCAGCTTCGCTGCAGTGGTGATCGCCAGCGCGACCTTCCTGCACATGAGCCGGGAACGCGACCATGCCGCGTGCGACGCCTTCGCGGCGATGCCGCCGGCGGACTCCGACCCCGCTCTGCTGCAGGCGACGGCCGAGCGGGTTCGGCGGCCTTCAATGCCGACATCTCCGTCTTCGGCCCGCAAGGGGGGCTGGTTGCAGAGATCGGCCGGCCGATCTCCCCGCAAAAGTTCGGATCCCCGCGCAGGATCCTCCCCGGCGGGCATCACCTGCTGATCAGCCGGCAGTTGGACGGAAGTGTGATCGCGGCGCGGCTGAGAATGCCGCTCGGCCAGGCAGGCTTTCTCGCGCTGATCGCCGCGGTGATAGGGCTTGCCGCCTTTCCAGTCGTGCGTCATCTCACACACCGCCTTGAAGCAATGCGCCAGGGCGTCGATCGCTGGGGCGCAGGCGCTCTCGACAAGCGCGTCGCCGTGCGCGGCAGCGACGAGGTGGCGGCGGTGGCGGCGAGCTTCAACCGCGCCGCCGAGCAGTTCGAGCGGCTGCTTGCCGCGAATAGCTCGCTGCTTGCCAATGCCAGCCACGAGTTGCGCTCGCCGCTTCCGCGGCTGCGCATGGCGATCGACCTCATCGCCAACGAACAAAGCGGCCCGATGCGCGACGAGATCGTGCGCAACCTCGCCGAACTCGATGCGCTGGTGGAGGAAATCCTGCTTGCCGGCCGGCTCGACCATATCGAGAAGCTGGAGCCGGTGGATCTGCTGGCGCTCACGGCCGAGGAAGGCGCACGGTCCGGCGTCGACGTCTCAGGCGAACCTGGCGTCGTGTCGGGCGACCCGAAGCTGCTCACGCGGTGGTTCGCAATCTCATGCAGAACGCGCAGAGACATGGCTGCCCGCCGGTTAGCGCGCATGTGGGGATCGAAGGGGCGGCTCGGTGGTGCTCAAGGTGTGCGATCACAGGCCGGGCCTGCCGGAAGGAACCGGTGAGCGCGTCTTCGAGCCCTTCTTCCGGCCACAGGGCCGCAGCGAGACGGCCGCCGGCTGGGGCCTCGGTGCCTGTCGCTGGTGCGCAAGATCGCCTTGCGTCACGGCGCAACCGTGCACCACGAATCACCATCCGACGGCGGCGCCTGCTTTGTCGTCACGTTTTCGGCAATATCTTGATACGGCGGGCGCATATCCTTGTGAAAGCAGGGCGGAAGGAGAGGTATGATTAACGCACGAATTCCCGACGGGTACTGGTTCCGCGAAAAGATCAGCAGGCGCGGAGGGCAGCGAACCTCGAAGGAGGACGGATTTAATGAACGATCCGGCCGTCCGTCGGCGGGAGCAGGCCTTGGCGAGGCTGACCGCGGCTGAATAACGCTGGTCGCTCCGCCGTTCCCAGCACGTCGCGAACAAGCTGTCGAAGCTCACATGGGCAGTAATAGGACGTGAGGAACCAAAGGGAAAACGTACAATGATCACCTCACCAAAAGGCCTCTCGAAGCCCTCGACGAAAACTCTGCTCGGCCGCCAGACAGGCGTTTCGCGGGAAACAATCTTGGCGGTGGCAATGGCTGGTCGGGCTCTGCCACCGCTCTTGCTGCCACTGCGCGAAAGGGCCAAGCGCAACCGTTCGACCTGGATTCAGTATTCCCCTTTTTGCCTCGCCGACGACGAGGCTCTGTATTTTCGTCGGCAGTGGCGACTGGCATCGCGTCTTTTCTGCTTCGTGCACGGTTGCGGCCTTCGGGATCGATGTCCCGCCTGCCGCGGCGGGATTGCCCCCTTCGATCAGACGGAGCTGATCCCGCAGCATTTCTGCCCCGCGCTGCTACCTCAATTTCCTTACGGCTCAATCAATGTGACACCACCGTCCGGACCCATGCACCAACGCCGCAAAGCGCCGCTTGATCAACCCAGTCACCCAAATTCCGTCATAGCTCTGGCCGAGATGCCTCCTGCATCATTATCTCTCGCATCCAGATGCTTGCCGGATCGCTATTGTGGAGAGCCGGCCACTGGGCGGCTTCGGTGAAACCGGGAAGCGGCAGCGGAAGTTCGACAACCTGAAGGGGAAACGTGTTTTCGAAATGCCTGACCAGCCGGAGGGGCACGGTCGCTATACGAGCTGTGCCGGACACCATGGGCGGGATCATGCTGAAGCTCTGCACGACGACTTCGACACGTCTTTTAAGACCATGCTCAAGCAAGAACCCTTCCTCGATGGAGGGCTTCAGCAAACGTCGGAACCTGACGCAGACGTGCCTCATCGACATGTATCTCTCGAATGTAAGGTGCCGTGGCAGCTGCTTGTTCGTGGGACAGCCTACGCATACGAGCCTCTCGTGGAAAAGCGCCACTCTTGGATGCGCGTTCGACATGAACACATCCGGAGTGATCAAAAAATCGACCTCACCACGCCGGAGGACCTCATCGGGGCTGCCGTCGAGAGGCATCAATTCGAAGCTGACGGCGGGGGCTTCCCGGGCAACACGCTCCACGACCGTTTCAAAAAACACGAGCGCGGCGAAATCGGAAATAATGATCCTGAAGCGGCGATCGGATCGAGCAGGGTCAAACGGATCCGACGACATAATCGAGGACTGGATGTTTAGGAGAGTCTCGCGGACTGCGGGGCCAAGTGCTGCCGCACGTGATGTCAGAATACGTTCTCGGCCGCTCATGCTGAACAGTTCATCGCCGAAAAAATCGCGCAGCCGGGCGACGGCCGCACTCATGGCCGGCTGACTGAGGTTGATGCGGCGTGCCGCCGCCGAGAGATTGCGCTCGGCCAGCAGGGCGTCGAGCACGACGAGAAGGTTCAGATCAAGCCCTTTGAAACGCATGTCTGCGGCTATCCATCCGTCCAGGTGGCCCGCGATGGGATCAACCCGACATGGCCGATCACCGGAATGGCCTCGTCGGAGAGCCGCTCCACGGTCGCCAGACTGGCGCTGCAATAGACGGCGTCGGCGCTCGCCTTGTAGAGCGCGAAAGCCCAGCGCACAAAATCGTCCGCCATGCCGACCTCGAAGAAATTGACGCCCGGCACCGCAAACAGGCTTGGCGCAACCTCGCGGAAATGCGGAAGAACCATGATCTCAGGCGGCACCGAAACCATGTCGACGCCGGCCCTCTCGGCAGCCTCCAACTCGTCCAGCGTCTCCACGCGGATCATCGTGAACTGATACTTGTCTTTCAAGGCGCGGATATCCGCTACCGTGGGTCTCTTCCTGCTCATCGGCTGCACCTCACATTTTGCGCGATCATGACGCCAGCAACGTCTTGAGTTTCACGTCGGGCGACATCAGTTCCGAGGGTCAGGCCGCGCCCGCCTCGCGATCAGCATGTCGGCCAGGCGAATGTGCGGGCCACGGCGTTGCCGGGACCGATGCCGCTCGCCAAAAGCAGATGTCTGTCCGCGGCCGGCGCCGCAGGCCTCGATCCAATCCGTCACTTTCATCTCCGTGGATCTTGTCTGATCGAAGTCGGAGGCGGCGGCGGGCCGCCGCCTCCGTAGCCTTGGGAGGCTGTTGTTCCGCGGCAACCTTGGTTTCGGCGTGGAACTCTTCGCGATACGGCCGCGCCGTTGGCGGCAGCTCGCGCTTGACGAAGTAGTCCTCGTTGCGCAACTGGCGCAGGAAGGTCGGGATCATTTCGCCGGTTGCCGGCGATCGACGGCGACGGCTGGTCGTGCTTGACCAAACCGTTCAGCTTCAGCAGCGCGTGGTACGGCACCATCGGGAACCTGTGGGGCTTGATATGCTCGACGGCGCGCTGCCCGTAGCGCCCTATCAGACTGTAGTCGCGTTTCGTCTGCCTATAGTCGTCGGCTGCGGCAGTTGCGCTCATCACGATCTTCCTTTTTCAGGCTAGGACCAAGGCTGACAAACCGTCATGCAACAGAACTACCATATTCAATCATTTACCTCAACAGATCTTGCAATTTTTCTATCATCCGCTATCATTCCTTCGAAACCTCAAAAGGAGGCTAGCCTTGGCCAAGCGACCAACGGTTTCGGATTTGGCTCGGGCATCCGGGGTCAGCGTGGCGACGGTCGACAGGGTTTTGAACAGCCGCCTTCCGGTGCGCGAGGAGACGGCGCAGCGGGTCTACGAGGCGGCGACCGTCATCGGCTACCACGCCGCGCCCCTGATCAAGCAGCGGATCCGCCAGGATCTCCCGGAATACCGGCTGGGCTTTCTTCTGCAGAAGCCCGAGCAGCATTTCTATCAGGAGTTCGCGCGCGAGTTGGAGGCCGCGACGACCCATGCGTCGCGGTTCCGCGGCGTTGCGGTCATTGATTTCTGGTCGAGCCAGGCTCCCGAGGACATCGTCGTCCATCTGGAGAAACTGGCAGCGAAGACGAACGCCGTCGCATTGGTCAGCCCCGATCATCCAACGGTCACGGTCGCCGTGGAGAGCTTGAAGGCCCGCAGTATTCCGGTGTTTTCGCTCCTGTCCGATTGCGCCTCCGGCGTACGGGAGGGCTATGTGGGCCTCGACAACCGCAAGGTAGGACGCACCGCCGCGTGGATGATCGCGAAGTGCGCCAGGCGGCCCGGCAAGGTCGCGGTGTTTGTCGGCAGCCACCGCTTTCACGGCCAAGAGTTGCGCGAGATCGGCGTGCGCGCCTACTTCCGGGAACACGCACCGGACTTCATAGTACTTGAGACGCTGGTCAATCTCGAGACGGCCGATTTGACTCACGATGCAATGCTCGACCTGCTCGAGAGGCATCCCGATCTCGTCGGGTGCTACATAGCCGGGGGCGGCATGGAGGGAGCTATCACGGCGGTGAGAATGGCCATGCCTGCCCAGCCTCCGGTCATGATCTGCAACGAGATAACGCCTGAGTCGCGCGCTGCACTCGCCAACAACATCGTCACCATGGTGCTCGCAACGCCGCTGGCGCGGCTGAGCAGCGATCTCGTCGATCTCATGGCGCATACCATCAAGGACGGCGCCGCCAACGCGCCGGGACAGACCTTCCTGCCCTTCGACATCTACCTGCCGGAGAATATCTAAGCGTCTCTGCGATAAAATCTATCATAGATGGGCGTTGGTGCATGGGTCCGGACTTGAGCGGATGTCGATCTTTGAAGCGGCAGACTATGCCGTGGCCGCCTTGCGGCGGGCGGATTTCGGGCGTGCACAGGCAAGCATGCGGTTGAGGACGGCGCAGCCGATGGCGACTTCGGTCTGCTGAACGGGAAGCGACCGTGCCCGCAAACGCCGCCCGATGGTGGACTTGTATCGCCCTATGGCGGTCTCGACCAGCGAGCGTTTGCCATAACCGTTGGAGACCTGCCATTTCATCCGGCCGTCTCTGCCGATTGCGGCGATATGCTGGTTCCTTTGGCCGGGAGGTCTATCGTCGAATGGTTCGACCGCGTTGACGCGAGGCGGAATGACGATTGCGGCGGCAGCGCTATGATCGATGACTGCTTGCCAATGCACCTAACTGGAGGGTAGTGGCAACTCGATGCCCATCTTTGACGCCTAACCAATTCCTTGAGCGAAGCGGACCAATCTGCGTCGCACGTCGTGCGCGGGGAGCCGACATCTTGGATGAGTGAAAATGATGTTCAGACCTTGATGGAGCCGTTCAAGGGCAACGTGGTTTCCATTGGCAAGTTGGTCGAACAACCACAGGACGCCGTGCATGTTGATCCGCTCTGCCTGAGCAAGTTCGCGTAGGCCGGCATCACCGGTGAGAAGTGTCCATTGACGAGATTTAGCAATGGCGAAAGCGAATGTATCTGGTGTAGACAGGCGGGCATTTTGCCGCCGCGCCATCGTCGCCCGAGCCAGTTCCGTTGGCGTCAGGACTTCAACGCGAAGTCCCAACGCCACCAGTTGTTCGCCGAGCGGTCCCGCGAGTTCCCTTGCATAGAGTAGGTCGGGAACGGCGAATTCGAAGGGTAGACGAAACATCTCCTCCAGAAGCTGGCCTCGCTCCAGGTCGATCAGAACCGACGTGTCTGAGACGAGAACCGGCACGGATCAAGCCACCACCTGATCCAGCCTGGCATCGAGCTCGCGGACGGAGATGCCCAGCAACTCCGCAGCGCGCGCCTCACCGATGACACGCTCGGCAAGTGCCCGATAGCACAATCGCTCGAAACGTTTAGGCTCCTCCAGTTCCGGCAGCATCGTTTCCGGTTCCTCGAATGGTGCTGTTCTCCATCCTCGCTCGGCGAATATCTTGAACAGGCGACCAAAGGCCGCCTGATTGATGATGCCGAGATCCTTGCAGCGATACGTCAGAGCCTGAATGCTGACGCCGAAGCGCTTCTTCAAGACGACAAGTTCCCCGAGGCTGATCGACGAGCGATTGGCACCGACCTCCGCGCGCAGGGCATCTGCGGGCATCAAGAAGGCGCCGGCAAAGCGGTGCGCTGCTTTTTCCTCGTCGACGCCGCCAGACGGTGCGATCACCATATGACCAAGCTCATGCGCTAGGTTGAAGCGCTTGCGCTCCGACCAGGTGCTGCGTTTGATGACGATGACGCGCGCGGCATTGCGGTCCTTGCGCCGCACTTTCGCGGCAAGGCCATCAATATCGTCGAGATCGAGCGACAGGATCTTGATGCCGCGCTCCTCCAACAATTCGGCGAGCTGTGGAATGGGGTCGTTGCCGAGCCCCCAATCCTCGCGCACTGAACGGGCTGCGTCCTCGGCATCACGCATGTCTGCGACCGGGTGGGGAGCGCTGCGTGGCTGCTCCCAATCGACGCTGCGCATTTGCAGTAAGTCTTCTATCGTCAGGTAGCGCTCGAGCATGTGAATCGCTCGCGCCTCCAGCGCAGCCTCCTCGCGCGATGAGGTGCCGGCCTTCTTGCGGAAATCCACACCTTCCAGGGCAAGTTCGTCTTCGCTGAGGAGATACTCCTCCGTGACGTTGAGGGTGGCCGCCATTGCCATCAGGATGCGCGAACTCGGCATGTCCTCATCTCTCTCATATTTTCCGATGGCTTGGGCTGAGACGATACCGCCCATGGCATCGGCAAGGGCGCGCAGCGATAGGCCCGACGCCGACCGGGCCACTTTGAGCTTGCTTCCGATCATGGCGGCCTCCTTGCGATCGTCGGTTTCCATCTATAGAATATAAGAATTTTTGTAAACTGAAATCCCTTGAAAAGGCCTGAATTGGCTCATATCTGATAGTCGCACTGCCAAGATTTCCAGTTTTGTAAACCGAACAGATGAAGCGCACCACTGAAACGGCCCGCCGATCATAGGCGGGTGATAGGCAGGCGCCGAGCGAGAAAGGTCGGGACGATGGCGTTGAGCAATACGGAACTGCGTTACTACGACAGTAATGTCCTGCGCCTGCCGTCGGACAAGAGGAAGGAATATCACGAACAGGTTGACCGCTTGATCGTCGAATTGTGCAAGAGCGTCCGCGACAAGACCGAGATCAAGATTACCAAGGTGGTGAAGGCTGGGTCGTTCGCCAAATTTACGATCCTGCGCAAAACCAGCGTCGATCCGGTCGACGTCGACATCGTGTTCTACATTTCCGGTCGCGACGCGAACAAGGAAACGCTCGATAGCCTCAACAACACGATCTATGACCTGCTGATGAAGCAATATCCGAGCAAGTCCGTCGAAGATTTCGAGATCCAGCGCAAGGCCGCGACGGTCACCTTCGTGGGGACCGGACTGAGCGTCGACATCGTCCCGGTGATCGAGGACGAGAACCGACCTGGCTATGGCTGGCAGTTTGACATCCATGATGGGTCGAAGATCCAGACCTGCGCGCCATGCCAGATCAAATTTGTCCGGGACCGCAAGATTGAGGACAGCGATTTCCGCACGCTGGTGCGCATGGCAAAAAAATGGCGCAATCAAGCGGAGATCAAACCGCTCAAATCCTTCGCCATCGAACTGATCATGGCGCATGTCCTGGCGACGCAGGGTAATTCGGGGAGCATCGAACAGCGCTTTCGGAACTTCCTTCTCTATATCGCTCAATCCGGCCTCAAGGATCAAATCAGTTTTCCTGAGAACACGGCGCCCTTCACGACGTTCTCCGACCCTGTGATCATTCTCGATCCCGTTTACAGTCTGAACAACGTGACCAGCCGGATCTCTGAGGCCGAGCGCAAGGAGATTGTCGCGTCGGCTGAGGTGACTTGGGAAACCGCCAATTTCGCATCTGCCGAAAATGACAACGAGGTCTGGAAGGAAATCTTCGGTCCTCGCTTCAACACGGAAGACTGAGATGAGCCAGACCAGAACAGCAACTGCTACCTACACGGTCGTCGACATCGAAAATGTCGTCCGCCGTGTGAAAGCCGATCTCGCCATGATCGCCGACAGTACCGGCGCCTGGACCGCGGCGGAAGCTGCCAACTATGCATATGACATCGAGGTGCTGGCCAAGGCTGGATATCTCAAATGGGTTGACGTGACGCTGCTCAGCAATGGCGTCGAGGTGAAAGCCGTCCGCTTTGATGTCGATACCGACGCAGGCTCACTCACGTCGAGCCGGCCGGGTGGCGTCCTCTGGCCAAAGGTGTCGGGTGCGCATCTGCGTATCGTGCTCAGCTACACGAATGCTTATACGAGCGAGGCGCGCGAGGCGACAAAGGGCAAGCTCAAAATCGGGTGGGTGCCGACTTACGACGACACCAGCCATGCCAGCCTGATGTCGGCAGGTGGCCGCGGCTACGCGAGCAACGCCTATGGCATGCAACGAAAGGATTGGGCAGCGTGAGCCAGCCGAGCATCTTTGACAGCGAAACGCCGCTTCCCAGTGTTACGCTCACCATGCGCCAGAGGACGCTGTTGGGGTTCGAGGCGCGCTACGCCCACGTCCATGATCAACTTCGCCTTCTGCTTAATGTCGGCGGCCTCGGTGAATGGAACCGGAAACATCACGGCGGCAAGCTCGCCATCTGCGATCTTGTCGCCGAACAATATCCGCTGGTGATCTTTTACGGTGACGTCGGGACTGGAAAGACGGCTATGGCCGAATGCATTGCCAACAAGCTGGTGGCGGAGGCTAAGAGCGAAGATTCCATTCTTTTCAAGCTCTCCAATCGCGTTCGCGGCAGCGGCATGGTCGGCGAGATGGGCACACTGATCGCCGAGGCGTTTCGCAAGGTCGTTCAATCCGCTGGCAAACATCGCCGTGCGATCCTGGTGATCGACGAAGGCGACAGCCTCGGCGCTTCGCGCGCGCAGGATCACAGTCATCACGAGGACAAGGTGGCCGTTAACACGCTGATCCAGGGCGTTGATGACCTGCGCCAATATGGCGGCCGCATCGTTGTGATCCTTTGCACCAACCGTCTCTCGGCACTGGACGCGGCACTTCGCCGGCGTGCCGCAATCATCGAGGAGTTCAAGCGCCCCTCCGATGAGGAACGTCGCCAGCTCCTCACGATGGACCTGGCCGGTCTTGGCCTGGCGCCAACACAGTTCGACGAACTTGTCGCGGCGACGGGTGCGCGCGCTGGTCATCCAACCTGGACCTATTCGGACATTCGCACTCGGCTATATCCGGCAGCGCTAGCGAAGGCCTATCCGCAGGAGCCGCTGCGCTTCGAACATCTGAAATCTGTGGCGGCCACCCTGCAGGCGTCGCCGGTGATGGAGGATAAGTGATGACTCGCTCTCCGCTGTTCGGCCGCCGTATCCATCTCGCCGGCAGCATCGTCGAAGATGTTGCGGTCGCGGCGGCTGGTGATGTGAATCAGGCGCGGGAACTGGTCTCCGCTCTGGTAAAAGAGCTGGTCAAGCGCGGCGCGAATTTCGTTATCGCTGTTGACGCTGACCCAGTGCGCAAGAGCGACAGCTTGCCGATCTGCTTCGATTGGCTGGTCTGGAAGACGATCAAGGACAATCTGGCACTGCGTCCAGCGAATGCATCGGGATCACTCGCGGTGGCAGTCCAGCACCATAAGAGTGAGGATCAAATTCCGGCGGAATATGCCGGCCTCTGGGACGAGCTGCGCGCTTCGCCTTTGGTGAGAATCGAAAACGCCGCGCATTGGAACATGAATAGCAAGCGCATGGAGGCGCAGGCGCGGTTCGGAGATATTCTCGTGGCCTTGGGCGGGACTGAGGGCGTGCTCTATCTCGCCAATCTCTATCACGATGCAGGCAAACCAATCGTGCCGCTCAACCTTCCGCTCTGTCCCGAGACGACAGGTGCGCGCCGACTCCATAATTATGGGCTGACCAGCACCCAGAGCCGGCGGCTGTTTCAGATCGCCGACGATGGCGATGCTCATGACTGGATCAACAAGATTCGTTTTCCTTCACGACAGTCAATTCCCGATCGCGTCTCCGTGCTTGTCGAACTTTTGGAAGCGCTGGAGAGGCCAAAGGCCTTTGCCGTGCGGCTGCTCAATCCAGATCTACCCGACTATGCCGATGTGCAGACCTTCTTCGACACGGTGGTTCAGCCCGTAATCGAAGGCGAATTTGGCTACCGCCTCGTCGTGATCGACGGTCGCCAAGCCTATGAGCATGCCCGGATTGATCAGGAGATATTCGCGAAGCTACATCGCAGCAGCGTCGTTCTTGCTGACATCACCGGGACACGGCCGAACTGCTTCCTTGAGCTTGGCTATGCTCTTGGCCGTGGTCTTCCAACCATGGTGATGGCACGCGAAGGATCCAGCCTGCCGTTCGATATTACGACTTTCTCAGGTCTCCATTGGAAGACCACGGGAAGCGCGGAGGACAGGCGGCGAGCGTTCCGAGAGCATTGGCAGTCCATCCGCAACCGTCCTTCCCTCGTCCCGGCGGAGCCCCTGATCTCATGAGTGGAAAGCGAGAAATCTTCGTTTCGGTCGATGTGGAAACGGCCGGCCCCATCCCCGGCGAGTTCAGCCTTCTATCGATCGGTGCCTGCGAGGTGTTCGCCCCAACGAACACGTTTGCTTGCGAACTGAAGCCGATCAATCGCAATGCAGATCCTAAGGCTCTTGAGGTGTCGGGCCTTTCTTTGGACGAACTCGCCCGAGCAGGATTGGACCCCTCGGAGGCAATGCGACGCTTCACGGACTGGCTGGCGATGGCGGCGGGTGTCGACGGAAGTGTCGTCTTTGTTGGGTTCAATGCCCCTTTCGATTGGTCGTTCGTGAACTACTATTTCCATCGCTTTGGCGGAGGAAATCCGTTCGGATTCACAGCGCTCGACATCAAGGCCATGTATATGGGGGCGACCGGTTGCAACTGGGCAGACACGCGATCGAGCAAAATCGCGAAGGCTTTAAGGCCTCGCTTGGAAGGAGATCATGATGCTCTACATGACGCACAGTACCAGGCAGAGCTATTCCGTCTGATCCAATCTCAATTGATGCAGCATCGGTAGAATAGCCCGCCTTCGAGCTACCTGCTAGCCCGAAAAATTCACGGCGGGTTGGCGGATGTGGCGCAAGCCGTTGAAATGACGTAGGATTTGGTTGCTAAAGCCGATCCGAATCATTTCCCGGAGACCACACCCGCCATGAATGATCTTACCCTGCCGCTGAGCGGTTTGTCATCAGTGGGCGGCAAGTCCGTCATCGCTCGTTTCGACGGGGCATGTTGTCCTCCAACTGTGGCGTTCTGGCTCTGGCCGAGGTGGAAAACGACTGCGGGTGGCCGACCGTCTGGCGCGTTGCATCGATGATCCGCGCTGCCCGGACCAGGTCGTCCACAGCCTGGCGGACATGATCGGCTTTCGCATTAAGATGATCGCCGCCGGCTATGAGGATGGCAATGACGCCAACCGGCTGCGCTCCGATCCGGTCTTCAAGATGGCCCAGGATGCGCTGCCGTCGGGTCGGGATCTGGCCTCCCAGTCGACGATCTGCCGGCTGGAGAACCTGCCCGGCGTGCGGGAGCTGGTCGCGATGGGGCGGGCGATGGTCGATCTCTATTGCGCTTCCTTCCGGCAGGTGCCGAAGCGGATTGTGCTCGACATCGACGACACGTTTGACGCCGTACATGGCGGCCAGCAATTGCGCCTGTTCAACGCGCATTACGACGAATACGGCTTCCAGCCGATCGTAGTGTTCGACGGTGCGGGCCGGTTCGTCAGCGCGATCCTGCGACCGGCCAGGCGGCCGAGCGGGGCTGAGATCTGCCCCCACCTGCGCCGCCTCGTGCGGGCGATCCGGAGCAACTGGCCGAACATCCGGATCCTGATCCGGGCCGACGGCCACTATTGCAGCCCGCAGATCATCGACTGGTGCCGCTCCAACGATGTCGACTTCATCCTCGGCGTAGCGCCCACCACGACCCTGCGCAAGCATGTCGCGGACCTGGAAGCCCGCACGACGGCGCGCTTTGAAGCGTCACCGAAGACGAACAAGGTCCGCAGATTCAAGGAGTTCCTGGATGGGGCCGCCAGCTGGAGCCGCGTCGAGCGCATCATCGCGCGGGTCGAGGTCGGCGCCCAAGGTGCTGACACCCGCTTCATCGTCACCAACCTCGCCGGTGGAAAGGCCAAGGCGCTCTACGCGGATCTTTACTGCCGGCGCGGCGCGGCCGAGAACCACATCAAGTCCTGGAAGACGCATCTCGCCGCCGACCGAACGTCCTGCACAAGAGCGACGGCCAACCAGTTCCGGCTCTTCCTGCATGCCGGCGCCTACTGGCTGATGTGGAGCCTGCGCGCTGCGATGCCGAAACGCTCGAGCTTTGCCGTCGCCCAATTCGACACGCTGCGATTGCGCCTCATCAAAATCGCCGCGCGGGTGGTCGAGATGAAAACGCAAATCCGCCTGCACCTGCCGACATCCTGCCCCGACCAGCGTATCCTGCGCATCGTCCTCGATCGCATCCCCCAACTCGCGACATAACGATGGGGCGCAGACGCCCCGAAACGAACCCGCCGACCGCAACCTGCAAACCCCACCTGCCATCACGACGGATCACCGCCGGCGCCTGACGAGGCTCGCGGAAAAGCGCCCAACAGCGGCCACATCGCCGCTTCAGGCCGCCAAAACCTCATCGCCGTGCATCAAGGCGGCTAGTTGCTTTTCTTCGACAGGTACTGCGCCGAGGTCAAATAGTAATTCCGGGCCGTGGCATTGATCTGGCGTTCGCCCAGTTCGGTCAGCGCCCGGGCCTTGAGTTCCTTTGCCGCCCCGTGTTCAGGGTCGAGGGCCAGCACATAATCGACTAGTTCGGCCGCCCACTGGAACTCCTTGGCCTCGACCGCTTCATTGGCTCGATCGAGCATCTTCGCTGGTCCACCGGCTAGCTTGAGCATCTTGCGGGCGCGCTCGGTAGGAGGCAGCGGGTATAAACTGGTCGCGTTGCCATCGAACCATCCCACATAGTCGGCGTAGATACCCCGTACGGCCCAAGCCACGCTGCCATAGTATTCCTGAAGGTAGGGGCTGTTTGCGAGTTCGGTAGGAAGCTTTACCTCCTGGACAAGTTCGTCCGGTGTCTTGCCCTGCTTGATGCCTGCGAGGGCCTGGTCGAGGACGGTCTTGATCCCGTCCCGGTAGTCTGTGAGTGCCTTACGCACCTTGTCCTTCCCGAGGATTGGACGCATATGCCCCTGCACCATGTAGGTGGCCTCCAAGGTAAGCATCTTGTCGAGGCTGGCGATCCACTTCTCCGGCGACCTCAGTTTAAGGCCGCGGATCGGTGAGAGATTCGGGTAGGATTTCAAGAAATCGTCGCCTGGAATGAGCACGCCCTTTGCCGCCAGCCAGATAGCCGTGTTCTCGGGAGATTCGCCCGGCGTATGGATAAGCTGCATCTCGGCGCCCGCCACCTCAATCGTCAAGCTCTCGCCGCTGAAGGTGCGCGTCGGAGGCAGGTA
This sequence comes from Mesorhizobium loti, assembly GCA_014189435.1. NCBI lineage: Bacteria > Pseudomonadati > Pseudomonadota > Alphaproteobacteria > Hyphomicrobiales > Phyllobacteriaceae > Mesorhizobium > Mesorhizobium loti. The sequence goes on from CP050295.1 coordinate 118,408, forward strand.
GCCTTCCCGCGTGTGCGGCGTCACCCGACCGTATTCGAGTTGGGTGCCGGCATTGATGAACAGTTCGTCGGGCAGCTTTGTGCCAAATGCATCGCCGCCGTCGCGCTGGCCTCTGCCGAGCTCTGGACCGGCTTCCACCAGCGTCTGGTGACTATAGATTTCGGGGTTGTCATTTCCGGAAAACACATTCGCGCCGCCGGAATGGTCGGGGTGATTGTGCGTGTAGAGAATTGCTCGCACGGGCCGCACCAGGCGATCCCCGAATGCACCTATGATGGCCTTCGCGTCGACAGGGTTTGCGGACGTATCGACAATGATCGAGCCATTGTCGCCCTGGATAAGCGTGACATTGCTCGCCGAATAGCCGACGGCCGCAAAGACGCCGTCGGTGATTTGAATGACTTCCTTCCTGAACTCGGCGGAACTCGCGCGGAGTTGCTCACGGCCGGCAAAATCGTCTGCGTAGGCGGGCGCCGATTGATCTAGAGCCGATCCATAATCGAGCAGAACATCGGCGTGGCGACCGCCGTGTCGAACCATGTCGCCATCATCGTCAGCGGCGGAGTATTTATGGTGGAGGTGCGAGGATTAGCTATGGTGGTTAGGCTGGGCGCTCAGCCATGCTTGCCCCCGAGATAGTTTTCCTGGACCTCGGATCGGCTTCGATCTCTTGCGGCGTGCCTTCCTTGAACAGGCGGCCATTGTGCATCATCGAGACATATTCCGACATACGCAGCGCGACATCCAGATCGTGCTCGATGATGATGTAGCCGATATGCTTCGGCGGCGCGTTGAGGATCGCGACGAGGTCGCGGCGCTCGGTCGGCGAAAGGCCGGCCGTGGGCTCGTCGAACAGGATGAAGCGCGGTGCGCCTGTCTGGAAACGCGCCGGACCCTACGACCTACTCCCAGGGCTGCCAGCTGATCGCATGAACGAGGCGGTCGTGCAGTTCGTGCATGAGCGGCGGTCAACTGGCCAATCTACGATCCGGCGAGGCGGACGACCGCTCTGATCGGCGAACGGCTTGTGCTGTCGGAAGACCCCGGCAGGATAATGTTCGGGCTGCTCGACGGGCAACGCATCAGTCGACAAGGCACGAAACGGCGGCGAAAGGTGCTGCCATGACGGGTCGGAATCGCCTTGCGCGCAACCGAACGCCCGGGTGCAGCGTGTTGGCGCCGCGACAGTTCGCTTGACGAATATGACCCGCGCGGAGGGCTGCACGAGCGCGGTCCTGAGACAGTCCAGCCGCCGCTCCAATAAAAGGCGGCGGCTCGACCTGGGTGATTCAGCTGGGAATCGTGGCTTACTCAGACCAGTCCTGAGACCACGAAGACCAGGGCGATGATAGGTCCGATGATGGCGATGAGCGCGCTGTAGATCAGCAATGTCCGCAACACGCTGTCGCGCTCGGATTCTTGCGCGTTGGCGACGACAATGGCGCCGTTTGTGGAGAACGGGCTGGTGTCGACGATGGTCGTTGAAATGGCGATTGCCGCAACGACGCCGATGGCGCTGATGTGGCCCTGCAGCAAGAACGGAACGGCGAGCGGAATGATGGCGCCGAGCAAGGCGGTGGACGAGGCGAACGCCGATACGATCGCGCCGGTGAAGCAGAGGAGGAGTGCAACCAGCAGCGGCATACCGAGGCTCGAGATGCCTTTCGCGACGTAGTCGATCGTACCGATCTTCTCCATGAGGCCGACATAGGTGATGATGCCGGCGATCAGCAGCACTGTCGACCAGCTGACCTTGTCGATCGCTGCCTTCTGGGTCTTCGGTGAGAGGAGCGCCAGTGCGACGGCCACCGTGATCGCCACCAGCCCGACATTGAATTTGAAGACGAGTGCGCCGACCGCGAGTGCCGTAAGGCCAATCAAAGTCGTCAACCTTTCCGTAGTCAGGCTGGAAAGCGCCGACACATTTTTCGTCTGCTCCTCAAAGACGCGATGGCTGATTGGCACAGCCGGCGTGCCGCCGTGGCCGATGATTGGCTGCGTCACGCCCTCAGGGTGGAGGTCGGGCAGTGGGCCTAATACGATCGAATGCTTACGCAACACCTTCGAGCCGCCGAAGACGAAGAAGACGAGGACGGCGATGGCCAGGTTGAAGAAGAAGCTGGAGAGGAACAGTGATGTCGGTGCGAACGGCAACCCCGCCTTCTCGACTATCTGGTTGGTGATGCCACCATAGACGCTGATCGGAGAAAAGCCCCCGCCTGTGCACCGTGAATAACCATCAATCCCATCATGACCGGATTGATGCGATACTGGAACGCAAAACCCAGCGCCACCGGGGCCAAGATGGCGACGGCTGCAGGTCCGAGGCCACCGAAGCCGGTGATGACAGCGGCGACCAGGAACATGACCCAGGGAATCCACGCCACATGTCCGCGCACCAGTTTGACTGCGCCCTCGACCAGCCAATCGATGGTGCCATTGATCTGGGCGATGGCGAACAGATAGGTAATGCCGACCAATGTCAGGAAGAGGTCGCTCGGGAAGCCGGCGAATATTTCCGCCGGCTTCATAGCCATGATGAGGGAGCCGACCACAAAGGCGCAGGCGAAGGCGAGTGCGCCCATATTGATCGGCTGAATGGTTGCGATCACGAACATGCCAACCAGCAGGGCGATCGACAGAATCTGTATGTTCATAGCTTCCTCCCTCGGGAACCGCATTCAGGCGCCCGTTCTCATTTCCATCGGTTAGTAGATCGGCCTGCGTCGGTCTCGCTCCCAAGCACCAACGCGGGTCGTGGCCTCCTATGAGGCGGGCATGTAAAGGTCGCTGTACCGGTCGCGCAGAAGGTTCTTCTGCACCTTTCCCATGGTGTTGCGCGGAAGGTCCTCGACGAAGATGACCCGTTTCGGCTGCTTGTAGCGCGCGAGGCGGGCGTGCAGCGCGTTGAGCACGGCCTTTTCGTCCAGCCGGGTGCCGGGCTCGAGGACCACTATCGCCGTCACGCCCTCACCGAAGTCGGGGTGCGCAACGCCGATCACCGCGCTCTCGGCGACGCCGTCGAGCTGGTCGATCTCGTTCTCGACCTCCTTCGGATAGATGTTGTAGCCGCCGGAAATCACCAGGTCCTTGCCGCGTCCGACGATGTGGACATAGCCCGCCTCATCGATCTTGCCGAGGTCGCCGCTGATGAAATGACCGTCCCTGCTGAACTCCGCCGCCGTCTTTTCCGGCATCCGCCAGTAGCCTTTGAAAACGTTCGGCCCTTGATCTCGATCATGCCGGTTTCGCCTGGTCCAAGCGCCTCGCCCGTGGCTGGATCGGTGACCTTCACCGACACGCCTGGGAGTGGAAGGCCGACTGTCCCGGCCCTTCGCTCGCCTTCATAAGGGTTTGAGGTATTCATGTTGGTCTCGGTCATCCCGTAGCGCTCGAGGATGGCGTGACCGGTGCGCTGCTCGAATGCGGCGTGTGTTTCGGCAAGCAGCGGCGCCGAGCCTGATATGAAAAGCCGCATATTGGCAACGGCGTCACGGTTAAGGCCCTCGTGCTGAAGCAGCCGCACATAGAACGTCGGCACGCCCATCATCAGCGTCGCGCGCGACATCAGAGGAAGGATTTCTTCCGGCTCGAACTTTGGCAGCAGAAACATCGAGGCGCCCGCGATGAGCGTGATATTGGTCGCCACGAAGAGCCCATGCGTGTGAAAGATCGGCAGCGCGTGGATCAGCCGGTCGGCTGTCGTCACGCACCAGCACTCGCGCAACGCAAGCGCATTGGACAACAGGTTGTCGTGCGTCAGCATTGCGCCCTTGGAACGGCCGGTGGTCCCCGATGTGTAGAGGATCGCAGCGAGATCGTCAGGCGCGCGCGCGGCGTCGAAGAAGTCGACAGACTCCTCCCTTGCCAACTCCATCAGCGATCCAGCGCCGTCGGCATCGAGTGTTTCGACGATTGCGCCGTGGCGATGCGCGATCTTTTCGACTTCAGCCCGAGCCCTTGATGAGACGACGACCAGCCGCGGTTCGGCGTCACCGATAAAATAATCGAGTTCGGCCAACGTGTAAGCGGTGTTCAATGGCAAATAGACCGCCCCGCAACGCAAGCATGCAAGGTAGAGCATCAGAGCCAGCGGGCTCTTGTCCACCTGGACTGCGACTCGGTCGCCAGGGCGAACACCAAGCACGTCGACCGTGCTGGCGATCTGTCCGGAGAGCCGCAGCGCATCTCCATAGGTCCAATGCCGACCATCGATGGTCTCGATGAAAATGGACTCGCCTGACTTGGCGGATGCTCGCATGGCGTCGAACAGGTGATTGCTCATTGAACTCCTCCCAATTGCTTATTAGGTTTTCTGTATTTTGGTACGGCGTCGATGAACCGGGGCGCCGAGACTGACGTCGGCCGATTCGGTCTCCGCCAGTTTCATCACCTCCGGCGAAGCCGCGACCTCGCCATGTTGCGCCAAGGCTTCATGGTTCGCTTCGATGTCGTCCAACTTGTAAAGGTAATTGACCATCAAGCCGTGGGACTGCCGCATCGCCTTGGCGGAGTGATCGGCGAGGAAGTTCAACCGTTCGAGGCGAGCGCCGTTGCCCAAATGAAAACGCGCCACAGGATCGACCGGCCGTCTGCCGGCGGCACGTTCCTTCACGAAATAGCGTGCAGCGAGTGGGAGGAGTACACCTTCGACGGCCCGCGCCTTCTGTGGATCATTCGCCCAGCTCGGATCGTCCAGCAGGTCGAGCGTCTTGATCGCCTGGTCACCGAGGCGCGAATCGGTCGCCTTGCGCAGTTTTGCCAGCCAGCCGGCGAAAGCAGGAGCCGGCGACAGCGTCACGAAGGTCTTCAGACTTGGAAGCTCGCGGCGCAAATCCTCGACCACCTGCTTGATGAGAAAATTCCCGAAAGAGATGCCGCGCAGTCCGTCCTGGCAGTTGGAAATCGAATAGAAGACAGCGGTGGTGGCGTCCTGGGCCGTGATCGGGGAACGGTTCTCGTCGAGCACATCCGCGATGGCGGAGGGAATCGCCTTGGTCAACGCAACCTCGACGAAGATCAGCGGATCGTCTGCGAGACGCGGGTGGAAGAACGCAAAGCACCTGCGGTCGGCAGGAGCCAGTCTCCGTCGCAGTTCCTCCCAGCCGGCGATTTCGTGCACAGCCTCGTATTTGATGATCTTCTCAAGGATGTCGGCTGGCGTCGACCAGTCGATCGGACGCAGGGTCAGAAAGCCGCGGTTGAACCATGAGCCGAACAGGTGCGCGAAGTCGGCATCGACGGCGCGAAACGGTTCCGTCGCATCCTTCATGGCTAGCAGGCGCTCGCGCATCTCCACCAGTCTTGCCGTACCTTTGGGGGCAAGGTTGAGCCTGCGCACCAGTTCCTGGCGACGCGGCTCGGCGGCTTGATGCAGTTCGATGACGGCATCCGAACTCCTGTCGCTGCGGTAGCGCTCGATGGCTTTGTCAAGCTTGGCGATGTCTGGGCCGAACTGTTCGTGCAGCATACGCACGAAGTCTTGCTGACCGGCCGCGTCCAGTTGCGCCCAGCGCTGATGGATCTCGGCGGCCAATGCCATGCCCGAGGCTTCGCCCCGGCTCGACAGCAGCATGTCGCAGAGTTTTTCGATATTGGTCTCAGCTGGGACCGGCCCGCTGCGCGCGCCTACCGCAAGCAGCCTACGGCCGCGATCGGTGATGCTTTGCACCATATCGCTGAAGAACGAGATGCCTTCCATGTCGGAGTCCCCCTGGCAACGTCGAATCGGCACAAATAGGGCCGTCCGCGCGCTCTCGATGCTTGCTGTTGCTCGGATGCGTTCGCCCAATTGTGTGCGACTTGCCTAATGTGGTATGGTTCCTAAACATTCTTGTGCGCAAAGTCAAGCATCTTGCATACAAGAATTGACCTCTTGCATTGAAAGGGCCCAAAGATGTCGGAGAATGTCGTTCAACGCCTGCGAGACGAGATCGAAAACAGCATAATCTCGAACGACTTCGCCCCCGGTGCGCGGCTAGACGAGGTGCAATTGGCCACACGCTTCGGCGTGTCGAGAACGCCGGTGCGCGAGGCGCTGATGCAGTTGAATGCGATCGGGCTGGTGGAGATCCGGCCGCGCCGGGGTGCCGTGGTGATCGATCCGGGACCGCACCGCATTTTCGAAATGTTCGAGGTGATGGCGGAACTTGAGGGTCTGGCCGGTTCGCTGGCCGCGCGACGGTTCACCGATGCCGATCGCACAACCATCTTGGCCGCGCATGCAGACTGCGAGCGTTCGTCCTCTGCTGGCGACAGCGACCTCTACTACTACGACAATGAACGCTTTCACAAAGCTATCTATGCTGCCAGCCACAGCGGTTTCCTCGCCGAGCAGTGCGTCGCACTGCATCGCCGTCTGCAGCCTTACAGGCGTCTCCAGCTTCGCGTGCGCAACCGCGTTGCCACCTCGTTCGCCGAGCATGGCGCGATCGTGGAAGCAATCCTAGCCGGCGACGCGGAGCGGGCGCGCACGCTCCTGCGCCAGCATGTCAGTATCCAGGGCGAACGTTTCAGCGATCTTGTAGCGACGCTGGCGAGCAGATAGTCGATCGTCCGGTGGTTCCACTGTGCTGTCCAGAATTATCTGTCGTTGTCCGGAATTAAGCCGGGCTTCGGAGGTCGTGCGCGGTACTGTGCGCACCATGGCAAACCGTGGGTCTACGCAGGCGGCCTTGCGGCTGCCGGTCGCCCGCATGCAACCATGGATGGCTGATTGAGATTGGAACCTGGTCATCTCCGAACCGCTGCCCGGCGGCTCGTATCTCAAGTGTCTCTCAGTATTCTAACGCGACAACAGGGTTTCCCCGTTCGCGCGCTTACTTCTCCTGGTCGCCTGCGGTTGGGGCTGACGGTCGTTTCGGCGCTCGTGCAGAAGCTTGAGTACATCGCTGGCGCACGACATGCCGCGAAGCGTGGTCTCGATCCGGGGAAGACGAATGCTGCCGAAGCCGCTGGTGCCGGCAGCGCAGTTCTGGAGAAGGTAGCAAAGCGCTCGTAGGGAGGTGTTCTCACCGTAGATGGCAATCGCTTCGTAGCTGTCGGTTCCCTCAACGTTGTGTTCGGCGCCTATCCTCACGCAGTCCTCCCGCGTCGGCTGGCCGATCTCGAAACGCATGCCGATACGGCTTTCGATCTGATCCATAGCGTGGGTGTCACGCCTCGTGCTCGCTAACCGATGGGTGTTACCCGCGAGCAGCAACGGGAAACCGCAGCGCTCCTGGAGATGCAGCAGCTCCCGCAGCACGGTGGGCGTGAAGTTCTGATATTCGTCCACCAGCAACGGGCGCGTTGGGCCGTACCGGCCGCCCAAAAAGTTCATGCAATCCTTCGCAAGATCGTATGTGTGCTTGCTGTCCTTTTGGACGCCGTAGGCGTCGTGCAGCATCTTGAACATTGGCCTGATGGCCCTGGTATGCTGCGCAACCTCACAGTAGGCAGCTCCACTCTGGTCGGCTATCCACCTGAGCGCTACAGTCTTTCCGAGTCCGGCTTTGCCGACCGCAAGCACTGGATATCGCATCTTGACCGCCACATCGAAGGCGGCGCGCATGATGAGCGCAGCGCGGGTTTCAACGAACATCGTCATCCCACGATCCTCTTCACCAAGTCCATCTGAGCGGCTATGCGCTCGTCCTGTTCGCGACGGCGCTCTTCGGAGCTCGAAGGCTTCTTCGGCATCACGATCCGGGCCGGCCGCTCAGACGGGTCGAGCAACATTTTGCCCGTCGGCTGGTTGGGGATGACGACAGGTTGATCCCGACCAAGAGAGCTGGCTCGGTTTGTTTGAACAGGATTTCCCGATTTATAAGTGGAATCCTACCTGTGTTTAGGCCGCTTCGGGAGCGTCATTGGGGTGAAGTAGGCCTCATCGGGCGTTCTGTCGTCAAGGCTCGAATGAGGTCGTCTCTGGTTATAAAAAGTCAGGAATTTACCGATGGAAGCACGTGCCTGGCTGACGCTTTCATAGGCATGGAGATAGACCTCGTTGTATTTGACGGTTCGCCATAGGCGCTCGACGAAGACGTTGTCGCGCCAGGCGCCCTTACCATCCATGCTGATCTGGATTTTCTGATCGAGCAGGATCTTGGTGAACTCGATGCTGGTGAACTGGCTGCCCTGGTCGGAGTTGAAGATTTCCGGCTTGCCATATCGGGCGAGCGCCTCCTCGAGTGCTTCAATGCAGAACGCCGTGTCCATCGTGATGGAGAGCCGCCAGGACAGAACCTTGCGCGTAAACCAGTCGACGATGGCGACCAAATAACAAAACCCACGTGCCATCGGGATATAGGTCAGGTCTGTCGCCCAGACCTGATTGGGCCGGGTGACCGGCAGTTTGCGCAACAAATAGGGATAGATTTTGTGCCCATCCCCGGGCTTGCTGGTGCGCGGTTTGCGATAAAGCGCCTCTATGCCCATGCGCTTCATCAAGGTTCGCACGTGTAAGCGGCCCGTTTCATAGCCCTCCCGCTTCAGGAGTTTTTGCATCAGCCGGCTGCCGGCGAACGGATAATCCATGTGCAATTCGTCGATCCGGCGCATCAGCTTCAGATCGGCGGCTGACACGGGCCGAGGCAAGGCGTAGACGCTGCCCCGGCTGATCCCCAATTCGGCAGCCTGCTTTGTAATCGGCAAGTCATGGTCGCGATCAATCATCGTTTTACGCTCGCCAACAGCCCGGCCTTGTCGAGCGCCGAGCCTAAAAAATCATTGGCCAGCGTCAATTCGCCGATCTTGGCATGAAGAACCTTCACATCGACCGCTGGTGCCGCTTTCTCCCCACCGTTAAACACGCTCGCGGCTCCCTCAAGAAGCTGTTTCTTCCAATCCGCGATCTGGTTGGGATGCACATCGTATTGCTGCTCCAATTCCGATAGCGTCTTTTCCCCTTTCAGGGCCGCAAGCGCCACTTTGGCTTTAAAACCAGCAGCATGGTTACGGCGAATTCGTTTCGGCATTTCAGCTCCTGTTCGTGAGCCACTCTGGCTCAGCTCAGGCAGAAATTCCACTTAAACCCCTGTTCAATTTTGAGCCAGCTCTGAAGCCGGGCTTGCAGGCGATCCATCGCGTGGGTGCTGTCACATTGATTGAGGGGTAAGGAAATTGAGGTAGCAGCGCGTCCATGACCGTGAGTGCATCGACCTACAAGAACCACCGCTATCCGATCGAAATCGTGGCCCGTGCTGTCTGGCTCTACTTCCGCTTCAATCTGAGCCTGCGCGATGTCGAGGAAATGCTGCTCGATCGCGGGATCGTCGTTTCCTACGAGACCATCCGCCGATGGTGCCGAAAGCACGGCCCTGATTATGCGCGCCGCATACGCCGCAAGGCACCAACGAAAGATGATGTCTGGCATCTGGATGAAGCGCCTGCTGACGCGACTTCTGAAGAAGCAGGGTCTGCCGCCAAAGCGTATGATCACCGAGCATAGCCCAAATCGTCCTGGCCATCTTGTTCGCCAGGGCGATCGCCACCAGCATACGTGGCTTCCTTGCCAGCATCTGCCCCAGCCAGGATCCCTTGGAGATCGACTTGCGCCCTAGCCAGTTCAGCCGTGACATCGCCCCGATGATGAAGCAACTGGCGAATGTCGGCTTGTCCTTCCTTCGAAACCCGTCCGAGCCTCTCCTTGCCCCCTGAGGAATGTTGCCGCGGGACTAAGCCCAGCCAGGCTGCGAAGTCACGGCCACGTTTGAAGCTTGCCATATCGGGTCCGAAAATTCTCGGTCGCCAGCGCCGTCAGCGGGCCGACTCCCGGCATTGTCTGCAGCCGTCGCGCCGTACCGGTCTGTGACGCCAGCTTCTTGAGCTGGCCCGTCTTGGCCTCGATCCGTTCCGTCTTCTGGGCAATCTGGTCGATGAGGTCCCGACACTCTTCCCGGACCAGCTCGGGCAAGATCCAGATCTGTTCGATCGTTGCGCCCATTCGGGTCGTCGCCTTCTCACACCCCCTTTACCGACGTCAGGCTGTTTCGTTCTGCACCTCAATCATGCAGCTACGGCCAACGCCGGATTCCGATAATCCTCTTTCTTGGTACCTCTGCGGGTCAATCGACCAACAGAGGACCCGCCAATGCCGGCTTGCCGCGATCCGCAGCTTCTTCCACTTCGTGGCCACCAGGGATCCCGCATCGATCGCTCAATGCGTCGAAATCCTTCAGCTCATGCCGAACTTGGAACACCGCTCGCATAAAGGCTTGAACAACCGGGCGGAGAATTCTCATCTGCCGTTCCGAAAACGGGAACGAACGCGACAGGGTTTCCGGTCGGTCGGCTCATTGCAGCATTTCGTGTCGATCTTCTCCGCCGTCCGAAATCTCTTCGTCCCATCCCAGACCAACCGCTCCGCAGCACAAATTCAGATCCATCGACGCCAAGCCATGGCCGCGTGGGAAGCCGTGAGTGCACGGCCTGCCTGAAAAGCGCGGTATCGGCCTCACGCGGCCACATTTCAAACAACGTGACAACGCCTTTCTTCCTTGTTAGACACGAATTGCGCAGGAAGTCGCGGCGGACGACGGTTGAACGTCTGGCGCTACCTCTGTCGCCGCGAGCTATATGGATCCGACCGCCCGAGCAAGCCTGCTGACGACACACACCCTGAACAGACCGGTCCCTATGAGCAGGCAGGCTACTCCATCTCGGGTCGTGTCCCATAAGGTTCTCTAATCGCCTTTGTCAACGGGCTCCTTTCTCCTCGTTGATGCAGCGCGTGCCGGGCTCAGGGTTCTCTCCGGGGTCGATCGCAAGGATCGCCGCATGTTTGCGTTGGAACGGGTGGGTCGAAGTGGTGTTCGCGGTTCCGTTGGACCGCATGCGTGGTAGCGACCTCATCCGTGCAGCGTCCCGGCAAGGACGCATCTCGGGAATTGGAGTTGTTAGGGAATCGAAAGCTCCTCCTCAGGCTGCAGCAGCAGAGTGGCGGAACGGCTCGTTCGTCTTCCACATGGCGTGGAGGATAACGGCGAGCTTGCGCGCCACCGCGATCTTCGCCTTTTTGAAGCCTGCGCCCTTGGCGGCGAGTCTTGATAGACCGGAATGCCGAGCTACCGGAGCATATCAAAGCCATTGCCCGCTCCGACCGAATATGTGCGGCGATGTGACGATCCAATTCTTGCGCGTCCGAGTTCTTCGCGCTCACACTCGCGCAGGCGCCAACGATCATCAAGGATGTCGCCACGGGACTGCGATCTGGGGCGATGTTGCCAAGGCGGTGGCCGCCCGATCGGTAGATGAACCCGAGGCGGGCGCGCCTTGATGCGTGATGATCTCAAGAGGGCATTGGCGCTGTAGGCCTCCTCCGCTATTTCGGACCACCAGGGGCCAATCCCGGCTCGGCTGCTGCTAACGTTGATATCAAAATCTTGATGATGGGCACCGACACTGACCGTTCAGGAGGGTGGCCATCCCTCGTCTGAGTCGCTCACCATTCCATCATCTTGAATAAGGTGTCGCTATCCGATGCTGGCCTCCGCCCGCCAGCATTTACACCCTCGTGAATTCCAATTTGATTCTGCTCAACCGCAGCATGCCCTAAATCGCCACCTGCGTCCCGATCTCGACGACACGTCCGGTCGGGATCTGAAAATACTCCGTTGCGTCGGCCGCCGTGCGCGCCAGTCCGATGAACAGCTTGTCCTGCCAAACCGGCATGCCGGAATTGGGCGAAGCCTTGAGCGAGCGCCGCGACAGGAAGAACGATGTCGTCATGATGTCGAACTTCCAGCCCTGCTTGCGGCAGATCGCCAGCGCGCGCGGGATGTTGGGCTGCTCCATGTAGCCGAACGTCAACGTCACTCGCATGAACAGCTCGTTGACCGTTTCCATCGTGACGCGCTCGCTGTCGGGCACGACAGGCTGAGGTGCCGTCACCACCGAAAGGATGACGTTCTGCTCATGCAGCGCCTTGTAGTGCTTCAGGCTGTGCATCAGCGCGGTCGGTGCACTGAGCGGGTCGCTGGTCAGGAACACGGCGGTGCCGGACACCAGCTGCGGCTTCTTCTTCAAGAGATTGCCGGCAAGGAAATCGAGCGGGATCTCGTTGCGACGGGTCTTGTCAAACAGATAGCGGCTGCCCCTCAACCACGTCCACATAGCCAGCACAATGGTGAAGGCCGCGGCCAGCGAAGCCCAGCCGCCCTCGAACACCTTGACGATGTTGGAGGCAAAGAAGCCGACATCGATGAAGCCGAACAGCGCCGTCAGCGAGACTGCCAGCCACAGCTGCCATTTCCAGATGCGCGTCATGACGACATAGAGCAGCACGGTCGTCACCAGCATGTTGCCGGTCACCGAAATACCATAGGCCGACGCCAGCTTGCTGGACTCACCGAAACCGACGACCAGCATCATCACCACCAGCGCCAGCAAGAGGTTGACGCGCGGCATATAGATCTGGCCGGACTGCCTTTCCGATGTGTGCAGGATTTCCAGGCGCGGCAGCATGTTGAGCTGCACCGCCTGCCTGGTCAGCGAAAAGGCGCCAGAGATGACCGCCTGGCTGGCGATCACCGTCGCGGCCGTTGCCAGCACGACCATCGGGATCAGCGTCCAGCCCTCGTTCATCTCGAAGAACGGATGGCCGACCACGCCGTTCTTTGCCAGCACGAAGGCGCCTTGCCCGGCATAATTGAGCAGCAGGCAGGGAAACACGATCGCCAGCCAGGCGAGCACGATCGGCTTGCGGCCGAAATGGCCTAGATCGGCATAGAGCGCTTCGGCGCCGGTGACCGCGAGGAAGATGGCGCCGATGGTAACGAAGGCGACGTCGGGCGAATTAATCAGAAAGGCGACGATGTAGTGTGGGCTCACCGCCCACAGGATTTCAGGATCGGCGATGATGTGGTTGAGACCGGAAAGGCCAATGGCCAGGAACCATACTGCGGTCACCGGGCCGAACACCAACCCCACCCCGCCCGTGCCAAAGCGCTGCACCGCAAACACCATGGCAAGGATGACCAGCGTCAGCGGCACGACATAAGGCTGGAAGGTCGGCGTGACGACATTCATGCCCTCGACCGCCGACAGCACCGAAATCGCCGGCGTGATGACGGCGTCACCGAAAAACAGCGATGCCCCGACGATGCCGATGCCGAGCATCAGCGCCGAGCGCTTCGGAAAACTGCCCTGCGCCAGCGCCATCAGCGACAGCACGCCGCCCTCGCCGCGGTTGTCGGCGCGCAGCACGAACATGATATATTTGATGGTGACGATGATCGTCAGAGACCAGATGATCAGCGACAGAACGCCGAGAATATCGGCGCGCTGGGCGACATTGCCGCCCGACGACGCCACCAGCGCCTCGCGAAAGGCGTAGATCGGGCTGGTACCGATATCCCCATAGACGACACCGAGCGCGCCCAGCATCAGAACCTTGGTGCTGTGCTGCTCGACTTCCGAATGGCTCGATTGTTCGACGGGTTCTGCCTCACTACCAGTATTGGTAAGGGCCATGGACGACACTCCGATAAGCGCGCGGTCCTCTACGCTTGCTGCACTGCAATATCAAGTGCCGTCGCGTAATGACTCCGTTCTGGCATTGCCAGTCTTCCGCTTGGCAGACTCATCAACCTCGAAGAGAGCGTGAGATCATTGTGAGACCATACTAAAGCTGCGGCTAGGACGCGCTCACCATGCTGTCTTGGCGGGCACGTTGTCGTCAGGTTCTCGACAGCTTCCCTATGTCAGATCCAAGCCCAGCTTCAAACGGGCTTGTATTGCTGAAAGTGAGAACGGATGGATTTCACCTCGACCAAGCGGGTGCGCGGACAATCGAACAGGACCGGCCTGCAAGAGAGCTCACGTGCGGCTCCGTCCGCAGGTGCGGCGGCATTTGAGCGGCAACTGAGCGAGATCGCCAATTCAGGTGGAGGTGGTGGAGCAATGCCGGCCGGCTCGGCGCCGCAGACGGCTCAGTCAACTCGATCCAGAAGGCTCAACAAGCGCCCTCTTCATCCCGAGGATGCTCTGCTTATTTCGGGGTTTGAGGAGGCCCTCATCAAGAGCAACGCCGCCGAGGGCACTGCCAGGACCTATGTAGGTACTCTTCTCAGCTTTGGCCGCTGGCTCTTCGCAAACAACAAAGATCCCATTAAGGATCGACTCGACAAGCAGTCATTGGCCGATGATGCGCGCGAGTTCATCGGAAAGGGCGATCCCGTGAGACTCCTTACGGCAATAGGTCATCTCCGGACCTCGCAGTCGACGGGGAGCGTCTTGCCGATCGCAGGCCGCGCTAAGTTGACTCCATATCCTCAAGACGCGGCTCTCATCGAAGAGTATAAAAACGAAGCCCCGACACATAGTAGCAGGAGGAATGGAACTGCTCTTAGGAGCTTCAGTGACTACCTGCGTCAAAACAACAAGAAGGGCATTTCTGGTCGGCTTTCCGACGGGGCGTTGGATGGAGATGTCAAGGGCTATAAAAAGAACGCCGATGATCAGAGCATCGGCGCCGCACTCGCCCATCTCCGAAAATCGCACGCCGGCGCTAAAGCGATGGCGCTCGAGCGCCATATTCCCTCCGTTCCTGATCCCGAGGACGCGGCGCTGATGGAGCCGAGGCGGGTCGGCGAGGCGATTGCGCAGCACAGCGCGTCGCCCGAAGCTGGCATTTGGCCAAAGGAGCTTGCTGCGGCAGCCCACGATCAGGATGTGCGTTTGGAGCTGATTGATGAACCCGGCCCGTCGTCTTCAGCGCCGCAGCCGGCTCAGTCAGTTCGGCTTCGCAAACAGCCTCTCTATCCCCAGGATGCTCCGCTTATTTTGGGGCTTAAGGGCGCCCTCCTCAAGGGCAATGCCTCTGAGCACACCGGCAAGAATACCGTACGGTCTCTTCTCAGCTTTGGCCGCTGGCTCTTCGCAAACAACAAAGATCCCATTAAGGATCGGCTGGACAAGCAGTCGCTGACCGATGATGCGCGCGAGTTCATCGGAAAGGGCGATCCCGCGAGACTCCTTACGGCAATAGGTCATCTCCGGACCTCGCAGTCGACGGGGGGCGTCGTGCTGATCCCAGGTCGCGTTGAGTTGACTCCGTATCCGGAGGACGCGGCTCTCATCAAAGAGTACAGGGATAAAGCACCGACGCAGATCGGCAAAGGTGATGCAAACGCTCTTAGGAGCTTCAGTGACTACCTGCGTCAAAACAACAAGAAGGGCATTGCTGGTCGGCTTTCCGGCAAGGCGTTGGATGGAGATGTCGAGGCCTATAAGGAGGACGCCGATGGTAATCGGAGCATCGGTTCCGCACTGACTCATCTCCGAGAATCGCACGCCGGCGCTAAAGCGATGGAGCTCGAGCGCCATATTCCCCCGTTCCTGATCCCGAAGACGCGGCACTGATGGAGCCGAGGCGGGGCGACGAGGCGATTGCGCTGCACAGCGCGTCGCAGGAAGCTGGCAGTTGGCCAAAGGAGCTTCCTGCGGCAGACCACGATCAGGATGTGCGTTTGGAGCTGATGGACGAACCCGGCCCGTCGTCTTCGGCGCCGCAGCAGACTCAGTCAGCTCGGCTTGGCAGGAACCTGCCTCTTTATCCCGAGGATACTTCTCTTATTTTGGGGCTTAAGGACGCCCTCATCAAGGGCAACGCCTCCGCGCTCACCGCCAGGGACTATGTAGGTTCTCTTCACAGCTTTGGCCGCTGGCTCTTCGCAAACAACAAAGATCCCATTAAGGATCGACTCGACAAGCAGTCATTGGCCGATGATGCGCGCGAGTTCATCGGAGAGCGTAATCCCAAGACCCTCTTTCTGGCAATAGATCATCTCCGAACCTCGCAGTCGACGGGGGGCGTAGTGCCGATCGCAGGCCGCGCTGAGTTGACACCGCATCCGGAGGACGCAGCACTCATCGCCGCTCTCATCAAAGAGTACAGAGCCAAAGCAGCGATAAAGACCGGCAAAAGGAATGCAACTGCTCTCAGGAGCTTCAGTGACTACCTGCGTCAAAACAATAAGAAGGGCATTGCTGGTCGGCTTTCCGGCAAGGCGTTGAATGGAGATGTCAAGAGCTATAGGAAGGACGCCGGTGGTGATCCAAGGATCGGTTCCGCACTGAATTATCTGCGACAATCGGACACCGGCGCTAAAGCGATTGAGCGCGAGCGCCACATTCCTCTCGTTCCTGATCCCGAGAACGCGGGATTGATCGAGCCGACGCGGGTCGGCGACGCCGCTGCGCAGCGCAGCGCGTCGCAGGAAGCTTTCAGTTGGCCAAAGGAGGTTGCTGCGGCAGCCCACGATCAGGATGTGCGGTTGGAGCTGATGGACGAACCCGGGCTGTCGTCTTCGGCACCGCAGCCGGCTCAGTCAGCTCGGCTTCGCAGGAAGCAGCAGCCTCGGCCGCAGCCGCCTCTCTATCCCCAGGATGCTTCTCTTATTTTGGGCCTTGAGCAGGCTCTCATCAATGGTGGTGTCGCCGAACTCACCGTCAAGAATAATGTAAGTATTCTTCGCCGGTTTGGTGGCTGGCTCTTCGCAAATCACAAACCGAGCCTTGTTGCTCGGCTCGACAGCAAGTCGCTGAGCGATGGCGGTGAGGTGCTCGAGTTCATCGGAAAGGGTGATCCCAGGAAACTCGTTGCGGCAATAGGTCATCTCCGGACCTTGCGGTCGACGGGCGTCGTGCCGATCGCAGGCCGCGCTAAGCTGAATCCTCCCCCCAGAACGTGACGCTCATCAACTCCGAAAACGCGGCACCGATGGAGCGGAGGCGGGTCGGCGACGCCGCTGCGCAGCACAGCGCGTCGCACCGGGCTGGCAGTTTGGCAAAAGAGCTTCCTGCGAAAGCGCACGATCAGGATATGCGTTTGGGGCTGATGGACGCACCTGGCCCGTCGTCATTTCTAGAGCCCGCCGCGCGCCATGACCAGGCACCGAATCCCGGAGAGTCCAATCACCAGCGGTCCCGGAACGAGCTGATGGGTGCACCTGCCTGGAGCAACCTCCTGCCAAGCGAGGAGGCCTTCATCGACGATGAGCATGACACAGCTGGGTTGAGGCCAGCGAAGAGGCAGAGGACCCTGGACGTTCCGCAAGGCCTTGCTGCAGAGCCGCAGCTGAACGGGATCGCTAATTCAGGCGGTCGCCTGCTGACGCCGGGCCCCACCCATCAACTGGGTGCATCGCCATGGGAGGCACGGCCGATGATGCAGGGGAGCGGGTACGAAGACGCCGCGGCGCCGCATGCGGTCGCGACGGCCGTCGGGGACGCCGCTGCGCAGCAGGGACCTGCTATTTGGCCATTGGTCCGCCCGGAAGGTTACGATCAGGATCTGATGGTTGAAGACGGCCCACCATGGTCCGGGGTTCCCCCTGAGCTGGCGCAGGACATAATCCAAGCTGGACGGCAGGAACCTGCCAGGTCCACGTCAACCTGGTCGCTGCAGATGCCGCTCAACATTGATTGGAGTATGTGGCCAGCGTCGGAAGCAGCGCCAGTGCACTATGTCAGGGCTCGCTCAGACGCCTACGGCGATTTTGAGGCAGCGGTTAATCCCAATCCGCCCGGGCCAGTACCGGGTCATCACCAGGGCGCTCGACAGCCCGGCTCGCCGCTGGCGCTTTCTCCGCTGCCGGCCTCCTCGGACGACGAAGCTATGGCGTGGTTGAGCGAGGAGTTGGAGCGGCGGCAGATGCTCCGCGAGACGGAGTGGCAGCCCATGATGCAAGGGACAGGGTCCGCCGCCGTCTTCAGGCCGGGAGGGCCCGATGACGTTCAGCTCATCCATCGCGGGCAACTTTCGCCGATGAGTGAAGCTGCGCCAGCGGCAGCGCCACCGGCAAGAACTACCCAACCCGCCTCGCCAGCAACCGCTAGGCTGCCAGAAACCTACCGCGGTCTTCCAGTGGTTGATCTGACGAGGCCAACCACCACCTCCTCCGATGCCCAGATCGGGGCGTCGCATCCGACAGCCTCTTCCAATGTCCCCGTGGGGTCGGTGCTTGGCGCCGACGAGTGGCTGAGCACCGACCATATCCAGAGGGATTACGATTTGCTGGAGGAGCGGCTGCGGGGGATCGATCCGAGGCTCGCCGGCCAGACGCAGTTGGTGGATCCCCTCATAGCCAATGGTCCCCTGCGCTTGCGCGGTTTCAGCGAAATCGATAGGGAATACGCATTGCACCGCATTGTCTATGATCAGGATGGCAACGACACAGCCGATTTCCTGTTCCTGCCCGTGAACAATGCCACTGAGCATAGCCTCGGCACCCATTGGTCGCTGCTGCTGGTTGATCGCAGCAACCGGGAAAGGCCGGTCGCCTATCACTACGACTCCCTCCAGCGAGAGGGATACAACGACGCGCCTGCAAGACAGCTCGCAGGGCTGCTGAACGCCACCTTGGCGCCAGCCCGCATGGCCAGACAGCCGAACCGTTATGATTGCGGCGTCTTTGTGGTGGACGGCACGCGGGCGCTGGTTCAACGACTGGTGGACGGGCAGCGGCCGGACCACGAGCCGCTGCACCTCGACAACCTCGTCGCCGATCGGCAGGCGCTGCAAGACCGGCTGAGCTTGCCGCCGGAGCTCCGGCCGCTGTTGGCATTCGAGCCAGCGGAAATCTGGCGACTGTTGGATGATGAGCCTGCCTCCCCTTCGCCGCCAATTAGTTCGACCTCACATGCGCGAACGGACGGTGTTCATCAGCCGACCCAGGCGCCGTGGCTCCCTGAACGCAAAAGATAACTATTAACCGCGACCATGCGCGTCCTGGTTCGCATGCTCGGCTTTGATTGGCCTCCGGAGGGGCGTTGGTGCATGGGTCCGGACTTGAGCGGATGTCGATCTTTGAAGCGGCAGACTATGCCGTGGCCGCCTTGCGGGGGGCGGATTTCGGGCGTGCGCAGGCAAGCATGCGGTTGAGGACGGCGCAGCCGATGGCGACTTCGGTCTGCTGAACGGGAAGCGACCGTGCCCGCAAAGGCCGCCCGATGGTGGACTTGTATCGCCCTATGGCGGTCTCGACCAGCGAGCGTTTGCCATAACCGTTGGAGACCTGCCATTTCATCCGGCCGTCTCTGCCGATTGCGGCGATATGCTGGTCCCTTTGGCCGGCAGGTCTATCGTCGAATGGTTCGACCGCGTTGACGCGAGGCGGAATGACGATTGCGGCGGCAGCGCTGTGATCGATGACTGCGTCGTAAGTCGGTTTTCCGTCATAGGCGCCGTCAGCAGTAAACTGTCCGATCGGACCGCCAATCTGGTCGAGCAGTGGCTCAACTTGAGACACATCGCCAGTGTCCTGATCAGTCAGGGTATGGGCAATGATCTCGCCGCTGTCGGCATCCAGTGCCAGATGCAGCTTGCGCCAACTGCGACGGGATCTGGCGCCGTGCTTCTCCTCCAGCCACTGACCCGCGCCGTAGACCTGCAGGCCGGTGCTGTCGACAAGAACATGCACTGGTCCCTCCGGCGCAACCCGGCGATCATGCCGTTTGTTGGGCGATTGCCATGTCCGCGCCCGACGGCTCAGGGTGGTATGATCGGGGACAGCGAGCGCCAGCCCCATCAGTTGCAGCACCGATTCCAGCAAGCCTTCTGCCTGGCGCAGCCGCAGGCCAAACACAAGGCCCAGCGTCAAGGTGGTCTCGATCGCCAGATCAGAATAGCGGTGCTGGCCGCCACGTGTCTTGCGTCTTGGCGCTTGCCACCTGGACAGGGCTTCCGGCGTCACCCACAGGGTCAAACTGCCGCGATGACGAAGTCCTGCCTCATATTCTGGCCAGTTCGTCACCCTGAACTTCATCTTCTCAATATGATGGCGGCGGCTGGTATTGGGGTCGGAACAAGATGGGGTGGTTGCCGCCCTCCCCAGACGGCATCGCAGTGTGCCAGAGTTGTGATCCATAAAGGTCACACAGCGGAGAGGACGGCAAATGAAGAATATAATGATCGGGATTGATCTGGCAAAAAATGTTTTACAGCTCCACGGGGCGTCGATGACGGGCGAGGTACTGTTTCGCAAGAAGTTGTCGCGCGGGCAGTTTCTGCGTTTCATGCAGAGCCAGCCGACGGCTGTTGTCGTCATGGAGGCTTGCGGCAGCGTCCACTACTGGGCACGCGAGTTGATGTCGCTGGGCCATGAGGTCAAGCTGATCGCACCACAATATGTGCGCCCTTTCGTGAAAATATGGTCAGGTGAGCATATACTGCGGCAGTGCAGATCGCTATGCGCGGTCTGAAATTCGCGGGCCACAACTCCCTCGTCCGAGTACGTGTGGCACCGTCGCTCCTAGAGGCGGTCCGCAACCGGTTAGACGAGATCCCCCCGACCGCGACATCGCGCGCCGTCGTCGACCTGATCGCCGACGCGCGCGTAAAGGATGCGGGATGCATTCTCGAGACCGATGCCGGACTGGTCGACGCCACGATCGAGAGCCAGCTTGCGGCGATCGAAAGCGGCCTGCGTAGCGCCCTACTAGACTCTGCAAAGCCAAACCATAGTGATGTCGGAACACCAAGGTGATGTCCGAGCCAGCCGAGCCGACGGACGCTATTTCCCCCGAGCACGAGAACATCGATCGTTTCTTCCAGCTCGCAAAACGAGCAGTTGCGCAGGCTTCGACAATGCACGTCCGCGGCCGTGTCCTCCAGATCGTTGGAACGGTTAAGCGTGTCTGTGATTGCTGCGCCGTCGGCAGCGACGATTTCGCAGGCCCCACATTCGCGGTGACCGGCAGTGTTTTGTGGCTGTAGCGACGCGGCGCCCAACTCGCGGCCATTCTCAAGGTTATCGCCACGCGCAAGTCAGGTTTGCCCATGACTGCATTGACCGCTGCCGTCATGTCCTTCTCAGCCTTCGCGTGGGTCAGGCTGCCGCGCTTGAAGCCTTGAATGACAGTGCGCTCGTCTGGTTGGTCGTCGAACGGACGTGTGCCGATGGTCAGTGGAGCAGGCGAGTGAGAGAGAACATCAATAGGCGTGTCGCCAATATTTTCGCAATGCTCTAATCGATTAGAGTTGTGAAGAGCAATTTTAGCCCGTTTACTTGCGGCTCAAGTCACGCATAAAAGAAGGTGGCACCGAATCGGTAGCTTATCCCCTGTCTTTTGCGTACCCGCGGTCCGTGGCGCCGAGTGGACGATTGAAGACCGCCGGTCTCACTAGCAGGTGGGCACAAGGGCTTGGGGCCGGTTGGCAAGCCACAGGAGTAGGACAAATGTCGAAGGATTCGGGTAAGGGCGATAATCACGGCGGCGGGCCAGGCAAGATCGAGATCACGGTGGTGGTGAACGGCCAGCCCACGCAGGTCGAAGCCAATCCCAACCAGCCGCTTCACGTCGTTCGTACCAAAGCCCTTGAGAACACGCAGAACGTCGCCCAACCGGCCGAGAATTGGGAATTCAAGGACGAGGCCGGCAACCTGCTCGACGCTGACAAGAAGGTTGGCGATTTCGGTTTCGCGAGCATTGTGACCCTGTTCCTCAGCCTGAAGGCGGGTGTAGCAGGTGCCTGAAATCCAAACTGTGGACCCTGCGGTCTCGCGAGCGAAGTTCGATCGGCAGATCGGCTGGTTCCAAACACAAGCAGGTGCTTACCGGGCTCAGGGTTGTTTCCTGATCGAGGCGAGCTTCCCTACGGCCTTCTTCATCTTCGCACCGCCCAAGATAAAGCCCCAGATAATCGGTGCAGCTGTCCAGATTGACTTCTCCAATTACGACCTCCGACCTCCGTCGGTGGTCTTCGTCGACCCCTTTACGCGCCGGCCGATTGCCCGGAAGGATTTACTGTTAAGGATGCTAAGACGACCGCATCTACCCGGAACCCCACCGGATATGATTTCGGTCCTCATGCAGCAGAACGCTCTGTCGCTATCGGACTTCATCCAGGCCAATAGTGCGGAACACACCCCATTCCTGTGCATGGCAGGCGTCCGGGAATACCACGACAATCCAGCCCATTCAGGTGACTCATGGCTTCTCCACCGGGGTTCTGGCGAAGGCTGTTTGGCCTTTATCCTGGACAAGATCATCAAGTACGGGACCGGCCCCGTGGAGCAGCTTCAGTATCAGTTCCAAATCTCAGTGGGAGCCATGGTAGTACCCCTACCGGCCATCCCGGAATGAGCGCTTTGACGGATGTAACGACCGTGACTCTCCCGCGCGGCTGCATCTCGACCACGCATGCGCATCTGCGCTCGGTTGGTCGCGAGGGCAATGAGGGGATGGCGCTCTGGGTCGGCGTTCAGGAAGACCAGTATTTTGCCGTAACAGAGACGGTTATCCCGGCGCAGCGTCACATTCGGACGGGCGATGGTGTTTGCGTGATAGTTCCGGCCGAGGAACTACACCGGCTCAATGTCTGGCTCTACAAGAGCGGCCTGAAACTCTTGGCCCAGATCCATAGCCATCCGGGCCGAGCCTACCATTCGACGACCGACGACGCTTATGCGGTTGCTACCACGGTTGGGTGTCTGTCGCTGGTAGTGCCGAATTTCGCCCGCGAGCCTTTCGATTTTGCTCGGGTGGCCGCCTATCGGCTTGACGGAAAGGCCAACTGGAATGCGCTCCCTTCCGCGGCACTGTCGCGAATGATCACGATAACGAGTTGAACAATGGCATTCGCTAACTTCATCGACCGTGCCGCCACGGCGGCATCGCAGGTCCTGGCCAATTTTCATCTGGAAGACTTCAAAACAGCTCTTCAAAAGCAGGTCGTGGCCGTCGCCTTCGACGATCAGGCCGCTTCGTGCGCCGAAGGCCAGGCGACACTAGATCTTGCAGTGAGATTGCTCGCCAGGCTCTATCCCGTTCTGGCGATACTCCCGCTGGACCGCGCGGCGAGCTCTCAAGCCCAAGCGCTGGAGCGCTTGGCAAAGTCGATCAATCCAAAAATCGGCATCCGGCGTTCCGGCAAGTCTGCCACGGTCTGCGTAGTTGCAGGGGTGTCGCGCCCATCACTCCGGTGCCCGACCTTTTTCATGGGATCGGACGGTTGGGCGGCAAAGCTGTCGCTTACGGACCCGGTGGGCTCTGGCCCGAGTTTGCTGCCCTATGGAGCTGGCGCCGCCAGTTGCTTCGGCGCCGCCAACGTCTTTCGAACCATCTTCGCCGCCCAGCTGACCGGCGCCGAGTTGGACGAAAACATCGACCTCTCCTTATACAGCTACGACAAGACCAAAGCCGGCGAGGCAGGCCCGATCGACTTCCCTGTCGACCTTGGCGAAACGCACCTCGTTGGGCTCGGCGCGATAGGCCATGGCTCGCTTTGGGCCCTAGCGAGACAGCCCGGCCTGTCGGGTCGCCTGCATGTAATCGATCCCGAAGCGATCGAACTCTCAAACCTGCAGCGCTACGCATTGGCCGGCCAGGCGGAGATAGGCATGTCCAAGGCGGTCCTTGCAACCACCGCCCTTCGATCGACCGCCCTCAAGGTCGAGGCGCATCCGCTGACGTGGGCAGAATATGTTGCGCGCCGGGGCGATTGGGTCTTCGACCAAGTGGGTGTGGCGCTTGACACCGCCGCCGACCGTCTGGCTGTCCAAGGGACTCTGCCCCGATGGATCGCGAATGCCTGGACCCAGGAGCACGATCTCGGGATCTCCCGGCATGGTTTCGATGACGGCCAGGCTTGCCTTTGTTGCATGTACCTGCCGTCCGGGAAATCCAAGGACGAGCACCAGTTGATTGCCGAGGAACTCGGAATACCGGAAGCACACGAGCAGGTGAAAACGCTTCTGCAGACCAATGCCGGAGTTCCCAACGACTTTGTAGTTCGGGTGGCTACAGCGATGGCTGTGCCGTTTGAACCGCTAGCCCCGTTTGTTGGCCAGCCCATGCGCTCCTTTTATCAGCAGGCTATCTGCGGCGGTCTGGTGTTCCAGCTCAGCGATGGAAGTCGCCTCGTTCGAACCGTAGTTCCGATGGCCTTTCAGTCAGCGCTTGCCGGGATTATGCTTGCCGCGGAGATGGTCAAACATAGTGCGGGTTTTCCCATGAGCCCGACGACGAGCACTCGGGTGAATCTTCTGCGCCCGCTTGGCTCTCACTTGCACGATCCGAAGGCCAAAGATTCCAGCGGCCGCTGCATCTGTAGCGACGACAATTTCATTGCCGCTTACAGGCGCAAATACAGCAAGAGCGTTGAACAGCTAAGCGATGTCTCCGCCGCCTAAGCAGACGTAGACGTCTCTGTTGCCGGGGGGCGGCGGCTTGTGCGCGTTAGGATGTGGGCGCCACTATGACACGCTTGGCCCGCTCCTCTGGCGGCCGATGGTCCATGAAATCCCCTCCCCGCTCACGATCCCGGACACCTCCTTGCCTATGTGCCGCTCGAGCACGGGCCGCCATGGCACCAGTGTGAACTCGCGCGACTTTTCAACGACGGCATGTTTTCCGCTGGCAAGCTCTACAGAGCGGCGGAGAGTACCCTCTACTCGTTCTCCGGATCGCGCTTCAGCATAGGGCAGACCAAGTTCCTCCGACAGTTGGCCGGCAACTCGATTCAACTCTCGCTGGCGCAGGATCGAAAGCATGTTGGCGCGATAGACGATCCGATCCTGTTCCTCGTGCGCGAGGCCTTGCGCGATCAGCCACTGCCGCCGACGGGCTTGGGCATCTCTCACGTCACGGCCGAAGCCCGATCTGTGCAAAGGCTCGGGTCTCCCGGCAACCAGCTCCCGGTCCAGCCAGGTGACGCCGTCAAAACCGACCTGCCGCTCCAGCGGCATCGAAGAGAGCCTGCCGACGATTACCGGTTCAGCCTTTGCGCGCTGCCGCTCGTATTCCGATGCGCGCTCAAGGTGATCCGGCGCGATGATCCAGGTGCCGTCGGCCTGACGCTCCACACCGTTGGTTGCGCGGCGGATTGCTTCAAGCCGCCGCACGTGTGTTTCGGCGAAGCGTTCGGTGGCGGACGGGTGATGCTTGAGATGGATGTCGATGTTGTAGCGCCCGTCGTGGGCGGCGGCGATCTCGGCGACGGTCCGGTCAACTAGCCTGGGCTCGGTGTTCCTCGGCGTGACACGCACGATGCAGCCGTCGGGCATCGGTTCTGTCGCCTCGCCTCTGCCGATGTCGATCCAATGGCTTTTGCCGTCCACGCCGTCGACGATCAGGTAGTGCCGGTCGTTGATCTCGTCAGCCAGCCCGCGCGCGACAACGCGGCCGATGACCGGCTGGCCTGGCTCGCTGGATCGATCGTGGATCACACAGTCGGCGGCACTGCGGTCGAGCCCGTTGCAAGTCAGCTCGCGATGCATGGTCTTGATGATGTCGCCGCGCTCCCCGATGCGGCGCAGCGTGGGCTCGAGCTCATCATCCAGGCGCCAGCGGCCCGACCCGATCTCTTCGGCGAGGCCCATCCTCTCCAGCTTGCGCAGACGTCCCTGTTGCAAGGTCTGACGAAAGGCGTCGCGGCGGTCCGGCGAAACAAGCCCGTCGTCGCGCATGCGTATCAACTGGCGGTCGATGCTGGTGAAGCGTTCCTGCTCCGTCTCCTGGCGCAGGCGCTGCTCGATCTCGCGGTCGGTGCGGGGACCGAGGTCGAGGCTCACCAGCTCGGTCGCGCGCTCTCGCAGACCAGACGAAATATACTCCCGCGCGATGACGAGATTCTCACTGCGGTCGTCCTTGCCACGGACAATGATATGCGTGTGCGGGTGGCCGGTGTTGAAATGGTCGACCGCAACCCAGTCGAGCTTCGTGCCGAGATCTTCTTCAAATCTGCGCCATGAGGCGCCGCGTGAGCGGTTTGAGGTCGTCATACTCAATGCTGTCTTCGGCTACGACGATGAAGCGGAATTGATGGCGGTCGCCATCAGCACGGTCGAAGAAGTCCTTACCGTTGGCGCGATCGCTTTTGGCGCCATAAAGCTCGCCAGGCGCGCCTTCCCGGGTGACGCCATCGCGCTGGATGTAGCGCAGATGCGCACGCGCCCCGTCCTTGCCCTTGCCGGCGAGCTTGACGACCCTGGCCTTGACGACTACCCGCCGCTGCCGAAAAGCAGCATACCGGTCGCGTGATTTCAGCAGCGCGGCGGCCGCTCCACCTCGCCCCGTCCGGCTTCCGTTGAAGCGGCCTCCGCGCTTGGGCCGGCCGCCGGCTCGGTTGATCGCCGTCCGGATCTGGCCGGCGTAACGTTTGCCTGCCTTTGATCCGCGGGAGCCGATTTTTGCCCAGCTTAGGCGTGAATTTCGTCGTCCTGCATGCCAGAGGTTGAGTGGCGGCATGCGAGAACAGCTTTCGGTTCTGACCCGGCTGGCCTTCGCCCGTCTGCTCGCCCGCGACGGGCGACCCACACCGGGCATCCTCGATGACGCGTTGGTCTATTCCGATGACGATCGCATTGAGCGCATGTTCGACGCTTTGCATCGTCAATCACACGATCAGCAGATTCTCGTTTTCTCCTGCCGCCAACGCGCGTTCGCAAAACTCGGCGGAAACATTTTGCAGATGAGCGACTGGCAACCGGGTCGGTCATAAGCGGAGATCGCGCAGCCTCAGCTAGGGCGACGGCAGATCGTATCGTGTTACGATTGCAATGGGCGTTGGTGCATGGGTCCGGACTTGAGCGGATGTCGATCTTTGAAGCGGCAGACTATGCCGTGGCCGCCTTGCGGCGGGCTGATTTCGGGCGTGCGCAGGCAAGCATGCGGTTGAGGACGGCGCAGCCGATGGCGACTTCGGTCTGCTGAACGGGAAGCGACCGTGCCCGCAAACGCCGCCCAATGGTGGACTTGTATCGCCCTATGGCGGTCTCGACCAGCGAGCGTTTGCCATAACCGTTGGAGACCTGCCATTTCATCCGGCCGTCTCTGCCGATTGCGGCGATATGCTGGTCCCTTTGGCCGGCAGGTCTATCGTCGAATGGTTCGACCGCGTTGACGCGAGGCGGAATGACGATTGCGGCGGCAGCGCTGTGATCGATGACTGCGTCGTAAGTCGGTTTTCCGTCATAGGCGCCGTCAGCAGTAAACTGTCCGATCGGACCGCCAATCTGGTCGAGCAGTGGCTCAACTTGAGACACATCGCCAGTGTCCTGATCAGTCAGGGTATGGGCAATGATCTCGCCGCTGTCGGCATCCAGTGCCAGATGCAGCTTGCGCCAACTGCGACGGGATCTGGCGCCGTGCTTCTCCTCCAGCCACTGACCCGCGCCGTAGACCTGCAGGCCGGTGCTGTCGACAAGAACATGCACTGGTCCCTCCGGCGCAACCCGGCGATCATGCCGTTTGTTGGGCGATTGCCATGTCCGCGCCCGACGGCTCAGGGTGGTATGATCGGGGACAGCGAGCGCCAGCCCCATCAGTTGCAGCACCGATTCCAGCAAGCCTTCTGCCTGGCGCAGCCGCAGGCCAAACACAAGGCCCAGCGTCAAGGTGGTCTCGATCGCCAGATCAGAATAGCGGTGCTGGCCGCCACGTGTCTTGCGTCTTGGCGCTTGCCACCTGGACAGGGCTTCCGGTGTCACCCACAGGGTCAAACTGCCGCGATGACGAAGTCCTGCCTCATATTCTGGCCAGTTCGTCACCCTGAACTTCATCTTCTCAATATGATGGCGGCGGCGGGTATTGTGTTTGAAAGGCATGGCTACGCTACAAAGGCTATTGCGGTGACCGCTTGCCTAAACCCACACCAATAAACGATCCGTGCACCATGTGTAGACGCCCGTTTGGCAAGAGGAATCTTTAGTTGGCATTGCGCGTTGTCGGGTGCTGACATGTGTCCGGCCTGTGTTGCGGCTTTCACACATGCCGCGGGCCCTTATGGTGTTCGCAGGTCAGGTCCAAATCAACGCCGCGTGCTCTTGAGACACTTTGGTGGACACTGGTTTTCCTGATCCCGTCTCACGACCGTTGCGCCATACTTCCGATGACCTCTCTCGCTGCGACGTCCCCTCGGTTACGTTGGCTTTAGACCGCAGCAACCGGAGCTCTGTATATTCCTCCCTTGGCCATGATAGCCCAGATCATTCGCGCCATCTTGTTGGCAAGCGCCACCCTCACCAGCATCGGTGGTTTATGCGCCAGCATCTTGGCCAGCCACGTGCCTGGTGTTGCACCCTTGCGGGCGCGCCACACAAGCTCGCTATTGGCCCCTATGATCAGGAGCCGCCGCAGAGATCGATCCCCCATCTTCGTCGTGGAGCCGAGACGCTGTTTGCCGCCTGTCGAATGTTGTCGCGGCACAAGCCCAAGCCATGCGGCGAAGTCCCGCCCACGTTTGAAGGTTTCAGGCGATGGCGCCAGAGCCACCAGTGCGGTGGCAATCAATGGGCCAATTCCGGGAACTGTCATCAACCGGCGTGCGGTCTCATCTTCACGAGCCCGGCGCACAATCTGTGCATCCAGCACGCGAATCTGATCATTCAGTTGGGACAAGCTTGCTGTCAGAAACCGCAGAGCAGTCCGCGCAGTTTCTGGAAGAGCCGTTTGCGGATCCTCAATCATCGCAATCAGTTTCGAAGCGAAGCTTAAACCCTGCGGCACGACTTCACCAAATTCCGCAAGGTGGCCGCGCAGCGCATTGATGGTCTGCGTGCGCTGCCGGATCAGCAGATCGCGGGTGCGCAACACCACTGCTGCGGCTTGTCTTTCTTCGCTCTTCACGGCAACAAAGCGCATCGTTGGTCGTTGCGCCGCCTCGCAGATCGCCTCAGCATCAGCCATGTCGTTCTTCTGCCGCTTCAAAAAGGGCTTCACGTAGGCCGGTGGGATCATACGGACTTCGTGTCCCAAATGCCCTATCTCACGCGCCCAGAAATGCGAGCTTCCGCAGGCTTCCATCGCAACCAGGCACCGTGGCAGGCCACCAAAGAATTTCAAAACCCGCCCGCGCCGCAATTGCTTGCGAAACACAACAGCACCTGTTTCGTCAGCCCCGTGGACCTGAAACACGTTCTTGGCTAAATCCAAACCGATCGTACGAACTTCGCTCATGATGCCCATCTCCAATGGTGGTTTAAACAACTCCACTTTGCCACACACTGCGGTCGTCGCGGGCGTCTACACCATCAACGCTCATCATCGCTTGCCCCGAGGCTCCTGGAGGGACGTCTTCGCGAGACTCTTGTCTACTTGTGCAAGCTCACCACCAAGGCGATCGAGTTCACCGGCATGGCGAAGGACGACACGGCGCTGATCCTCGGCGAGCGGCTGAGCCTCCAGCCAAGCCCTGCCCCCTTGAGAACAGGGTGCCCTTGTAGGGCGGGATCAGGTTGGCGTGCAGAACGGAATGGATTCGGTTTTTCAGACGGGCCATTTGGGAGACGAGCTGCGTTCGTTCCGCTACCACGCGACGACGCGTCTCGGTTTCCTCGTCCGGCATCCACACTTCGGGCAGAAAGCCACTCGCATGGAGCTTCGCCAGCACTGACGCGTCGATCTTGTTCCGACCCCCGAGAGTCGCGGTCGAATGCGTCTGCGAAGGCCGGCCGGGTACGATGCTGCCAGCCGCCGGCGACGGCGACCAACTCGTAGCGCCGGTCGGCGAGCTCGTTCGCGGTTAGTCCTATATTTCTGAATTTGTTCAACTGCGCCTCAGCTCGACACCCTTCACGGTCCCGCTCGTCCACTCCGGAGGAACGCAGGGAAACTCGCGTTCCTGCCAGCGAGCATGCGCCAGATACTCAAGAGCGATCACCTGACAGAGGTAGTCGATCTGAGGTGGCTGGATCGCACGCGGGAGTGCGTCCAAGGGAATTCCTAGGCTTTCGGCATACGCAATGACCGTCCGATAGCCATCCAGTCCCCGATGCGAGCGCGGATCAGACCACACTTGAGCAATCTCGTTCAGCATCGAACGGGTACCATCTACGGGAGCCAGCATTTCACGGACGCGCGACCTCGCTTTCGCGATGTAGTCTGCGCTTGTCGTCAGGTGGAGGCGCTCGCAAGTCCAGTGGTGCGCTTTCCAATTCGGATCGGCGACCATTGCCCGCAGCAGTGAAACCGAGCCGCCTTCCAGGATAAGCAGCGGCGCGCACCGACCAAGTTGCGCTACATGATCGTGCAGCAAGGAGTTCGCCTCTGCGGCGGAAATCTCTCCAGCAATGACCGCCCGCTCGGCAAGGTAGATTCTACAGGTCAACCGCAGTTCAGCATCCGAGGGTCGGCCGCTTCCTACCGCGAGTTCGGGATAGCATTGAATTCGGTCGAGAACGAGCACCGGCGCGCCCGTACGCTGAGCGAGCGCGATGGACCCGGGCGGTTTTGCCGGTCGTCGTCGGTCCGATGATGAGGTGGAGCCGTGGCTTCATAACTGCGTAACTACAGAGAGATGATTTCGGACGTGCGCAAAAGCGTATGGTAGCCATGCAGTAAATTCGGAAGGTTTCTCGCTCAGACATCGGGAAAGTGTCGGAGGAGGAACGTAGGTCCAGTCACTCACCTCAGCCGGGTTGGGCACCGGCATTTCGTTGCATACAGCGACGAACAAATGGTCAATCTCGTGCTCGATCAGTCCAGGCTCGACGCGCGCCCGATATTGAAAGACCCCGGCTGGCCGCAGTCCGCAATCAAATCCCATCTCTTCTTCGAGCCGGCGGTGAGGGGCAGCCAACGCGGCCTCACCTCGTCGGGGATGACCGCAGCACGTGTTGGACCAACAACCCGGCGAGTGATAATTCACCACGGCACGACCCTGCATTCGGATTTCACCCAAGGTGTTGACCACAAAAGTCGAGAACGCTCGGTGCAGAAGCCCTCTTTCATGCGCTTCCAGTTTAGGGGCCGTACCGATTACCTGGTATTCTTCACCCAGGAGCACGACGTGCTCCTGGCACTCGTAAGAGCCTATGGTGTCCATCGCCGATACAATCGGTTGCTTGAAGCCACCAGTAGGTCCAACTCTCATTATCTGTACCGTGCGATCGACAAACACGGCAACCCGGTTGATTTCCTGCTGCGAGCTTCCTGACGGTTATTGGACCGGCCGTTGGCTCCAGCGGTGCCGCCTGGAACCAAGCATATGGGGCGGTGAAGTCGGTCAGCATGTTTGCGATGTGATGTATGTTGCGTGGGCCGGTCCTGAAGATACCAAGCGCAAACTGGATGAAGCCCTCGGGCCAATGCCAAGGGGATCACCCATTTAGTTCCCGGGACGATCAGGCCGCCTTGGCGTCTGTCAGCGCCTTCTCCAAGGCGTCCTTGATCGGCTTGGTGACGTTGGCCACCCCCTTGGTGTTGAGTGCCTGGAATTCCTTGGTCTGCTCCACACACATTTCGAGCCCTTTGCGCAACAAGTTCGACTGCAGCGCGATAACTGCCGACGGCAACTTGGCGCCAACCAACGCCTGTAGATGCGAGAGGTCTGCCTCGGCGTTCGCCCGCAATGCAGCGATCGTCTTCAGCGACAGTTCGTTGCCGACCGCTTTTGTGTTTTCGAAGATGGATTCTGAGCATTTTCCGGGCGTCTTCGGCACCCGACGCGAATTCGACAAGAGCACGTTGGACAATGCGGTCTGTCAGGGTCGGAATACCCAGTGGTCGTAGCTTGCCGTTTGATTTCGGGATATAGATGCGCTTCACCGGCTTGGGGCAATAGGTGCCCTTCAGCAGGCTCATCCGCAGGGCGGCCAGATGCTGATCCAGTCCAGCCTGCATCCGTTGCTTATCTATTCCGTCTATGCCCGGTGTTCGTGCGCCACTTGACGCCAAAACAATGCGAGCGGCCTCGGCAAGCCATTCTCTATCGGCAATGAGCCGAAGAAGTCGATCGAACCTTCGGTTCGGATCGCACTCGGCCCATGTTGCGAGCTTGTGCTGCATTTCGCTGATTATCAAAGGTCTTCACCTCATTTGGTCAGGTAGTTTGCACTTCAAGCAGTTTGAACTGTTCCCCTTCGCCATGTGACAGGCTTTCCCTGCCGCGGACTACTACGAGTCCGCCAACATGATGGACATCAGGGTCAACTCCCTTGCTATGCAGAACATCGTTGTCATTCCATCATGCCTTCCCTCGTTCATATGCTGGACGTCTTCGTATTGGTGAGGCTGCCGGTCGCAGTCTTTTCCCTTGCTTTCTGCAAGTCGATGCCGATGCCATGGTCTGGCTGCGTTCTCTCCATGGTCCCCAATAAGCGCCTTACGTATGCGCGGCGATGTCACGTTGTCTGGCTATGAACGCGCTGAGAGCTGCGGCGCTGTTGTCAGCTGACCATGGTTACGGCTTTCCATTCCGCCATGGCCTGCAGGCGGTGAATATGTGTGGCAAGAGCGGAGCGTTTTGAGCGAGGTGGAACGAAGAGGTTACGCAGAGCCGAGAAGATCGAGACGAAACGCTGCAGGCTTCCTGGCGACCGGAAGCCCTGCATCACCCGCTCTCGTTTTCGCAGCGGCACATGGGAATTCTCGGCGCGGTTGTTCAATCCTTTGTGTGACCGGTGCTCGACGTCCGGCATCACCTGACGCTTGCCGCTCCATACGAGCGCAGCTTGTCAGTGATCATGCGCTTCGGTGCGACGCCCTGTTTCTTCAACAGGCGCGTCAGCAATCGCTTGCCCGCCTTGGTGTTGCGGCGGTTCTGGACGATCTCGTCGAGGACATAGCCGTCCTGATCGACGGCGCGCCATAGCCAGTGTTTTCGGCCAGCAATGGTGATGACGACTTCGTCCAGGTGCCAGATGTCATCGCGGCTCGGCTGCTTGCGGCGCAAGCGGCGAGCATAATCGGGCCCGAACTTCTTGCCCCAGCGGCGGATCGTTTCGTAGGAGACCACGATGGCGCGCTCCAGCAGCATTTCCTCGACCAGACGCAGGCTCAAGGGGAACCGGTAGTAGAGCCAGACCGCATGGGCGATGATCTGCGGCGGGAAACGATGGCGCTTGTAGCTGATGGCAGGCATTATCATGCCGCCGTCCCTATGCCACAAATGCTGACGCACGGTTTACGTGACAACACCCGCCCGACACCACACCAACCTGCCGACAATCGTGTGCAATCCATCGCCCGTTTATACTGCGCCTTCACGCGACGTCCGGCGCGGGCCGCCGGAGCCGACAACAGCTATGAAGACGATTCTGTTGACCCGCTCACACCGTACTGTTTGTTGCTGCGCGTCGACGGCCAGTTTGCTGATTGCCTGCGTCTTCTGTCCTCGACACCGTCAATCGCGTCCGATTCGACAAAACGGCGCCACCGACGGCAGGTCGCATGATGCTTCAACGTTTTCCGGGTGGGGGGGGGAGCGGCAGTCATGCCAGTTTTTTGACTGACGCTGATCAGGCCGACTGGTGGGATGAAAGAGCATACGATTACACCGCTGGTCTGACGCCGCCCGAGTGGGCCTGAGAGTTCTTGCGCCGCAACCCAGCATTCCAGCATGACGTGACCACTGCAAGCCAGCAGACCAACACACTGTCTCCCCAACCGTTTTTCGACGTGGTCGCGTCGGCCGGCGACCTGTCGCGCTGGGGTGTCCTGTTTCGCCGAGTCTTACGGGCGCAATTCGCTCGTTTTCTACGCTCTGGTGCGTCCATGTGCTGCCGGTCATAGCAGAACAACTGTGTGCATCGTCGGCGACATCGCCGTTCAAGCTCTCGGCATTGCCATGTCGTGCGACGGTCCTGCTGGCGCCCGACAAGGACCAGCATGTTCTTCTTCGCAATGCGGAGCATACGCTCCAGCTCGCCGTCTCTGGCGCGGATATCTTGCACCCTGTCTGCCTCCGTACAGAGGCGATCTGGCCGGCAATGCTTTCGAAGCCCCGCCTGAGGGCGCTCCAGCGCCTCAATGCTCTAAGTGTGGGTCAACATCTGCCTGCCCGCTTGTTTCCGCCGGAAAGACGCGGTCCCCGTCTAACCTTCGTTCTTCGTGCGCTCGACGGCTCACTTGCCGGGGCGTCACATCGCGAGCTCGCCGAAGCGCTGATTGGTCACCGGCGCGTCCATGCCGACTGGAGGGATCCTCGCGATCATATGCGCGACCGCATTCGCCGCGCCGTCCCGCATGGCCGCGCCCTCATGAACGGAGGGTACAAAGAGTTCCTCACTTGAAAAGTAGTCCGCCCTGTGCGTCAGCCGGCGAATAGTTCGGAGCCAAAACCCGGTCAATACCAGTTCGCCCGGTCAACATGGCAGCGAACGACATTGCCGGTGCGGTCTGGTTCAAGCGTCCGTCGAGCCGCGAGGCAGGGTCGGTATTGTCAGATAGCCGACAATGTCGAGTACGCAACGTAAAGGAAGCTGACTCTCGGGTGTTTTTGAACGCTTTTTGCCTTGGCACGGAACATGCACACTATTCAGCAAAACGCACCGACTGAGTGGTCATGAGAGTCTCTGACTTACGCCACCTCCCAAGGCGTACCCGGCCCGGCAGGAGCTCAGTCTCCTGCCGGGCATACATTTCAGACGCTCGTGTTCAGAACTTCAAATGCGGGTCATGCAAAGGCGAACCACCAGTCAGACGCCATGCACGCTATCGATTCAGGGAGGTTCGAAGTGGGATCGGATGACTCACCAGCGGCTGCAGGGGGGCGGACGGTTTCTAGAAAAGGCCGATCAGGACCGTATTGGAGGAGTCCGCAAAGGCGTCGTCGCATCCGCGACCTATGTGGGCTGCTGCCATGAAGAACCTGGCCCATAGTGCATCCTTTGATTCGGAGGATAAACAGGAAATAACGTCATGATCCCAAAGAACGGTAACTTCAGTCCGGCGCCCCGGGCTTTCCCGCAGGCCCTGACGGGGCTCAATCCACCGCCCGCGGATCCGGTTAGCACGATCGGACTGGCCAGCTTTCCAGACAACGTGCCAGCGACGGATGGGCCCTCGCCGCAGAAGCCCTGGGGCATCCTCGGGGAGCAGTTGCCGGAGACAAGGTGGGAGTTGGCGGAGTCTTCGCTCGCCTTGGAGGAGGACTTTTCCGGACAGGCATGGCGGATCGTCGCGCAGTTCAGGGGAGACCTGCCGCCAGCGAGCCCGGACGAACACGATGCGCCCACTCGCGCCGGCAGCCTTGTTGTGCCGGCGGATGAGGACGCGGCCAGCGCGACATATCCGCAAACCAACGCGCATCCGCGGCAAGACCTCTCGTTGGACGCTATGGACGAGGCTCTGCCACGGGAGGGGGTACAGCAGCTTCTGGAGCTCTCCCCGCAGCCCCTTGCCGGCCCAAGCCACAGCACTGCAGGGTTTCCCGCCGTCGACGGGGGAGCACGTGAAAGAGCGGAAGACTACGAGCAGGCCCTGGGCATCCTCAGGAAGCACTTGCCGGAGACGTTTTTTGGGGTGGCGAAGTCTATGCTCGCCGAGGGGGGGGGACTGTTGTGAACAGGCATGGCGGATGGTCGAGCAGTTCCGGGAAGACCCGTCCTCAGCGAAGTTTGGAGAGGCGACAGGGTGGGAATGCGAGATGGCGCAGCAGAGGAACGGATATGACTGCGGTGTATCAGTGCCGGCGGCCACACACGAACTGGTGACCAGACTGGCGAACCGCCAATCGTCCGAGAGCGCATCGCTGGATCTTCGAGACGTCATCGCCGATCATACGGCGTTGCTGGCGCGGCACGGGGCGCAACCGGCAATCGCCTTGGAGGAGAGTCATACGGAGGCGCGGTCAAGCTCGAAAGGGAAACGCGGGGCTCGCAGGGCCGGCGGCGCCTGGGAAAACGCGGATGCGCTGGCGGAACTCAAGTTCGGCGGCGACACGTTCGGCAAGGGCGACATCGGTCGTGTCCCATCAGGTGGTGTAGCTCGGCGGTTACGAAGCCGCTCGCGAGCGCGCCGTTAGTAGCGCTGTAGCGAGTGAGCGGCGTGTCGGTGGTCATCGGCGCTTTCCGGTAGGGTTGGGTTGTTGACGCCAACCCGTTTCGGAAGGACCACCGATGACCGACGACATGATGAACCTGCGCACGCTCGTGGAGAAGACCCCCGACGCCGATATCTTGCGCGAGATGATCGGCTTTGCCGCCGAGCGGCTGATGGAGCTGGAGGTGGGCGCCGCCACCGGCGCCGGCTATGGCGAGAAGAATGCGCTTCGGCTGGCTCAGCGCAACGGCTACCGCGACAGAGACTGGGAGACGCGGGCCGGCACCGTCGAACTGCGCATCCCCAAGCTCAGGAAGGGCTCTTACTTTCCGGGCTTCCTCGAACCGCGTCGCATGGCGGAGAAGGCGCTGACCGCCGTCATCCAGGAGGCCTACGTCCAGGGTATCTCGACCCGCTCGGTCGACGACCTGGTCAAGGCCATGGGCATGAGCGGAATCTCCAAGAGCCAGGTCAGCCCGCTGTGCGAAGAGATCGACGGCAAGGTCAAAGCGTTCCTTGAAAGACCCATCGAGGGCGACTGGCCATACCTGTGGATGGCACCGTAACGTTAACCGGGCATCGATCAAAATGTGGGATCTGGCGGCATGACCAGATTTTCCCGTGACCCTCTTTATCGTCGCCACCGATTTCCGGCGCAGGTGATTGCCCATGCCGTTTGGCTCTATTTCCAGTTTCCGCTCAGCCTGCGGATGGTCGAGGGGCACTGTAAACTTAACGCTGTGAAAACAAGATCTGGGAGTGAGGCTTTGGTTCATTCGGCGTGAAGGCGCGCGATTTGGCGCCATGCTTGCATGGCAGTTGCTCGCAGTTCTCGATGGTGGGTGGATGGAATATCGTGGCGGGGAACGTTAAAGAGGTTGGCGATCGGGTCGTGGACGGAAACGAAACGCTGAAGATGTCGCGCTGACTTGAAGCGCTTCATGATCCTCTCCCGCCGTCGGACGGGTTGATGAGAGTTCTCCGCCCGATTGTTCAGGCCCTTGTGCGAGCGATGCTCGACGCCTGGCATGATCTCCCGCTTCGCCGCACCGTAGGATCGAAGCTTGTCGGTGATCATCACACGCGGCGAACGGCCTTGCCCTTTCAGAAGCTTTCGCATCAAGCGCTTTGCCGCCTTGGCATTGCGACGGCTTTGCACCAACACGTCGAGAACAAACCCGTCCTGATCAACGGCGCGCCAAAGCCAGTGTTTCTTTCCACCGATGGTGATGACAACCTCATCGAGATACCATTTGTCGCCGAGCTTGCCGGCCGATCGCTTCCGGATATCATTGGCAAAGTGTCTGCCAAATTTCTCAGCCCAAAGTCGCACGGTCTGGTGAGAGACGATGACGCCACGAGCTGCCAGCATATCCTCGACCATCCGCAGGCTGAGCGGAAACCGGAAATAGAGCCAAACGGCATGGGCAATCACCTGCGCCGGAAATCGGTGGCGACGATAAAGAGGGTCACGGGAAAATCTGGTCATGCCGCCAGATCCCACATTTTGATCGATGCCCGGTTAACGTTACGGTGCCTCCATGACTACCGATCTCGCACGGTCGACTCGCTCTTTGGCGTTTGCCGTATGCGCGTACCTCGCTTTCGCGGCTGCGCGTGCGACGGATCGGCGAATCCTGGCGA
The DNA here is from genome assembly GCA_014189435.1 of Mesorhizobium loti. Classification (NCBI taxonomy): domain Bacteria; kingdom Pseudomonadati; phylum Pseudomonadota; class Alphaproteobacteria; order Hyphomicrobiales; family Phyllobacteriaceae; genus Mesorhizobium; species Mesorhizobium loti. The sequence continues at coordinate 155,737 of CP050295.1, forward strand.
AGGAAGAACAGAAGCCCTGTTGAACGGCAGAGCCACGCCGGAGTTGCAGCGCATTCAGGCTGAACTCGGCTCCCGATTGTCATTTCGTGAAGCGGCGCGTGTTCTCGACCTTTTTGTGCCGGCCATGCGGCCGCACAATCATCGCACTGTAAGCAACCGGCTGGCGAAGGTCGCCGATCAGATCGAGAAATGGGACCTTGCAAGTCCCTATAGACTGAGCCGTGCCGACGGGTCGCCCATTTCCGTGTTCATTGATGGCGCCTACATTCGCGCGGTCCCCGGATACCAGAGCCGCCATTTCGAAATTGCCATGGGGCGGGTTGTGACCAAAGGCCGACCACCGCGTCAGTTCGCGGCCTCACCGCATGTTACCACCGGCAAGCACGACGTTGTTCGTGCGGCGCTGCGGGCGCAAGGGTGGGTGCCAGGCAGCGACGTCACCGTTTTCAGCGACGGAGACGTCGGGCTGCAGGGTATCGTCATCGGCGCAACACGCCAGCCCATCACCCACATTCTCGACTGGTTCCATCTGTCGATGCGGCTCCGTCACATCGAACAGGCGTGGGAAGGGCTCAAGAGCGTTGGCAATCTGAGTATCTACCTTCGAGACACTGCGCTTCATGTGCCGCGGCTTCGTCATCTCCTCTGGAGCGGCTACGTCAGGGAGGCGACGAGAGCCGTGAGGGATATGCTTTGCCAGTTGGAGCAATATGCTCGGCTGCCGGATGCCAGCAACAAGCTCAAGCGCTTCTTCGAACTGGTCAGCAATCTTCAGACCTACCTGATCCAGAACAAAACCTCCCTGGTCGACTACTGCCAACGATATTGGGCGGATCACCCGATCTCGAGTGCCCCGGCCGAATCCGCCGCCAACAGCCTCGTCAATGCCCGCATGAACAAAAAACGTCAGATGCGCTGGTCTCCCGCAGGGGCTCACAGGGTACTTCAGGTCCGCGCGGCGGTTGCCGATGGTCGATTGAAGCAAGCCAAGTTTGCCCTTGCGGCTTGACCCCAGCTTTTTCCCGCTCCCGAGAGCGCAGGACTCTTCTGGACAGGCGCGGCAGATGGTCGAGCGGTTCGGCCGAGACGGTTTCCCAACGAGTCTGGACGAACACCATGCGCTCGCTCCCGCCGACCTCCCTCAAATCTCTGCCAGCGCGGCATTGGAGGCCTATTGGAAGGTTCCGGCGCCGCCGGCCGAGCAGCCTGCCACCCTGAACGAGACCGTGGGGGCGCGCGATCGGGCGGGTGCCAAGCGCCGAAGGCCGGCCACCGAGCATAAGGAAGACGACAGGGCGGCTCAACGGTGGCGAATTGGCCCGCAACCGGCACCCGCGCGGGAGGAGAGTCATTCGGGAACGGCTTCAAGCTCGAAACTGAAAAGCCGGCGTCGAAGGGAGTTCCCTGATAATCTGAGGAAGTTGGCGACTGAAGCCAAGGGGACGAGATTTCAGCTGTCAGGCGAGGAGTGCCAACGCGTTGCCGATCACGGTGGATTGCTTGCTTTGAAAGCCTTCGTGGACAATGCGGAGGCGCTGGCGAAGCTGGAGTTCGGCGGCCATAACTTCAGCAAGGACGATATCCTCAAGATCCTGAGCCACAAAGGCGCCGCCCAGGCGGTGCAGGCCCTGCTGAAGAACGCGGAGGCGCTGGCGAAGCTGGACTTCAGCGGCCAGAAGTTGAGCAAGGACGATATCCTCAAGTTCCTGGGCAATGATGGTGCCGCTCAGGCGGTGCAGGCCCTGCTGAAGAACGCGGAGGCGCTGAAAAAGCTGGACTTCGGCGGCCATAACTTCAGCAAGGACGATATCCTCAAGATCCTGAGCCACAAAGGCGCCGCCCAGGCCGTGCAGGCCCTGCTGAAGAACGCGGAGGCGCTGAAAAAGCTGGACTTCGGCGGCCATAACTTCAGTAAGGACGATATCCTCAAGATCCTGGGCAACAACGGCGCGGCTCAGGCGGTGCAGGCCCTGCTGAAGAACGTGGAGCCGCTGACAAAGCTGGAGTTCGACGGCCAGAAGTTCAGCAAGGACGATATCCTCAAGTTCCTGGGCAATGATGGTGCCGCTCAGGCGGTGCAGGCCCTGCTGAAGAACGCGGAGGCGCTGGCGAAGCTGGACTTCAGCGGCCAGAAGTTCAGCAAGGACGATATCCTCAAGATCCTGGGCAACAACGGCGCGGCTCAGGCGGTGCAGGCCCTGCTGAAGAACGTGGAGCCGCTGACAAAGCTGGAGTTCGACGGCCAGAAGTTCAGCAAGGACGATATCGTTCAGATCCTGCGCAACTACGGCGCGGCTCAGGCGGTGCAGGCCCTGCTGAAGAACGTAGAGCCGCTGACAAAGCTGGAGTTCGACGGCCAGAAGTTCAGCAAGGACGATATCGTCAAGATCCTGGGCAAGAGCGGCGCGGCGAGGGCGGTGCAGGCGATGCTGCAAAATGCGGACGAATTGAAGAATATGCCTAAACCGCAAGTGTTGGCAGCGGCGAGCAACCAGCGGGGTGCTGCTGCCGCAATTAGAAAATTAAATAAATGACCCTTATTGCAACAGCATATCGTCAATATGCGTATTTTAGTAGATCCCGGACACCTTTTCCGGTAAGTCCCGAAGCTGTGGAGTAAACCCCTGGACTGAGACAGAGAGAATAGCGGACAGTTTGCTCTGTAAGCTTATGCGGCCATTTTCAGGCACCGTAACGTTAACCGGGCATCGATCAAAATGTGGGATCTGGCGGCATGACCAGATTTTCCCGTGATCCTCTTTATCGTCGCCACCGATTTTCGGCGCAGGTGATTGCCCATGCCGTTTGGCTCTATTTCCGGTTTCCGCTCAGCCTGCGGATGGTCGAGGATATGCTGGCAGCTCGTGGCGTCATCGTCTCTCACCAGACCGTGCGACTTTGGGCTGAGAAATTTGGCAGACACTTTGCCAATGATATCCGGAAGCGATCGGCCGGCGAGCTCGGCGACAAATGGCATCTCGATGAGGTTGTCATCACCATCGGTGGAAAGAAACACTGGCTTTGGCGCGCCGTTGATCAGGACGGGTTTGTTCTCGACGTGTTGGTGCAAAGCCGTCGCAATGCCAAGGCGGCAAAGCGCTTGATGCGAAAGCTTCTGAAAGGGCAAGGCCGTTCGCCGCGTGTGATGATCACCGACAAGCTTCGATCCTACGGTGCGGCGAAGCGGGAGATCATGCCAGGCGTCGAGCATCGCTCGCACAAGGGCCTGAACAATCGGGCGGAGAACTCTCATCAACCCGTCCGACGGCGGGAGAGGATCATGAAGCGCTTCAAGTCAGCGCGACATCTTCAGCGTTTCGTTTCCGTCCACGACCCGATCGCCAACCTCTTTAACGTTCCCCGCCACGATATTCCATCCACCCACCATCGAGAACTGCGAGCAACTGCCATGCAAGCATGGCGCCAAATCGCGCGACTTCACGCCGAATGAACCAAAGCCTCACTCCCAGATCTTGTTTTCACAGCGTTAAGTTTACGGTGCCCGAGCTTGACGTTGTGAAGGCTGCGGCGGGTCACCTTCAAACTCCGTCCAGATCCGCTCGACCTCCGAGGTGCCGATCTCCATGCCCAGACTTCGCACCGGCGGTCCGCTTTGGCGCCAGCCGCCATGATGGCGGCGACCCGAGACAATCAGCCCACCGCGGCGGACCTTCAGGTAAGTGGGTCGAGAAAGCCCTGGGCGGGACGCCGCCTACAGCGTGGCTGCTGCCTTGTGGCCGCAGCGATGGAAAGAATCTGCCCCCGGACATCGACGTCAGTGGTTTAGAGAAGGCGGCTCGGCAGGGATCTCTGCATAAAATCCCGGAAGCCCGGTGCGTGTCATTCGGATATCGGATTCTTTGAGAGCACCTTAGGCGGCGAGCTTGGCTGCGTGTGCCTTCTACTGTCGACGTCTACCAACTCCCAATCTGATATACGGGGTGAGTGACGCCTTGAAAAATTTGCCCGATAGCGTGCGTCCGAATTTGGCGGCGATCTTCGCCAAATGCGATGAGCTGCAATTTCCGGCGACGGCTAGGGGCGAGCCTCCAGCACCAAGTTGAATGGCGTCTCCGCGGCGCGACGGAATCGCTTGAAGCCGCCGCCGGTCACCACCCTGCGCAGCCTCGCCTCGCCGGCCTGGGCGCCAAGCCCGAGCCCAACTTCCTGTGACACGGACGCAGGCGTGCACAGGAACGTGGACGCGGCATAGTAGACGCGTCCGACGGGATTGAGGTTCGCCGCCAGATGATCATGCGCGAACGGCTCGACGATCATCCACGTGCCATCCGGCTTGAGCGACCTGTGGACATGGGTGGCGGCGCCGGCTGGGTCGCCCATGTCGTGAAGGCAATCGAAGAAAGCGACGAGGTCATAGGTGCCGGGATAGGTCTTGGCGGCCGCGACCTCGAAGCGCGTGTTGGCGCCGACGCCGGCCTCCTCGGCGGCCTTGCGGGCGCGCTCGATGGAAGGGGCGTGATAGTCGAAGCCGACGAAGCGCGAATTGGGGAAAGCACGCGCCATGAGCACGGTTGATGCGCCATGACCGCACCCGACATCCGCGACCGCGGCGCCGCGTTCGAGCTTCTCGACCACGCCCTCCAGAGCCGGTAACCAGGATTCGATCAGATTGGCATTGTAGCCTGGCCGGAAAAACCGTTCCGTGCCGCGAAACAGACACGCGCTATGATCGTGCCACGCGACGCCCTTGCCGGACTGGAATGCCTGCCTCACCTTTTCTTCATCGAGCCACAGCGCGGACAGGAACTCGAATGCGCCAGCCATGAAGGCCGGGCTATCTTCATCGGCGAACACCAGCTCCTGCTCGGCGTTGAGATAGAACTCGTCGCTCGCTTCATCGTAGTCGACGTAGCCCGCCGCCGCCTGCCCGGAAAGCCATTCCCTTACAAGGCGTTCCTGGGTGCCGGTGCGTGTCGAAAGTTCGGCGGCCGTCATCTTGCCGCCTTCGCGCAATGCCTTGAACAGGCCGAGTCTGTCCCCCAGCACGACTCCCGCGCCAGTAGCGATCGCACCGAGATCGCCGACCATTTTCCCTAAGAATGCGTCCAACTTTTTCTGACTCGCTTCAGACATTGGAATCTCCCTTTGGGTTCAATCTCTCCAGGCGATGGAGCCCTGCTCGTCATGAGGCGTGATTGGCCGTCGCCTTGAGCATCAGATGCTCGAAGACATGCGCGATGCCGGATTTCCCCCGCGGCTCATCCGCGCTGCCGATCCTGAACCAGACCATATGAGTGGCGACCGGCGCGGTGGTCGGAAATGACAACCACCTCCATGCCCTTTAAAAGCAGGAAATCCGTCACTTTGCCCTCGTCGGTAACGGGCGGAGCCGGAGCGTTCGTCACCGGGCAAGCGCGGTCGCAGTAGGTATCCTGGGCAGCCCGTCAGACATCGATGGCTCCGGTTGTGGTGGCGGGACGGGCGATAAGCAAGTTCGGGGCAAAGTGATTGTTCCGCGGCGGCTGTATGTTTTGGTGAGGTGATCATGCGACTTCTTGTTGGTCGGTCACGTGTTTGCGGATGACGAGCATGTACTGTGCCAAAGGAGAAACCATTCAAACGCAATCCAGTAGATCTGACTGTATCCGACATTGTCGGAAATTGGACATCGCCGAACGCGAAGCGTTCGGGGCGGCTTGTGACGATACTTGCGCATGCTGCTTCGGAGGAGGGATGCGCCTCGAACCGGCCGCGAGGCCTTCCTGCCATTTAAGGCGCCAGATCAATTGAACGCCCATACCAGTCAGCCGTCCTGTCGCTTAGGCATCCCCACGTAGCGTGCAGGCGGTTGATCGCTCATTTTCAGCATGAATCATGCGGAGAATCCTATGAGCGACAGTATGAGCCATCATCGAACATTCGAGATTTTGACGGCGGAGCCTGTGCCGTCCCGACGCAAGCCGCGCCATCGGTCGGACGAAGAGAAGGCACGGCTTGTCGCCGAAGCGTTCTCGCCAGGGGGCAATGTCTCGGCGGTTGCGCGTTCCGAGGGGCTGGACCCCTCGCAGCTCTATGCGTGGCGCCGCAAGGCGCTTTCGTCGGGCATGGTTGCGCCACTGACGGAGGGAGCGAGCAAGCCGGCGAAGTTCACGCGCTTTGAAGCGGTGGGCAGCGACACGGTGGAAATCGTCATTGGCGACGCAGTGGTGCGCGCCGGCGGCGATGTCGATCCCGATCGCCTGGCGAGGATCATCCGCGCGGTTCGTAAGGCATGATCGCTTCCGGTGTGGTGGTTTACGTGTCGTGCCAGCCGGTCGACTTCCGCAAGGGCGCGGCATCTTTGATGGCGCTGGTCAGGGATGGCGGCCTGGACCCATTCTCGGGGGCACTTCACGTATTCCGTTCGAAGCGTGCGGACCGGGTTCGCATCGTGTGGTGGGACGGCAGCGGGGTTTGTCTTTATTCGAAGACTCTGGAAGATCACAGCTTCTGCTGGCCGGGGATATCGGCCGCGCGCATGCGTCTCGACCATGTTCTCCGCCCGATTGTTCAGGCCCTTGTGCGAGCGATGCTCGACGCCTGGCATGATCTCCCGCTTCGCCGCACCGTAGGATCGAAGCTTGTCGGTGATCATCACACGCGGCGAACGGCCTTGCCCTTTCAGAAGCTTTCGCATCAAGCGCTTTGCCGCCTTGGCATTGCGACGGCTTTGCACCAACACGTCGAGAACAAACCCGTCCTGATCAACGGCGCGCCAAAGCCAGTGTTTCTTTCCACCGATGGTGATGACAACCTCATCGAGATGCCATTTGTCGCCGAGCTTGCCGGCCGATCGCTTCCGGATATCATTGGCAAAGTGTCTGCCAAATTTCTCAGCCCAAAGTCGCACGGTCTGGTGAGAGACGATGACGCCACGAGCTGCCAGCATATCCTCGACCATCCGCAGGCTGAGCGGAAACCGGAAATAGAGCCAAACGGCATGGGCAATCACCTGCGCCGGAAATCGGTGGCGACGATAAAGAGGATCACGGGAAAATCTGGTCATGCCGCCAGATCCCACATTTTGATCGATGCCCGGTTAACGTTACGGTGCCGGTCAAACTGCCGCGATGACGAAGTCCTGCCGGCGATGTCACGTTGTCTGCATATACACGCGTTGAGACCTGCGGCCGCTGATGTCAGCTGACCATGGCCACGGCTGTCCATTCCGCCATGGCCTGCAGGCGGTGAATATGTGTAGCGAGAGCGGAGCGTTTTGAGCGGGGCGGGACGAAGAGATTGCGCAGAGCCGAGAAGATCGAAACGAAGCGTTGCAGTGCTCCTGGTGATCGGAAGCCTTGCATCATCCGCTCTCGTTTTCGCAGCGGCACATGTGCATTCTCCGCCCGGTTGTTCAATCCCTTGTGCGACCGATGCTCGACGTCCGGCATCACCTGTCGCCTGGCTGCTCCATAGGAGCGCAGCTTGTCGGTGATCATGCGCTTCGGCGCGACGCCTTGCTTCTTCAGCAGCCGCGTCAGCCAGCGCTTGGCCGCCTTGGTGTTGCGGCGGTTCTGGACGATCTCGTCGAGCACATAGCCATCCTGGTCGACGGCGCGCCACAACCAGTGTTTCCTGCCGGTGATGGTGATGACGACCTCGTCCAGGTGCCAGACATCGTTTCGGCTGGGCTGCTTACGGCGCAAGCGGCGAGTGTAATGCGGACCGAACTTGATGCCCCACCGGCGGATTGTCTCATACGAAACCACGATCCCGCGCTCCAGCAGCATTTCCTCGACCAGACGCAGGCTCATGGGGAACCTGTAGTAGAGCCATACTGCATGGGCGATGATCTGCGGCGGGAAACGATGGCGCTTGTAGCTGACGATCGCGGTGTTCATGACATCGATCTATGCCGCAAATCCCTAAGTTAAGTTGATAACGCCACCTCGTTAACTGCAAAGCGACACCTCAAGCCGGCCACATCTGTCGATCCTTGACGGCAAGGTCGCTGCCGTCCGAGCGCAATGCCGCCGCTGCTGCCGATCCTTCACAAGGCTTTGGCGATGTTTTCGCCTCCTCTTCTGTCAGAACCGCACGCCAAGCTTTGCGGTGACGCCATGCTCTTGCACGGAGGACGCAATCTGACCCTCATAAGAGACCGCGAGACTGGCATTGGCCGCCAGACGGAAGTCCAGCCCGACCTCGAGGATGGCAGCGTCCTTGGCGACCGGCGTGCCGCTGATCGCAAAGTTCTGGCCGCCGGCGAAGCCATGCGCGGCCCGCGGCACCACATCGCCAAAGGCATGCCGCCAGCCAAGCGTCCCATATGACTTGACGGCCATGCCGCCAACGACGAAGTCGCTACCGGCATGAAGCCCCAGCGTGGTGTACGTCACGTCGCTGCTGCTGCTGCTGCTCGTTAACCCGGCGCCGTTCGTGTCCTTCTCGCGGTAGCCGTCCGTCTTGAGATGCACATGCGCCAGATTGGCGAAGGGCTCGAAGCGGGCAAACTCGTAGCTCAGCTCATAGCCTGCCTCGCCGAAGGCCTGCGCCGAACGGGCATCGTAGGAGGCTGTCGCCTTATCGGCAAAGCTTTGAAACACGACCCCCGGCCGGTGTCGATCGAATGCCAGCTATGCGCCGCCCCAAAATTCAAAGATAACGCCTCGATTCGGGTACCGGCATAAAGGGCAAGCGTGTAATTGTCCGCTTCGGCCGATGCGGCGCGCGCATCGACCTCGTAGGAGGAATGACCATAACCGCCCGCAAGGCCTAGCCGCCAATCGCCAAGTAAGACATCCCCGCCCGCCAAGAAGCCGCGCGCCGAGCGGTGATAACCGGCCGCATTGCCATCGCCGTCGGCAGTTCCCCAGGCGCCGTAGGCCTGGCTCCAAACAGCAAACCGTTGCGTATCGGCGCAAACCGGCTCCACCCCGTCCGGCCCATAGGCCATCACAGGCACGGATGAGGCCCCCACCCCGTCAAACGCCGCACGCAGACGCTCCATCACGGCATCGCGCGCATAAGAACTCTCCCCTATCAGCGCACCCTTAACCGTCGCATGAATCTCACCGGACAGCGGCGCCCAGGCGTGGCCGGCCGAGGCCTTGCTCAAATTGAGAACAGCAAGCAGCAGCGGATCGAGCGGGGTCGCCGGCAGAGCCTGTACAGTGGGCGATGGCGGCGCCAGCGCCAGTTCTGGCGTGGCGTCCGCCCGAGGCTCTCCCGCCGGCGTCGCTTGGCCGGGTGATGTCGGCGACGGCGTCAGGGGAAAGGCATTTTCCAGCGCCGCCGCAACCGCCATCTCGTTCGCCGTTGCCGCCGTCGAGGCCAGCGCCACCTGGTTGCGCGACAATGTCAGCCCGACATCATGGGTCCGGTGATCAAGCGACGGATCCAGAAACGCAAGGTCCGAGGTCGTTTTGTCGAATTGACCATTCATCCCCCCGGCCGCAGTCAGGATCTGATAGCGGGTCTCCGGCTTATAAAGCCATCCCGCCGGCACCTTGACCGTGCCGCCATTGACCGTGACCGTGCCGGTGGTCTCGATCCGGTCGCTTGCGCCGAGGGAATTGACCTCAACCGCATAGGTCGAGCCTTTCTCAAAGCGAACACCCACATCGCCAACCTTAAGCGTGCCGATCGGCTGCGTCACACTGCCCGGCTCAACCGTCCCGCCCGCTTTTGCAATCAATCCACCGATCGTGCCGGTGCCGCCAATCGTCCCGCCGGTCGTGCCCTGTTCGGTCTGCTTGTCGCCGTTCGGCGTATAGTATTCAACCTCTTTGCCAATGCCGCTGCCATCCACCGTCACCGTCGAGGTGATCGAACCATCCACCGACAGCTTGCCGCCGCGTACCCAAGTGCTGCCCGCATAGGTGTTCTTCCCAGTCAAAATGAGATGCCCGTCGCCAAGCTTCTCCAGACTGTCAACATAGGTCTTGCCCGTCACCGGATCCTTGCCGCGTGTCTGCATCGCTTTCTCGCGAGTGACGATGAGATTCATCAGGTTTTTTTTGTCATCCTCGGTGAATGCTTTACCATTCTCCCCCTGGCCGCTTTGTAGAAGTTGGCGCAGAGTTGCTTGTTCTTTTAGATCGTCATCCTTGCGCGCTCTGATCGCTTCATCGGAAATGTCGTTCGCCCAGGTGTCGGACATTCCCTTCGGCAAGCCCGCCGCAAAATGCCCGAATAACTGGCCGGGACCGGCCATTGCCTTCTTCAGGTCGGGAAGCCCCCAGCCGCCAAGTTCATTCGGAATCCGACTGTCGCCATTCTTCACCGCGGTAAGAAAATCAAAGGTCTTATCACCACGTTTGGGTACTTCGCGATCCGGATCGGCAATCTTGTTTTGAGCTGTCGTGAGCAGTGTTGTGACAGCCTCTTCGTTGCTCATATAGCGATATCGGCTCATGACAAGGGCAAGAGCCCCTGAAATGTGGGGGGAAGCTGCCGATGTGCCGTTGGCATTGTCCATGTAGTTGCCATCTGTCTTGGTCGAGCTCATGCCAGAGGGGCCCATGATACACCACCACTTTGCCACGCCGCATTTATTATAGACTTGGCTCCCTGTTTCGTCGTAGCCGGTAACAGCCAACCACTTCCTTTCTACATCCGGATTTAAAAACGGCTGACTGGCAAACAAGTCAGGATTAGCAGACTTGCTATGGTTGCCGTTGGAGACCACCTGAACAAAACCATGCTGCCTGGACCCATCGACCGCTGCATCAAGCCAGGTTTTGGTTCCTCCCGTCCGGAGCTTCCAGAAATTCCTGGAGGCAAAAACCAAGTCGGAAATGCTACCTGTACGTCTCTCCGAAAGAATAGCTGAATCGCTTCCCCAACTCTCATTGACCACTCTTACATTTTTTTTGCCGAGCGCATCGAACGTCGATTTGAAGAAGTTGAAGTCGAGGGCCGGATTGTTGGAGCCCTGCTGTAGATCGTCACGCCCGCCCGTATTGGCAACATAGAAGGGCGAACCGAAAGCGACGCCGTGCATTTTTTTGTTGTCGCGGCTCGCGACGATCAGCCCTGTCATTCCAGTTCCGTGATCATCATTGATTTCCGGATTGTACTCGCCGCTCATCCCAAATGGTTTGCCCTCCGTGGAAAACCCCTCGACGTAAATGAGATTAAGCCGACCACCCACGAACTCCTGGTGACTAGACAGAATACCGGAATCGAACACTCCAATTCTGACCCCATTTCCGGTAATGCCCAAAGCATAGGCACCGTCGGCGTTCATTGCCTTCAGTCCCCAATTGCCCTGGAATTCTGGGTCATCGCGCCAGCTTTGCATGGCGGCCTGTAGATCGTAGGTGCCGGTTCCGTCAGCATTGACATACGGCGGCGTTTCCTGCGCCAACGCCCCGGACGAAGCGGTCGCGACCAACAGCACCGCGGCGCTGCGCAAGGAGCGAAGCCTGGCCAGACGAGCACGGCATGGCGCGGCTCTGACCTGCATAGCTCCGGCGGACGCCAGCCTAGATTGCCGTGATCCTTTGCTTCCCCATACAACTCGACCCGTCTGCATCGTCATTCCCTATGTCCTCTGTTGTTCTTGACCGGCGGCACCAAACCCTCAAAGCCGAGCGCGGCGGCGGGCGGTGAGGAGGCCGCCGCCTTTCGGACGTCGTCACGTGCGCTCAAGAGATCGGACAGGCGATTTGGGAGGTTGAACGTGGGTTTTGCGCCGTTCACATCAAACCCGGCCAATTCTGTCTCTCTCATCAACTTTAGGGTCGGCCGCCAAACAGTAACCACGTGCTGAATCGGCCATCGTGCAGTCACCCTCACTCAGTGTTGCCGCACTTGTATGTGCAAAGCCTGTGCCAACGCGCTCAGCGCGCAGTAAGCGCCTGTTCGCTTTGAAAAACCTCCACAGTGCACAGATTGCCGGTGGTAATGAACCTGACACCAATGTTTGTTTTGAACCTGAGATTTTGTCTGCCGCTGTCGGATTGTGGACATGCATCGGTTCTGTCGGAAAACGGAATGACAAACGTAACCGGGGCAGATTACCGGGCAGTCAGGCTTGAGCGGCTTGCCTAACGAGATCCGGGAGCGGCGGAATCGACTCTTGTGTTGGTATGCCGAGGCGGTCGCCGAGATAGCGGAAGAATGAGACGTCGAGCTTGATGCAGGTCTTCATCAGGCCGAGCAGGACGTCGCGGGCGTTCTTGCCTGCCTCGCTGACGGTTCCGCCGGAGATCTTGCGCTTGGTGACGAAGGTGCGGATGTCGTTTTCCGAACCATTGGTGTGGAGCGGGATCTCGGGACGATCGAGAACGCGCAGGAGTTCATGCTTGCGGCGATGCAGCCTGGCAAGAAGCCGGTCGAGCATGACGTAGCCGGTTCGTCGTTTGAACAGGCGCTCGAAGCGGGCGCGCAGGGCCGCCGCGTGGCGCGGACAAGGAGCACGCTGGTAGCTCTTGAGGTCGCGATAGAACCACCAGATCAACTGGCGCATGATGTCGACGGCCTGACGTTGATCCGGGGTCACGGGTATCAATTTGTGGACGAGCCGCTCGGCGTGGACCCAGCACAGAGCATGGTCGCCGATGCGGAACTGGCCGGCATCATCGGACACGACCACGGTATCGCCAAGAAAGCCGTGGTGGCGGATCGCTCCCCACATCGCCCCTTCGGTGGCGATCCTGACTGGGTTGGGCCCCGCCCGGTCCAGCGTCACGCCGTAGAAGAAACGCAACGCACAGACCGTCTGGTTCAGCGCCGGCCAGGAAATGCCCTGCGACACCAGATAAACCTGGAACGCACGGACGTCCTCCAGCCCCAGCCGATCCGGCGACCGGCCGAAATAACGGCTGAACTTCGCCACCGCATGCAGATAGGATCGTTGCGTCGCGGGCGACAGGTTGCGCAAGCTCATGTCGTCGATCATGCGACGGCGCAGCGGGCTTACCGCTGTCGTGGCTTCAGCCATGGGATGGTCTCCTGGTCAGGGGTTGGTCTCAGCAACCAAACCTTCCCATCAGGAGACCATTCCAGCCAATGCACACGCCAATCCCGCGTCAGCGGGTTCGTTCAATCCTAAGAGTCCACACCGCCTAAGCCTCAAGCGTCAAGCGTTTCCTCCTCTCGCCGCATGCGGCACACCAGTGTCCTTGATTTGCAGCAGGAGCTATTCGGTCGGATTGCTGAGCGGCTCAGCCCGACCGATCTTCTGAGCATGTCGCAGACACATCCACAGATGAGCGAGGCCATTACGGGAATCGCGACGCTTCGAGAAAGGCGTAAAAGGGCTAGCCGGGTTCAGGCTATCTGGAACAGGTTGACGCAAGACCGCCCTGGCGTCGAGAATCGCCTTGCCCCGCTTCTGCATGGCGACGTGATCCAATCACTCGCGCCCAACTTCAATTACCTCACCTGGGCGCAGCAGGAGAACCTCGTCGCGCTAGCCGGGGAATCGCGGGGAAATCGAAGACATGACAAACCTGCCCATCGCTCACTTCAAATTGAATGATAAAGGCAACGGATTCGAGGCGCCGTAGCCTGCATCAATCATGCGCTTAATGAGCGGACAGCAATGTCTGTCAAGGGAAGAGGTCATTGTAATTATAGCGTGTGCAACGCGACAATTACGGTGTCCGTCTATCGACAATTAAACTGGCATATTTGGACAGTCGCCGAGTAGCGACAAGACGTCTATCTTTCTAATTGTCGTTTGACAAGGGGGAGTCTTAGCGACAATCATTTTAATTGTCGCTGGCTGTTTATGATAGTGGCGTGAGTAATTGTCGCTAGCTATTGTCCCAGCGACGATTACAGCCCATGCGATGATGTGTTGCTGTTAAAGCCTAAGCCAAGATGGGAGTTTCCTCGTTGGTGGCTCGCCGGGCGGCGGAGCGCTCTCGATAACTTTCGCCATTCATTTCTATGATCGTGGCGTGATGGACCAATCTGTCCACCGCCGCCGCGGTCATGGCGGCGTCCGGGAAAACGGTGCTCCATGCTGAAAATGCATGATTGGCGGTGATGGCGATGCTGTGCCGTTCGTATCGATGCGCGATGAGTTCGAACAGGACGCTGGTCTCGGCTTGATCCTTCCTGACATAGGAAAGGTCGTCGAGTACGATGAGGTCGAACTTATCGAGCTTCTCAAGGGCGCCGATCAGGGAAAGGTCGCGACGCGCAGTCTGCAGCCTTTGAACGATGTCGATGGTACGCGTGAACAAGGCCCGCTTTCCAGCATCGATAAGAGCATGGCAGATGGCCGCGATAGCGTGACTTTTGCCTGTGCCGCTTTTCGCCGTTCTTGATCCAGTCTCCGCCGGCGCCGAGGGACAGAAGTTGCTGTTTGCGCACGCCTGGTGCGGCGTCGAAATCGAAGCTGGCGAAGGTTTTGCCAGCCGGCGCTTCGGATTGATCGCGATGACGCTGGATGCGGCGTGAGGTGCGCTCGGCGACCTCGATCTCCATCAGCGCAGCGATGGTTTTTTGGGCTGGCCAGCCGTCGCGGTCGGCAGTGTCGGCGATGCGCCGCCAATTGCGCACGATGCTGGGCAGGCGCAGTTCGGTCAGCAAGGAGGAGAGGAGGGCTGCGTCGGTCATGGCCGTACCTCGCAAGCCGAGGGCAGAAGCCGATCGTAGGCTTCAAGATTTGGCTCTGGGATGGCGACCTCGCTCGACGAGTTCGGTTTGCTCGCGAACTCGATCTCAAGTTTGGCGAGGTCAGGCAGCCGGCCGGCGTCCAGGATTGCGTCGAGACGATCGGCCAAGGTGATCTCAATGGCTTCGCAGGTCGAGGCCATTGCCAGCAAAGCGACCATTGACCGGCAGGCGTCTCTGGGCGGCAGGGCTTCGTCCAGAGCGGTCCAGGCGCGAGCGTAGGCTGCGCGCGGGAAGAGTGCTTCGCGGTAGACGAGGTATCGGAGGGCTTGCGGCTTGCGCCGCAGTGTACCGATCAGATGATGATAATCGATCGAGTGGCCGCGTGCTCGGTCGGTCCGTGCGCGGGTCATGCGCATGACCGGGTCGGGGCCGAGGAAGCATTCCAGCCGGTCATCGAAGAGACGCACTTCGATCTTGTTGCCGATGAGCCGGGACGGAACGGAATAGAGGATCCGATCGACATTGATGGTGCTGTTGCGTGTCACCTTCGCCGTCACCATCGCGAAGTCGGTGGTTCGGCGCTTGGGCAGAGTTTTGAGCGTCTCGCGCTCGGCCGCGACGGCCTTGGCGCGGCGGGCGTTGTGACGATCGCAGACGCCACTGACGAAGGCTCGATAGGCTTCAAGGCTGTCGAAATCTCGGCTTCGGCGGCGCCGGAGCCTCTGGTCGAGGCGGATCTTGATGTGGCCGTTGGCGGCTTCGATGCTACCGTTCTCATTGGCGACGCCGGGATTGTTGCGGGTGGGCTCCATGCCGTAGTGTCGGCACAGGTCGCCATAACGCTTGGTAAAATCGCGTTCGGCGTCGCGGTCGAGGTTTTTGAAAGCAGCCGACAGCGAGTCAGTCCGGTGTTCGCGCGGGACGCCGCCCAGCTTCCAAAGCGCATCCTGCAGGCCTTCGGCGACAGCTGAAAAGCTTTCGCCGCCGAGAATGACTCGCGCATGTTCCCAGCCGCTACAGGCCAGCCGGAAATGATAGAGGCGGTGCGGGAAAGGCTCGCCGGCAATGGTGACGCCGAGGCTGTCCGTGACGGTGAAATCGGACAGCGCCTGGCGGCCGGGATCATGGCGCTGAGGGAAGAAGACCTCCTTGTCTTCGCCGTGAAGGGCGCGCCATTTGGCGATGCGACGCTCCAGCGTGCGGCGGACGCTGTCGGGAAGAGCGTCAAGGCCGAGTTCATCCTGGAGGTCCTCGAAGATCGTCACGGCCATGACACCTGGTATCCCCAGCATCTCCAATACCCGGGGCCAGACGTCCGTCAGTGGGTCGGTGCGAGTTCGCCAGGTTCGCGGCTGCTTCTTTTGAGACGGCAAACGCGGGTCTTTGTCTATGCGGCGTGCGGTGCGCGCGCTAAAGCCGGCGCTGGCTGCGGCGGCATCCTTGCTTTGGTGTCGGGAACGGGAGGTCATGTAGAGCATCACCTGGCAGTCGGTCACATGAAGGTTTGGCATCGAGCTCAAATCGTTGGTTGATTGAGCTGCGATACCACCCTCGACGCCGAACGGCTGGCCCACCCTGAAGGGGGGCTTGAAATCGCCGCCGTCCGCCAGTGCCGCTTTCCGGTCGGGGCTCCGCCCCTCCCTTCAAACGGCGCTGGCGGACGCCCTAACCGGCCAAGATAATTGTCGTCGAACTGGCCAACTTAATTGTCGCCGCGCAGCGTGGCTCAACGCAGTCTACGACGACACGAGCTCGATCCGGCATACGCTCCATGAGATCGCGCGTGGCTGTTTCGCGGGGGCTGGGTGCACGATCGAGGATGCGGATAAGTTCTACTCGGATGTCTGTCAAAAGGCGGCGGAAAAGTTTTATGGTGGCAGGAATGTCCGGAGGCCGGATACCAGACGCTACTAGCTTCGGAGACTAGGAAAAGTCCACGTTCAAAGGAGAGTGGTTTGAAACTCAATTCGATCGACCAATTCAGCATGGCTGCTTCGATGCAGGAGTACGCTGCCGTTCAAGAACAGCACCCAGGCACCTTGCAACTCATTCCGCCTGATGCGACGCCCGCAGATGACCATGGAGGGCACCCTGACATCGGCGGGTCGATGCGGATGCCGCCGCGATCCGGCCTGCGTAGCAGAGACGGTTCACTGTGGTCGCGCGTTAAGTCAGCAGTTAGGAAAGCGGTTGGAGAATGTTGCGTCGGAAAGCCTTCTAGCGGATCGGCGCAGGCGTCTGGCAAGGCGTCCTCGTCAGTTCTCCGCTCAGATGACATCGGATATCTCGTTGGCCCGTTATGGGACCACCACCACTGGGACAATGGCGGCCAATTAATGCCGCGTGAAATCATTCGTGAATTGGGAAAACTCGGGTTCCTACCGGGCCAGCGCAACCAAGAGCAGCCGGCACACTTCGAGATTAACGGTGAGCACTACACGGCCGAGGTGAAGCTAACACCGAATTCCAACGTGGTGTTTGGCCAATCCAGAGAAGTTTATCTTATCCATCACCCGCCGCGGACCGCGACGCCAAGCGCCTGATCGCTCGGCTGAAGTTCGCAGCCCTCCGGCAGTCGGCCTGCGTCGAGGATCTCGATTTGCGCACCGCGCGCGGCATTGACCGCGCCGTTATGGCCCATCTGATCGACGGCAGCTGGATCCAGCGCCACGAGAACCTGCTCATCACCGGTCCGACCGGCCTCGGCAAAAGCTGGATCGCCTGCGCGCTCGGCCACAAGGCCTGCCGCGATGGCCGCTCCGCCGCCTACCATCGCATGCCGCGCCTGTTCGAGGCGCTCGCCATCGCCAGGGGCGACGGGCGGCATGCCCGCAACGGGCGCCTCTTGCTTGGCCTGAAGCAGGCCGGCAACGAACGGCTGCGGCAAAGCGAGCTCGCCCTGGACCAGGCCCGCTATGAGGCGGCGCATGCACGCCGCCAATACGACGCCGTTGATCCAGATAACCGCCTTGTCGCCGGCGAGCTCGAACGGCGATGGAATGACTGTCTGGCGGCGGTCGTCCGGCTTGAGGATCAGGTCCGGAGCTTGCGCAGCGAGCAGCCGAGCGCCCTAAGCGAGGACGAACGCACGATGCTTATAGCGCTCGCAGACGACATGCCTGCGCTGTGGAACCATCCCGCCGCGTCCGTCGAGACGCGCAAGCGGATTTTGCGCACCGTGCTGAAGGAGATCATTGTTACAGCCGAGACCGATCGGCTCCACCTCGTGCTACACTGGCACGGCGGCGATCACACGCGGCTCGACGTGGTGAAGAACCGGTCTGGCCAAAACCGCTACAAGACTGATGTGGCGACCGGCCGCGTCAGCGGGTTCGCTCAATCCGGCTTCAATGAGGTCGCGCGCCGCGCCAAGCCGTACCATCACCGCCGCGCGACCTCACAGAACCCTCCAGATTCGAAACATCAGGCATGGAAAATGCACGTTGTTTCCAGGGGTTTGAAATTGGCCGCAATGGTGCACCGCCGACAGATCACCGGTGGCCGCTGCGGGACAATCACGGATGATGATCTCATTCAGTTTGTCGCTCCATAGGAGGTGAAATGATAAGGAACATTGACGAGCCTGGCAAGGCCCCCATCTCGATGGTTAGCGCCATCGAAGGCAATATCACGGACGATTCTCCCGCCAGACCGGTTGTTGGCGTCGAAGAATCTCGACAATCGACTTGTTCTATGGTGAAGCAGGCGCGCTCTGAGCATCAAGCGTCAAGCGGTTCCTCCACTCTCAGGATGCAGCACACCAGTGTCCGTGATCTGGATCCGGGGCTACTCGGTGAGATTGCCGAGCGGCTCAGACCGACCGATCTGCTGAGCATGTTGTCGACAAATCGCCGGCTGCGTTTCGACACCTGGCTATCGCCGGCGTCTCGAGAAAGGTGTCAAAGGGCTATTCGGGTTCAGGCCATCTGGGCGAGGTTGCGGGGTCACGAGCCCGGCGCGGATCGCTTTGCCGCGCGCATGGTGCCCAACATGATCCAATCACTCGCGCCCAACTTCAATTACCTCACCCGGGCGGACCAGAAGGGTCTCGTCGCGCTAGTCCAGAGGCTTCGCGACCTCGATGACCGCAACTCGATCTTGATCGATATCGGACCGGGCTTGGCAGGACTCGAGCCAGATCTCCAGGAGGATCTCGTCCGCTTCGCCGAGGGACTTGACCAGCCCGGGGAATGCGCCTCCGCCGTCGGAGCCCTCGGAAAAGGCGTCGCAGGGCTTGCCCCTAACCTCCAGGAGCGTCTCGTTAGCCTGGCAGAGGGGCTCGACGAGCCCGAACATTGCGCCTCGGCCCTGGTGGGCGTCGGGGCGGGTGTGGCAGGGCTTGATCGCGGTCTCCAGGAGCGTCTCGTCACCCTTGCCGAGGGGATCGACGAGCCCGAATATTGCGCCTTGGCCCTATGGGGCTTCGGAGAGGGCTTGGCAGGGCTTAAGCGCGATCTCCAGGAGCGTCTTGTCAGACTCGCCGAGAGGCTTGAGGACCAGGAGCATTGCGCCGCGGCCGTGGAGGGTCTCGCAGCGGGCGTGGCGGGGCTTGATCGCGAGCTCCAGCAGTGTCTCGTTAGCCTCGCCGAGGGGCTCGAGGACCAAGAGGACCGCGCCTCGGCCGTGCAGGGTCTCGCAGCGGGCGTGGCCGGGCTTGAGCGGGATCTCCAGGAGCGTCTTGTCAAGCTCGCCGAAGGGCTTAACCAAGTGCATGGCGCCTTCGCCCTCCAAGGCTTCGGCACAGGGCTGGGAGGGCTTGCGCTGGATCTCCAGGAGCGTCTTGTCAAGCTCGCCGAAGGGCTTGACCAAGTGCATGGCGCCTTCGCCCTCGGAGACCTCGGCACAGGTGTGGGAGGGCTTGCGCGGGAGCTCCAGGAGCGTCTTGTCAAGCTCGCCGAGGGTCTTGAGGACCAAAAGCATCGCGGCACGGCTTTAATTGGCCTTGGAGCCGGCGTGGCGGGGCTTGCGCGGGATCTCCAGCGCCGTCTCGTCCGCCTCGCGGAGGAACTCGACCAGCCCGGAGATCGCGTAGCGGCGCTACAGGGCTTCGGAGAGGGGCTGGCAGGGCTTGAGGTTGACCTCCAACGGCGTCTCGTAGTCCTCGCCGATCGCATCCAGGGCCCCCATCGCGCCAACGCTCTCCAAGCCCTGGGGAGAGGTGTGGCAGAGCTTAAGGGCGAGCTACAAGGGCGCATCGCTGCCCTTGCCGACGGCCTCGCCCAGCCGGACCATCGGGCTAGCGCCTTGGCAGCATTGTTGCCTAGGCGGTAAGCCAGATTACGGCTTACACACCGTCTTCAACGGGTGCGTGGAATGAGTTGAAGCCGATCGCAGCTGGATCAGACCTACGGGCGACAACGTGGACCCCTATGGATATTTGTTGCAGGGTTTTTTCGGGTGTCCCTTTCGTCCCGTTGGCTCAACGGCCGCCAGAAGTCGTCTCGCTTGTGTCAGCCTCGACATGGCCCCTCTCGACGTCCGTTAGGATGGCGCAGCCGAGAACCGACCAAAATCGCTTTCCGGGATCCGCGCAATCGCGGTCAGTGAATTCTGACAACGAATGGCCGCTCCACATCGGATGCAGGTTCACCGACACATTATCGTCTTGCTCCCTGCCTAAACGAGTCTGCCTCTGGGCGAAATCCTCCGATTCCAAATCCGCTGAGCGCTCTTCCTCGAGGGTGGCGTCGGAGCGCAGGGCTCGAACGAGACTCTCGAATTTGCTAACCTCGCGCCCTGCCTCACGCGCCGTGCCGTACGCCTCCTCACGTGCCTGCCGAGCTAAGTCGGTTTGTGCCCTTGCCTGTTCGAGGTGCTGTTGGAGTAGCTGTTCGTGTTGACGCAGCGAGATCATCTTCGCATTCACCTCGTCAAGATCAATGAGCGCGGCGGCTTCCCCGATCAAAGGGTCGTATAGCGCGCCTTCGCGAGCGGGAAGGTCTTCGCGCCATCTACGAAGGTCCGTCAAGGCGGTTCCGACAGCCGCGCGACAGCATTGTCGAGAGTCGTGTGCCTCAGGTGTCGCACTGCACTTAAATGTAAGATTGGGGAGCGGGAAAAAGCTGGGGGTAAGAATTTTAGCGTAACCGGAGCTTTTTGTCGGAAGGGGCATTCGGTGGCAGCGCAATTGAGGATGAAGGTCTGGGTCGAATTGGTTGGCGCCGATGGCCTGCCGCTACGTCGAGAGATCGCAATTGTCGCACGCAACGTCGAAGGGGCGCGGCTCGGCGACTTCGGCCTCTCTCTGGATGAAAGCAAGGGCATACAGCGCCGCCTGCAGGGGGAATTCACGCAGTTCCAGGCAGATCAGGCGGCACAGCTCGATAGGAATTGTTTGGAATGCGGTCGCGTTAGGAGCATCCATGACTACCGATCTCGCACGGTCGACTCGCTCTTTGGCGTTTGCCGTATGCGCGTACCTCGCTTTCGCGGCTGCGCGTGCGACGGATCGGCGAATCCTGGCGAAGGAAGAACAGAAGCCCTGTTGAACGGCAGAGCCACGCCGGAGTTGCAGCGCATTCAGGCTGAACTCGGCTCCCGATTGTCATTTCGTGAAGCGGCGCGTGTTCTCGACCTTTTTGTGCCGGCCATGCGGCCGCACAATCATCGCACTGTAAGCAACCGGCTGGCGAAGGTCGCCGATCAGATCGAGAAATGGGACCTTGCAAGTCCCTATAGACTGAGCCGTGCCGACGGGTCGCCCATTTCCGTGTTCATTGATGGCGCCTACATTCGCGCGGTCCCCGGATACCAGAGCCGCCATTTCGAAATTGCCATGGGGCGGGTTGTGACCAAAGGCCGACCACCGCGTCAGTTCGCGGCCTCACCGCATGTTACCACCGGCAAGCACGACGTTGTTCGTGCGGCGCTGCGGGCGCAAGGGTGGGTGCCAGGCAGCGACGTCACCGTTTTCAGCGACGGAGACGTCGGGCTGCAGGGTATCGTCATCGGCGCAACACGCCAGCCCATCACCCACATTCTCGACTGGTTCCATCTGTCGATGCGGCTCCGTCACATCGAACAGGCGTGGGAAGGGCTCAAGAGCGTTGGCAATCTGAGTATCTACCTTCGAGACACTGCGCTTCATGTGCCGCGGCTTCGTCATCTCCTCTGGAGCGGCTACGTCAGGGAGGCGACGAGAGCCGTGAGGGATATGCTTTGCCAGTTGGAGCAATATGCTCGGCTGCCGGATGCCAGCAACAAGCTCAAGCGCTTCTTCGAACTGGTCAGCAATCTTCAGACCTACCTGATCCAGAACAAAACCTCCCTGGTCGACTACTGCCAACGATATTGGGCGGATCACCCGATCTCGAGTGCCCCGGCCGAATCCGCCGCCAACAGCCTCGTCAATGCCCGCATGAACAAAAAACGTCAGATGCGCTGGTCTCCCGCAGGGGCTCACAGGGTACTTCAGGTCCGCGCGGCGGTTGCCGATGGTCGATTGAAGCAAGCCAAGTTTGCCCTTGCGGCTTGACCCCAGCTTTTTCCCGCTCCCTGCGCCTGGCCGAGGCGCTCGGGGTGAGCCAGCCAACGGCCTGGCGGATGGGACATGCACCGCGTCTCATGGTGGCGCGGGAGAACATGCTCGCCGGCACGGTGGAGATCGACCATTTCCATCTCGGTGGAAGGCCAGAAAGAATCCCGACGACCCGCCTCCGGGCCGCGGCCGGAAAGGCCAGACGAATACGGACAAAACGCCAGTCATGGCAATGGTGCAGCGACCGACTGACGTCATGCCTGGCACTCTGGCCGGTGACGCGCGTGCTGCGGTCGTGACCGGTCTCTCGGCGCGAGCAAGCGAACGCGTCATTGAAGCGCAGATCGAATCGGGAGCTCATTTGATGAGCGACGAGTGGAAGGCATTCATGGCCATTGGTGAGAGCTTTGCCAAGCACGAGACCGTGAAGCATTCCAACGGTGAGTATGTTCGCGACGCCGTCCACGTCAATTCAGTGGAGGGCTTCAACTCCCGCGTCCGCCGTACCATCGCCGGTGTCTTTCATCATATCAGCCCGCAGCATGCCGACCTGTATTTCCACGAGATCGGCTTCCGATGGTCGCAGCGCGTCGTCACAGGAAACGTCATTCGCAAAACCCGGCATGGCCGGGAGAGTGTGCGAACCCTGTGGTCGCGCGTGCCGCCTGCGCTGCAATTGACGAATGTTTTTCGCACCGCCACGGGTCGTCAGATGCGCCGAAGCCCGGATGGCGGCATCATCATCAAATCAGCCGTCGCTGTCTTTGGTTGATAAAGGCCGCGTACGATTTCGCACTGCTCTTGTTCCGACCCCAATCCGCTTGCAGAAATCGTTCATCGGCGTCTGAAGCTTGTCGAGTAAGCGTGTCTGGCGCCTGGCCGGGAGTCGCCTATCGTAAAAATGGATGAGAGTCCCGAGTGCCATCTACTTCAGTTTTCTGATTGCGACGGAAGCGTTTCGTGGTTTGCTCGCCGCTGCCAAAACTTCCGATTTAGGCATATTCTTAAAGTGGTCAGTGCTCTCCAGCAGGGCCTGCACCGCCTGGGCGCCACCAACATTGCCCAGGATCTTGACGATATCGTCCTTGCTGAGCTTCTGGCCGCCGCTGAAGTCCAGCTTGGCCAGCGCCTCCGCCTTGCTCAGCAGGGCCGGCACCGCCTGCGCCGCGCCGACATTGCCCATGATCTTGAGGATATCATCCTTGCTGAGCTTGTGCCCGCAGCTGAACTCCAGCTTGGCCAGCGCCTCCGCGTTGCCCAGCAGGGCCGGCACCGCCTGGGCGCCACCAACATTGCCCAGGATCTTGACGATATCGTCCTTGCTGAGCTTCTGGCCGCCGCTGAAGTCCAGCTTGGCCAGCGCCTCCGCCTTGCTCAGCAGGGCCGGCACCGCCTGCGCCGCGCCGACATTGCCCATGATCTTGAGGATATCATCCTTGCTGAGCTTGTGCCCGCAGCTGAACTCCAGCTTGGCCAGCGCCTCCGCGTTGCCCAGCAGGGCCGGCACCGCCTGGGCGCCACCAACATTGCCCAGGATCTTGACGATATCGTCCTTGCTGAGCTTCTGGCCGCCGCTGAAGTCCAGCTTGGCCAGCGCCTCCGCCTTGCTCAGCAGGGCCGGCACCGCCTGCGCCGCGCCGACATTGCCCATGATCTTGAGGATATCATCCTTGCTGAGCTTGTGCCCGCAGCTGAACTCCAGCTTGGCCAGCGCCTCCGCGTTGCCCAGCAGGGCCGGCACCGCCTGGGCGCCACCAACATTGCCCAGGATCTTGACGATATCATCCTTGCTGAGCTTCTGGCCGCCGCTGAACTCTAGCTTGGCCAGCGCCTTCTCGTTTTTCAGCAGGGCCGACACTGCCTGCGCCGCGCCGTCATTGCCCATGATCTTGAGGATGTCGTCCTTGCCGAACGTGTCGTCGCCGAACTTGAGTTCGCCCAGCGCTCCCGCGTTCTCCAGCAGGGCCGGCACCGCCTTCGCCGCGCCAGCCTGACCCACGATCTTGACGATATCATCCTTGCTGAGCTTCTGGCCGCCGCTGAACTCCAACTTAGCCAACTCCTCCGCCTTCTCCAGCAGGGCCTGCACCGCCTGGGCGCCACCAACATTGCCCAGGATTTTGACGATATCGTCCTTGCTGAGCTTCTGGCCACTGACGTCCAACTTCGCAAGTGCCTCCGCCTTGTCCAGCAGGGCCGGCACCGCCTTCGCCGCGCCAGCCTGACCCACGATCTTGAGGATATCATCCTTGCTGAGCTTCTGGCCGCCGCTGAACTCCAACTTAGCCAACTCCTCCGCCTTCTCCAGCAGGGCCTGCACCGCCTGGGCGCCACCAACATTGCCCAGGATTTTGACGATATCGTCCTTGCTGAGCTTCTGGCCGCCGCTGAACTCTAGCTTGGCCAGCGCCTTCTCGTTTTTCAGCAGGGCCGACACTGCCTGCGCCGCGCCGTCATTGCCCATGATCTTGAGGATGTCGTCCTTGCCGAACGTGTCGTCGCCGAACTTGAGTTCGCCCAGCGCTCCCGCGTTCTCCAGCAGGGCCGGCACCGCCTTCGCCGCGCCAGCCTGACCCACGATCTTGACGATATCATCCTTGCTGAGCTTCTGGCCGCCGCTGAACTCTAGCTTGGCCAGCGCCTCCGCCTTCTCCAGCAGGGCCGGCAGCGCCGGAGCGGCACCCTTCTTGCCCAAGATTTTGACGATATCGTCCTTGCTGAGCTTCTGGCCACTGACGTCCAACTTCGCCAGTGCCTCCGCCTTGTCCAGCAGGGCATGCACCACCTTCGCCGCGCCAACGGTGCCCACTATCTTGAGGATATCGGCCTTGCCGAACTTCCGGCCGCCGAACTCTAGCTTCGCCAGCGCCACCGCGTTTTTCATGAGAGCCGCCACCACCCGCGGCCCGCCCCTGTGGCGCAGGTTCAGGATGTCGTCCTTGCCGACCTTCTTGCCGCCGAACTCCAGCTTCGCCAGGGCATCCGCGTCGTCCGTAAAGGGTTCCAAGCGTTCGCCAACTGGTTGGCGCTCCTTGAATGACACCAAAGAACTCGCCCCCCTGGCTTTACTCGCCAACTCACTAAAGTCTTTCTCGAACTCCGTTCCACTCCGGCGTTTCCGTTTCGAGCTTGGCGGCGCCTCCCGATGACTCTCCCCCAAGGCGATTGCCGGTTGCGCCCCGTCCCGCGCCAGCAACGCCGTACGATCGGCGACGACGGCTTGAAAATCCAGGGATGCGCTGTCGAGCCATTGGCGGTTGGGCAGTCTGGTCAACGGTGCGTGCGTGGCCGCCAGCACCGAAACACTGCAGTCGTATCCGTTCTTCTGCTGGGCCATCTCGCCTACCCGCCTTGTCGCCCCTCCAAAATTCGCTGGGAGCGGGTCTCCCCGGAACCGCTTGACCCTCTGCCATGCCTGTCCACAATAGTCCTCCACTCTCCCACTCGCTCCCCCGTCGACCGCTGGAAACGCTGGAGTGCTGTCGGGCCCGACAGCGGGCTGAGACGAGTGCTCCAGAAGCTGCTGCAGCTCCGCCCATGGCAGATCCTCGTCCATAGCCTCCGACGAGAGGTCTTGCCGCGGATGCGCGTCGGTTTGCGGATATATCCCGCTGGCCACGTCCTCATCCGCCGCTGCAAGACTGCCGGCGCGAGTGGGCGCATCGTATTCGTCCGGGCTCGCTGGCGGCCGGTCTCCCCCGAACTGCTCGATCATCCGCAATGCCTGTCCAGAAGAGTCCTTCTCCAAGGCGAGCCAATACTCCGTCACGTCGCTCATCGTCTGCGACAACTGCTCCCTGAGGATGCCCAGGGCCTGATCGTAGTCCTCCCCTCTCTCACTCGCTTCCCCGTCGGCGGAAAACCTTGCAGTGCTGTGGCTTGACCCGGCAAGGGACTGCGGCGAGAGCCCCAGAAACTGCTGCACCTCCTCCCATCGCAGAGCCTCGTCCCTCTCGTCCGACGAGAGGTCTTGCCGCGGATGCGCGTCGGTTTGCGGATATGTTCCGCTGGCCACGTCCTCATCCGCCGGCAGAACAAGGCTGCCGGCGCGAGTGGGCGCATCGTGTTCGTCCGGGCTCGCTGGGGGCCGGTCTCCCCCGAACTGCTCGACCATCCGCCATGCCTGTCCGAAAAAGTCCTCCTGCAAGGAGAGCGAAGACTCCGCCATCTCCCATGGCGTCTGCGGCAACGGCTTTCTGTGGATGCCTAGGGCCTGATCGTAGTCCTCCCCTCTCTCACTCGCTTCCCCGTCGGCGGAAAACCCTGCAGTGCTGCGGCTTGACCCGGCAAGGGACTGCGGCGAGAGCCCCAGAAACTGCAGCACCTCCTCCCGTCGCAGAGCCTCGCCCCTAGCGTCCAACGAGAGGTCTTGCCGCGGATGCGCGTCGATTGGCGGATATGTCCCGCTGACCACGTCCTCATCCGTCGCTGGAAGATTGTCTGGAAGGCTGACCAGACTGACCGTGCTATCCGGATCCGCGGGCGGGGTCTGCAGGAAACGCCAGGTCACCGGACTGAAGTCACGATTCTTTGGGATCATGACGCCATTTCCTGTTTCTTCGGTGATCCCTGTCGCACCTCAAATCGATCGCGACGGCAGCGGGCAGGGTTGTAGAACAGCGCCATCAAGGGTCCAAAGGTCGTCGAATCGTGCAGCGATGTGACTGTAGGACGGTGGAACAGGAATCCGGCGCGAATACTGGGGCAGGTCATGCCCGTACTTTCTAGAGAGAAGCCATTGGAATGACGAGGATGTGGTGATGAACCAAACATGTCGGGCGCGTGTTCGGCTCGGGCCAGCAAATACCTCGCCGCCTGTCGGGTGAAGGGCTGGGCATTCGGGACGAAAAGGCTTATCGCCGGCCAGCGGCAGATGGCGCCGAACTCGTCGGCGCTATATGCTCCTAGACCGACAGGCCGCTCTTCAAATTGGGGAGATCCAGATCTGCGCGTTTTCCAGGTCCACTTGGTCACAATGCGGTTCAATCGCCTTGCTGACGCGCAAGCCGTGACCAAGCTGTGACAAGGCATCATAAGCAGCAGCAGCACATAGCTCGCAGATGCGACGACGCCTTTTGCAGACTCCTCCAATATGGCCCTGATCTCGGCCTTCCCTGGAAACCGTGCGCTCCCTGCTACCGTTGGTAAGTCATCCGATCCCATTTCGAACCTCGCTGTTCGATAGCGTGCATGACGCCTGATTGGTGGTTCGCGTTTGCATGACCCGTAATGCCGCCGCGCAATGACCCTCGCCCTTGCCTGCTCGCTCGGTGTCACACTAGCGGTGATGTCATATCCAGTGCATATGGAATACGGACATTGCGCGCGGGCCTAATTTGAAGTTCTGAACGCGAGTACGTCTGAAAGGCATGCCCGGCAGAAGACTGAGCTCGCTGCCGGGCCGGGTACGCCTTGGGAGGTGGCGCAAGTCAGCGGCTCTCGTGGCGGTGCGACCACTCAGTCCGCGCGTATTGCTGAATAGCGTGCATGTAGCGTGCCAAGCCAAAAAGCATTTAAAAACACTCGAGAGCCAGCTTCCTCTATGTCGCGTACTCGACATTGTCGGCTATCGGACAATGCCGAACGTGCCTCTCGGCATCGACCGGCACTTGAACCAGAGCGCACCGCCGTTCGCTGCCATGTCGACTGGGCGAACAAGTGGTGACCGGTTTAGCTCTGAACTGTTCGCCGGCTGAGGCACAGGGCGGACTGTCACTTTTCAAGTGAGGAAATCTCTGTACCCTCCGTTCATGAGGGCGCGGCCACGAGAGACGGCACGGCGAATACGGTCGCGCAGATGATCGCGAGGATCTCTCCAGTCGGCATTGACGCGCCGGTGACCAATCAGCGCTTCGGCGAGCTCGCGATGTGACGCCCCAGCAAGTGAGCCGTCGAGCGCACGAAGAACGAAGGTTAGACGGGGACCGCGTTTTTCTGGCGGAAACAAGCGGGCAGGCAGATGTTGACCCACACTTAGAGCATTGAGGCACTCGAGCGCCCTCAGGCGGTGCTTCGAAAGCATCGCGGGCCAGATCGCCTCGGTATGGAGGCAGACAGGTTGCAAGATATCCGCGCCAGAGACGGCGAGCTGGAGCGTATGCTCGGCGTTGCGAAGAAGAACATGCTGGCCCGTGTCGGGCGCCAGCAGGACCGTCGCGCGAAATGGTAATGCCGAGAGTTCGAACGGCGCTGTCGCCGACGATGCTGACAGATGTTCTGCAATGACTGGCAACACATGAACGCACCAGAGCGGAGACCAGAAAACGAGCGAATTGCGCCCGTAAGACTCGGCGAAACAGGACACCCCATCGTGACAGGTCACCGGCCGACGCGACCACGTCGAGAAATGCTGGATTGCGGCGTAAGAACTCCCAGGCCCATTCGCGTGGCGTCAGACCAGCGGTGTAATCGTATGATCTTTCATCGCGCCAATCAGCCTCATCCGCGCCAGTCATGAGAACTGCAGGCACGACTGTGCTCGCCTGCCCGCCCTCACGGAGGTCGAAACATCATGCCAACTGCCAAAGCACCGGCGCCGAAGGCACCAGAGGTCGTTGGCGGCATTTCGTCGAAGCGTGCGCCATTGGCACTGTCGAGGGCAGAAGACGCGCGCAAATAGCGCCAGGCCGTCGAACCCGCGCAGCGACAGCCTGCACGGGCGGAGCACCCCAAGTGAACCGGTTTGATTGCGGTGATCGGCTCCTGCGTCGCGTTCGAGACTTTGCCCAAAGGCACAGTAGCGCAGCGGTGGATTGCAGGCCGGTTGTGGGCAGGTTGTCGTAGCGCGAGCGCTATAGGCTCAGTCATCGCAGGTCGGTTCCGTTGCAAACTTTTCGCTTACGGCCGGCGTGTCATAGGTGACCGGCATTTTGCCGGAGAGTTGTTCATGTTCAAGGGCCGCCATTTCGACCAGTCCGTAATCCTGCTGTGCGTGCGCTGGTATCTGGCCTATGGCCTGAGCCTGCGCGACCTGAAGGAAATGATGGCGGAGCGCGGCATCGGCGTCGACCATTCGACGATCCACCGCTGGGTCGTTCACTTCTCGCCTCGGCTGCTGGAGCGTTTCAATCGACGCAAGCGCGCGGTGACCAGAAAATGGCATGTCGACGAGACCTATATCAAGGTTCGCGGAAAGTGGATGTATCTCTATCGCGCGATCGACAGCGCCGGCGACACCGTCGAGTTCTGGTTCAGCGAACACCGGGACCTGCTGGCGGCCAAACGGTTTTTCCGAAAAGCGCTTGAACGCCATGGGCGGCCCGCGCGGGTGGTCATCGACGGCAGCCAGACCAACCGCGAGGCGCTCGTCTCGTGCGATGCCGAAAACCGACTGCGCCGTCCCTCCCGGCGCGCTCCCAAACGGATTGGCATCCGCCAGAGCCGATATCTCAACAACCGCATCGAGCAGGACCATCGGCGTATCAAGCGCCGGGTGCGGCCGATGCTCGGTTTCAAGTCATTCGCAAGCGCGACGGCAACACTGGCTGGAGTCGAGATGATCCACATGATGCGCAAACGGCAGGCGAGGTACGCCTACAATCCAAATCCGTCGATTGCTGAACAGTTTGAAATCATCGCCGCAGCGTGAAGCTATTGCCGCCCCCTCAGTTTCTGTGCCGGTATGAAAATTTGCAACGGAACCGATCGAGATTAAGCGGCTCGCTGCCGCCAATACCGTAGCAGATGCGCCCGTCTTCGCCGACGATACGCGTGACCATCGCGCTCATACCGATGAGAAACCGGCTCGAAAAACGATGATTGTAGGCGTTACGGAAGTCCCCGGTAGCCCGCTTGAACGCGCCGCCGGCGATAGGCTCGACGCGGCGCTTGAAAGTCCGGAAGCGTCGCCAGGGAGCGGGAAAAAGCTGGGGTCAAGCCGCAAGGGCAAACTTGGCTTGCTTCAATCGACCATCGGCAACCGCCGCGCGGACCTGAAGTACCCTGTGAGCCCCTGCGGGAGACCAGCGCATCTGACGTTTTTTGTTCATGCGGGCATTGACGAGGCTGTTGGCGGCGGATTCGGCCGGGGCACTCGAGATCGGGTGATCCGCCCAATATCGTTGGCAGTAGTCGACCAGGGAGGTTTTGTTCTGGATCAGGTAGGTCTGAAGATTGCTGACCAGTTCGAAGAAGCGCTTGAGCTTGTTGCTGGCATCCGGCAGCCGAGCATATTGCTCCAACTGGCAAAGCATATCCCTCACGGCTCTCGTCGCCTCCCTGACGTAGCCGCTCCAGAGGAGATGACGAAGCCGCGGCACATGAAGCGCAGTGTCTCGAAGGTAGATACTCAGATTGCCAACGCTCTTGAGCCCTTCCCACGCCTGTTCGATGTGACGGAGCCGCATCGACAGATGGAACCAGTCGAGAATGTGGGTGATGGGCTGGCGTGTTGCGCCGATGACGATACCCTGCAGCCCGACGTCTCCGTCGCTGAAAACGGTGACGTCGCTGCCTGGCACCCACCCTTGCGCCCGCAGCGCCGCACGAACAACGTCGTGCTTGCCGGTGGTAACATGCGGTGAGGCCGCGAACTGACGCGGTGGTCGGCCTTTGGTCACAACCCGCCCCATGGCAATTTCGAAATGGCGGCTCTGGTATCCGGGGACCGCGCGAATGTAGGCGCCATCAATGAACACGGAAATGGGCGACCCGTCGGCACGGCTCAGTCTATAGGGACTTGCAAGGTCCCATTTCTCGATCTGATCGGCGACCTTCGCCAGCCGGTTGCTTACAGTGCGATGATTGTGCGGCCGCATGGCCGGCACAAAAAGGTCGAGAACACGCGCCGCTTCACGAAATGACAATCGGGAGCCGAGTTCAGCCTGAATGCGCTGCAACTCCGGCGTGGCTCTGCCGTTCAACAGGGCTTCTGTTCTTCCTTCGCCAGGATTCGCCGATCCGTCGCACGCGCAGCCGCGAAAGCGAGGTACGCGCATACGGCAAACGCCAAAGAGCGAGTCGACCGTGCGAGATCGGTAGTCATGGATGCTCCTAACGCGACCGCATTCCAAACAATTCCTATCGAGCTGTGCCGCCTGATCTGCCTGGAACTGCGTGAATTCCCCCTGCAGGCGGCGCTGTATGCCCTTGCTTTCATCCAGAGAGAGGCCGAAGTCGCCGAGCCGCGCCCCTTCGACGTTGCGTGCGACAATTGCGATCTCTCGACGTAGCGGCAGGCCATCGGCGCCAACCAATTCGACCCAGACCTTCATCCTCAATTGCGCTGCCACCGAATGCCCCTTCCGACAAAAAGCTCCGGTTACGCTAAAATTCTTACCCCCAGCTTTTTCCCGCTCCCTAAACTTAACGCTGTGAAAACAAGATCTGGGAGTGAGGCTTTGGTTCATTCGGCGTGAAGTCGCGCGATTTGGCGCCATGCTTGCATGGCAGTTGCTCGCAGTTCTCGATGGTGGGTGGATGGAATATCGTGGCGGGGAACGTTAAAGAGGTTGGCGATCGGGTCGTGGACGGAAACGAAACGCTGAAGATGTCGCGCTGACTTGAAGCGCTTCATGATCCTCTCCCGCCGTCGGACGGGTTGATGAGAGTTCTCCGCCCGATTGTTCAGGCCCTTGTGCGAGCGATGCTCGACGCCTGGCATGATCTCCCGCTTCGCCGCACCGTAGGATCGAAGCTTGTCGGTGATCATCACACGCGGCGAACGGCCTTGCCCTTTCAGAAGCTTTCGCATCAAGCGCTTTGCCGCCTTGGCATTGCGACGGCTTTGCACCAACACGTCGAGAACAAACCCGTCCTGATCAACGGCGCGCCAAAGCCAGTGTTTCTTTCCACCGATGGTGATGACAACCTCATCGAGATACCATTTGTCGCCGAGCTTGCCGGCCGATCGCTTCCGGATATCATTGGCAAAGTGTCTGCCAAATTTCTCAGCCCAAAGTCGCACGGTCTGGTGAGAGACGATGACGCCACGAGCTGCCAGCATATCCTCGACCATCCGCAGGCTGAGCGGAAACCGGAAATAGAGCCAAACGGCATGGGCAATCACCTGCGCCGGAAATCGGTGGCGACGATAAAGAGGATCACGGGAAAATCTGGTCATGCCGCCAGATCCCACATTTTGATCGATGCCCGGTTAACGTTACGGTGCCGCGACGAGGCCACTCTGCGGACGGAAATCCGCCGCGCCAACGACGTCTGCGCGGTCCATCGCTGCCAACTGATCGTCAACGACTATTGGCGGCTCGCCATTGAAAAAGGCTGCGACTTCGTCCATCTCGACCACGAGGATTTGGCCGCGGCCGACCTGCTGGCGATCAAGTACGCCGGATTGAAGCTCGGACTTTCGACCCACGATCACGCCGAACTGGAAACAGCCCTCGCAGCCGAACCGGACTATATCGCGCTCGGCCCCATTTACCCGACCATCCTGAAGAAGATGAAATGGCGCCCGCAAGGGGTCGAACGGATCGGCGAATGGAAGCGCCGGGTCGCGCCGATCCCATTGGTTGCCATTGGTGGCCTCAACCCTGACCGTCTCGACGGTGTCTTCGCAGCTGGTGCCGACAGCGCGGCGGTGGTCACCGACATCACATTGAATGCGGATCCCGAACTGCGCACGCGGGAATGGATCGAAAAGACGGATCCATCGCGCTGAAGCGAGAACCCCATGTGCTTGTCGTTGGTGGGTCGGACTCCAGCGGTGGGGCTGGAATTGCGCGCGACATCGAGACGATCGCTTCCATTGGCGTGCGCACCTGCCTTGCCGTCTCTGCGCTGACGGTGCAGACGCACAAAGCCGTCATGGAAATCAGTCATTCGTCACCGGGTCTGGTGGCCGATCAGATGCGGGCGGCGCTGCAGGCCAACAAGGTGGCGGCCATCAAGATCGGCAACGGCCGAGATCATCGTGGCCGTTGTCACAGTGCTGCGTGAAAATCCGCACGTGCCGGCAATACTGGACCCGGTGCTGGCGTCGACATCAGGCCGGACGCTTCTGGAAGCCGGCGCCATCGCCGTCATGAAGCGCGATCTGATGCCACTTTGCTGTATTGTCGCATCCAATCTCATCGAGTTGGCGCTCCTTGTTGGCTCGGAACTGGCGGTGGATGAGGGCGGCGCAGTGTTGCAAGGCCAGGAATTGCTGAACGCTGCAGCGCAGGCCCTGCTGATCAAGGGCGGCCACGCATCGGGACATCGATCAACCGATGTTCTGTTGCGCTTCGATCAAGAACCAATCCGCTTCGACACACCGCGCCTGATCTCATCGATGCGCGGGACGGGTTGCATGCTTGCCAGCGCGATTGCGGCGCATCTGGCCAATGCGAGATCGCTTCAAGATAGCGTGCGCGAAGGCAAGCTGTTCGTGTTCGAGAAGCTCCGGAAACATGCAGCCGAAAACAGCGAGTGACCGTTTTGCGGCGGTTTGCCGACCACCACATGGGAGCGTCTGACGAGCGATCTCCCTTCTCCAAAGAAAGCGAGTTCGAGGGGCCTCTGAAGGAGCGGAAGAACTCGCGTTTCCTTTTTTCACGGTCCGCTGAGAAGTCTTCAGCCTAAACATGACTATTGTGGTTCGCCTGTCGTATTTCC
This sequence comes from Mesorhizobium loti, assembly GCA_014189435.1. NCBI lineage: Bacteria > Pseudomonadati > Pseudomonadota > Alphaproteobacteria > Hyphomicrobiales > Phyllobacteriaceae > Mesorhizobium > Mesorhizobium loti. The sequence goes on from CP050295.1 coordinate 189,281, forward strand.
GAACGCCATTGCACGGTAGAGTGACCGAACCTCACTGGCGTGGCACGGAAGGCCAGGAGGAGCTGAGGCATAGGACGGCGCAGACCGTCCGCTCTTCAAAGAAGAATATTCTCCAGGGGGATCGTCATCATTGATCCGGCTGTCAGGAGGCCTGGGCAGCTGAAAGAGGGCGATGGCTATGATATGGTCAGGGACGGGATTGCATGGTTTGCGTCAGGCACCTGCACGGATCACCTCTCAAAAATGGCAGGCCGGTCCCGGCATCGAAGCGCCGTCGCGAGATTTTCGCGGCCGCGGTGGCTTCGCTGTCAATTGTCCGCAGGGCGAAATCCGCAGCAAATGAGTGTGCGCTAAAAGGCATAGCCGCCTCCGCAAGCGGAGGCGGCTACAAAAGCGCAATCGATGCGAATTTCGTGACGATCACCGTCGTGTCCTTCAGCAGGATTTTGCAGAATGCCGCCACTTTCCGCGCGTGCTGCGGCTCAGACTGCTCGTCGGTAAGTCCAGAGCTGTGCGGGCGGGATGTTGCGGACGACGAAATCATAGTGAGACACGACGTAGCGGTCGGGCATTTTGATCACCGGCGACAAAGGTCCGTAGGTGATCTGAATGACAGGTCTCCCGCGAGGAATTCGGGCAAGCAAATCCTCAAGCAATGCAATGCGCTGTTCCATCGGAAAACTCAGCAACGGCACCGCACTTATCACACAGTCGAATTGCTCCCCGCGCCGCTCGGCCAGCACTTCCTCCAGCGCGAACGCATCGCCCAATCGAAAATCCACCCCTGGAAAGCGTCGTGTGAGACGATGATAGAAATCCTTGGATTATTCGACCGAAACCAGCTGATGCGGCTTGATGCCCCTTTCCAGGATTGCCTTGGTGATGACGCCAGTTCCTGCGCCCAGCTCAAGAACCGGCAATCCGGATGCCGGATTGATAACGCTTGCCATACGACGCGCGGCATGAACGGACGTTGGCATCAGCGCGCCCACTCGTTTCCTGTCCTTCTGCCAGCCCTTGAAGAATTGCACTTCTTCTTCGAACTTCCTGGCGAGGAGCTCCTTCAATCGAAAGACCATATCCACTCCCTGCTACGCTATTTGTCTGGGTCATTTTGACGACGCACTCTATCCCCTTGCCGGACTGGAGACCGCCGACAGCGGTGCTGTCGCAATAGACGGCTAGCCGGTGCATGGCGTCGGCGCCGAGCGCGCGGTGATCTTCCAGGAAACCGCCTGCTGCCTTGGCCGAGCGTACTCGGCAACGTCGCTTTCGGCCTCGAGGTACGGGGCATGGCCAACCAAGAAGCCGAAGAAAGGGTCCGCTTCCATATTGCACTGGTGGTCGGCCTCGCCGAATTCACCGATGCCTGGCCAAGGCAGCTTTCAGGCGGCAGCGCCTCTCCACCGCTATATATCTGAGTTAAGCGCAATTCAGCAAAGCCAGTGGTTTCCAAAAGGGCTGACCAGAGCGTCGGAACGCATCGTGGGGCTTTGCGGTCGCAATAGGTTGGGCGGGGTCGCGGTATGATGCTCATCTTGTTGCTCTGGCCCGGGCGCGTAGGCTATCTCGTCGTCGGTCCAGCCGGATTCCGCTGCGCGCTCAACCAATTCCTGAAGGGCCGGTTCCAAGGCGAGCTGGCATTGAAGGCCGCGGTCCGTATGTCGACTGGGCACCTTGGTTCGGCGATCGCAATGCTTGATCTCTTCGTTGCAGGCCATGGGCTCTCGCCCCTCCCCTTTCGCCATACAAGGCGCGCCAGCTCACGCGTTGTTCGTGCGCGCCTCGGCAATCGCTTCATCAACCAGCCGCTCCAGCGATCCGGCGCGTTCAAGCTCCTTGAAGAAATAATGCGGCGTGACGCTACCGAGCCGGTGCAACTCGGCTGCCCGTTTCGCATCGAGCAAGACAACCGGCGGCGGGTTGACCGTCACGCTCCAGCGCTTTCCTGAAGAAGCGCTTGGCCGCCGGACAGGTGCTCGTCGACCTGCCATTTGCGGGTCACGAGCCGCTTGCGCCGGGTGAAGCGTCCCAGGCGCAGTGGGGCGAAATGAACGACCCCGCGGTATCGTGGAATGGCGATGCTGATGCGGCGCTACTATTGCACCTCCTGTAGCCTCGCCGTCATGAAGTCTATGAAAGTGCGGACCTTGGCGGAAAGGTATTTTCGGCTCGGATATACGGCATGTAGCGTGTTGGTGAACCCGATCGCGTCTGGAAGCACCATCTCCAGCCGGCCTGCTTCGATATCCGGCTCAACCATCCATTTCGGTAGAAAAACAAGGCCCATGCCCCGCAGCGCTGCAAGCTGCAAAATCGTCTCGTTCTCGCTCTGCATCACGCGACGGAATGTGACCCTGTGCCGTCCATCCGGACCTTCCAGCGACAGGCTGTCGCCGAGGTTGATCCCGCTGAACCAAAGCAGCGCGTGGCCATTGAGATCGGTGATACGTTGGGGTCGCCCTGTTCGCTCCAGATATTCCGGCGATGCCATGAGACGAAACTCGATCTGGGTCAGCGGACGGGCAACAAGGCCCGGATCGAGCCGCTCGCGCGACGTTGCCCGCAGAGCCAGGTCGAAACCTTCGTCCACCAGATTGACGATACGCCCGCTTAGATCCACATCCAGGCAGACGTCGGGATAGCGCTGATTGTAGGCGGCCAGTATGTCTACAAAGCAGGTGCTGGCTGCCCAAACCGGCGCACTCAGTTTCAGGGTCCCACGGGGTGCCACGGTGACGTTGCCGACAGCCGCTTCCACCTCGTCAAGCCCTTCAAGCATCTGTTTGGTTTGATTGAAATAAAGCGCACCAGACTCTGTGAGGCTGACTCTTCGGCTCGTCCGGTTGAGCAACCGGGTGCCCAGGCGGTTCTCCAACTGCATTACGTGTTTGCTGGCCATTGCCGGCGAAATGCCGAGGCGATCTGCGGCAGCGGTGAAGCTTTTTAGGTCGGCGACGGTGCAAAACACCCGCAGGCTCGTCAACGTATCCATTTATCATCAACATCCAGGAAATGGTTCTTCAATATCAGCCAGATTGATCATTGAAGGAGAAAAAATCAAATTCTTCCGCAACGGACGCCCTTGGAAGGCAAGCTTTTCAAACGGCGCCCCAGCCGCGGATTTTGCGGTCACCTCATGAAGGACAAACCTGGTGACAGATTCCTTGCTCCCGACCTACTTCATCAGTCATGGCGGCGGACCCTGGCCCTATATTACGGGCGAGTTCCGCCGCAATTTCGACGTGCTTGAGAAGTCGCTGGTGGACATGCGCGCCGAACTCGGCAGCGCGCCGAAGGCGGTCCTCGTGATCTCGGGCCACTGGGAAGAGACTGGTTTTGCCATCTCGTCAGGTGTCAAGCCGGGCATGGTCTATGACTATCACGGCTTTCCGGAATACCTCTATAGCATCGCCTACAATGCGCCCGGCTCGCCGGAGCTTGCGAACCGTGTTCAGCGGCGACTCCTCGCAAGCGGCATCGAAGCGGCACTTGATCCAACACGCGGTTACGATCACGGCACCTTCAGCATCATGAAGCCTCTCTATCCGGACGAGGACATTCCTTTGGTCCAGCTTTCGCTGGATATGGGTTACGATCCGGCGCTGCATATCAAGGTCGGCCGAGCTCTCGCGCCTCTGCGCGCCGAGGGCGTTCTGATCATCGGCAGCGGCCTCAGCTATCACAACCTGTCTGCCATGCGCGGCACGGACGGATACGAGCCGTCCCGTCGCTTTGACGCCTGGCTCCAGGAAACTCTGATGCATTGTCCTTCCGAGAAGCGAACCGAACGGCTCATCGAATGGGAACGGGCGCCAGCCGCCCGCGCGGCGCACCCCCGTGAAGATCACCTCATCCCGCTGATGGTGGTGGTCGGTGCCGCCGAAGACGAACCGGGTGCCACGATCTATCACCAGAAGGACTTCGCGGGCGGGCTCACCGCATCGAGTTTCCGCTTCGGTCTCGCCCCTTCAGCCGCCCAAGCAAATGGAGATGCGCCATGATCAGCGAAACGTTCAAACCGATCGTCTATCTCAAGGAGAACTGCCCCTTCTGCTTGAAAGTTCGCCTGTTTCTTCTGGAATCAGGCCTGGCTTCGGAAGTTGAAAGCCGCGACTTCGTTTCCGGCACCGCGGGGGAGCAAGAAATCCGGACAGAGCTGCTGCCGCACCTCGATGAGGTGAGCTTTCCGTGCGCGCAGCTTGAGCCCGGTCGTTACGTCACTGAATCCGACGACATTGTTGCATTCTTCGCGGCAAAGGCGGGCCGCGATCCGGCCAGGCTGCCGGTCTACCGGAACTATGTCGATGGCGTCTTTGCCATGTCGATGAAGCTCTGGAAGGAAAACCAGGAACTGAAGAAGGCGGTTTCCGCCGCCTGACCACCCATCAACCAAATTGGAGATGTCATGCTTGATACCGTCAAATGGACGCCGCGCGTTCTTGCGATCCTTCGCATCATGACCGCACTTCTGTTCCTCGAACACGCGACCATGAAATTCCTGCAGTTCCCGGCCGCGATTCCGGGTGTGTCCTATCCGCTGCCCGCCATCATGATCGTTGCCGGCACAATCGAGGTGATCACCGCGCTGTTGATGTTCGTCGGATTTTACACGCGCCTCGCCGCCTTCATTGCTTCGGGTGAGATGGCAGCCGCCTATTTCATGGCACACGCGTCGCAGGGTTTCTGGCCGGCTCTGAATTTCGGCGAACCCGCGATCCTGTTCTGCTTCATCTTCCTTTATCTCGCCCTCGCAGGCGGTGGGGCATGGGCCCTCGAGAACGCTCGCCGCCCGGCCATGGCGTAAACGGCAGCATCTGGAAAAAGCAAGTGCCAAACCAGACGACCAGAATTTTGGAGACCGCAATGAAAGCCGCACTTCTCAAATCCTACGGCGACGTCGATCACTTCGAAATCGCCGATATTCCGACGCCGCAGCCGGGGCCGGGCGAGGTCCTCATTAAGATCGAGGCATCCGCGGTCAACCCATTCGACCTTGTTCTCCGCCAGGGCTTCATGGCCGAATTTATACCGCTGCCGCTGCCGGCTGTGCTTGGCGGAGACGCCGCCGGCGCCATTTCGGCGCTCGGCGAAGGCGTGACCGGTTTTGCGGTCGGTGACCGGGTTGTGGCCGATTTTCCGGCAAACGGCAAAGGCGCGCACGCCGAATATGGCGTCGTTGCAGCCACATCTGTCGCCAAGCTGCCTGCTGAACTAAGTTTCGAGCAGGGTGCCTCGCTCGTCAAAGCAGGCCTTACCGGGCGCCAAACCGTCGAAGCGCTGGGAATCAAGGCTGGCGATCGGGTTCTGGTCTCGGGCGGCCTTGGCACGGTGGGACGGTCCGCGATCCAGTATCTCAAACAGATCGGCGCCAAGCCGGTGGCCGGCGTCCGGCGTGAGCGGCTGAGTGAAGGCCGCGACGTGGCGGGCGAAGCGCTCGATATCACGATCCCAGCCGCAATTCCGAGTTTCGACTATGCCATTAGCGCCGCCGGCCCCGTGGCCGACAATCTCATCAGCCATGTCCGCGACGGTGGCCATGTGGCCAGCGTTGTTCCGGTGCCCGAGGGCGCCAATGCCGGAAATCGCGTGGCTGTCATTGAACTCTACCACCGCACCGATGCCGCCACGCTTGATGCAGTGCTGGATTCCGCCGTACGTGGGCAGCTGGTGATCCCGATTTCCCACACTTTCACCCTGGACCAGATTGGCGCGGCCCAAAAAGCGGTTGCAGCGGGCGCTTCCGGGAAAGTCGTGCTGAAGCACTGAAAGCAAGAATATGGCCTCGCCGTATGTGACATTCGATTTTGGATGGCGCGTGTGAGGCCGCGAAGTCCATGTGGCGCGGGCGGCGAATTCCTGCTTGCACCAGGAAGCGTACCCGGCGCGTAAGGGCGTGCGCCGTCGACGACGTGGACGAGGACGAGGAGGACGTGATCCGCTTTGACCACGCCGGAGCAACCTACGCGATCTATCGCAGTCCAGAAGACGAGTTTTTCGCGACCGACGGCCTGTGCACGCATGAGTGCATCTGGCCGACGGCCTGGTGATGGACAATATTGTCGAATGTCCCAAGCACAACGGCAGGTTCGACTACAGGACTGGAGCGGCAAGAGGCGCTCCGGTTTGCGTGAACTTGAGGACCTATCCGACACGCGTCGACGGTGGCGAGTCTTTATCGAAATCGATTGAGATTTGGGGCCATGATCTTCAAGGAACAGGTCAGGTGGGAGTTCCTCAAGCCCCAGGAATTTCTCGAGCGCCAGAAACAGAAACCGGTCGTCTACCTTCCGATGGGCCTTTGTGAGCCGCATGGGCATGTCGCACCTTTCGGTCTCGACACGATCAAGGCCGACTGGCTGTGCGACGAAGCCGCTGACCGGTTCGGTGGCGTCGGCGCACCGACCATGGCCTACCACACCCATGAGACCGGCTATCACGCGCCTTGGCTTAAGGAGGTCATGGGCGGGGTCAATCCCAGGCTCGCGGCGCTGCCGCCGCATCTCCTGCTCGAGACGCTGCTCTACCAGCTGCGGGCTTTCCGCAACGCCGGATTCCAGGCGGTGGTTGTCGTCAGCGGTCACCATGGAAGCCAGGACGATCTCAGGATGATTGCGGAGGCATTCGCTGGCGCCTTCCCCATTCAGCACTTTGTCAGGACAGACCCCGAGCTCGTCAGCGGGAAATTCACAGGCGATCATGCGGGTCGATACGAGCTTTCGCAGCTTCTGGCGATCCGACCGGACCTCGTGGCGCTGGACAGGGCTGACCGGATCGGCATGGATCCGCTGGACGTTTCGCGCAGAATCCTGACCCCACTTAAACACCGCCTGTAAGAATATGTTATTATATCAGCACGTTAGGCGCGCGCCGGCGCGTGTTACCACTACATTTTGGGGATGATATCAGGCGAGTTGTTCGTCGAGGTTGTGTGGCAGAGCGATGCCAGCTGCCTTGAAGACGTTGCCCACTTGGCCCGTAACGTGGGTTCTGGTGGTGACGATGCGACCATCCTTTTCGATGGTGGCTTCCTGGAGGCGGTCGAGATCGCGTAGAAGCGGCTGCCATTCGGGCGTCAGGCCTTTGGCCCGGCAGAGGCGGTACAGTTCCTTGCTGAGTACGAGCCCCAGGAACGAGCAAAACACATGCCCGCGGATGGCGGCATCGGATTGGTGGAAGATCGGCCGGGTATTGAAGGTTGCCTTGGCGGCGCGGAACAGGCTCTCGACCTCGAGCAAATCGCGATACCGCAGCACGGCCTGGAGCGGGGTCACCTTCGCGTTGGTCCGCACCACGGTGATGCCGTCGTAGCGGGCTTCCTCGGCAAGCTTGCCGACATCGATCTTGAAGTTCTTGCCGCTGGCCTTGAGGTAACGCCGGTAGGCCGAGTTGCCGACCAGTGCCTTGTCGCCCTTCTTGAGCTGTGCCTCGAGGCCGGCGATGATCGCCTGGCGGTCGGCCTTGTCCTTCTCGGCCTCGGCGTCATTGCGGCTGACGATATAGCGGTCTTTACCGACCTTGACCTCTTTGACCCACAACTGAGTTTCACCGCGCTGGCGCTCGAGAATGAGCGGAACCATCGGTGCCGCGTCATTGAGCACGACGTTGTGGATCACGCTGCTCGAGCGTTCGCGGGCCCCCAGAATGTATTCCATGCCAGCTTTTCGAGCGCGGCGATGGTATCGGCGCTGATCATGCCGCGATCGGCGACAACGCAGGCGCGTGTGACGCCGAAGCGCGTTCGCAGCCGATCGACCACCGGCAACAGGACGGTCACGTCAGCGGTGTTGCCGGGCACCATCTCGGTGCAGATCGGCCGGCCCTCGGCATCAACGACCAGCGCCAGGATCATTTGCGCCAGATCGGGGCGGAAGTCCTTGGAATGCCCGCGCTTGCCCAGCGTCTCGCCGCCCGCGCCGTAGAAGGACAACGAGGTGGTGTCCATGAACACAAGGCTGAGGTCGGTGAACAGGTCCTGCCGGCGCGCGAAGAGCTTTTCCTCGATCGCGTCTTTCACGCAGCGCGCCACCAGCGCGCCTTGCGCCTTTTCGCCGAGTTCCTCGCCCAGCCACGCCATGGCCCGGTAAAAGTGATGGAGCGCCAGACCCTCGGCGCCCTCGATACCATAATCGGCCATCCAGTTCGCGCAGTCGCGGTCCGAGCCCGAGACGAACAGCCGATGCAGCGTGCCAACGAACACCGCCCGTTCCACCGCAAAGCCGAACTGGCGCCCTTCCAGCACCTCTTCCAGCACCTCGCCGATCCCGAGCCGCTCCCACAGCCGCCCGAACAACAGCGGACCGCCGATGCGGCGAGAGGCAATTCGCCCCGCGTCAATGTCGGACAGGATGAGGCTGCGTTCGCCATGGCGCGCAATCGAGGCCGCCAATCTGTCAAGTTCGCCGCTGGCAACCAGCGCATCCTTGCGGCCCAGCGCCTTTATCGTGCGCTGGCGAACGGTTTTGCCGTCGCGGACACTTTCCACGAGGTAGAGATAGCGGTGGCCGCGCGCGACTCTCTCAACGACAAACATGCCAGCGTTGTTAGCGAATAAATGCCATAAAATCCATACAACATGCGGCTAGCAGATCAAATGTTGTTACCACACATTTTCGCGCCGAAAACTCGAGGCGAGTGAATTCAATAGCTTAACGGACAGCGTTCGCCATCCGTTCACCTCCAACTGTTCAAGTCGGGCCTGACGTGACAGAAGCGACCGCAGAGAAGGACACCGCATCCTTGAGGCTTCCCTCGACGCGCTCGGAGCCGCAACCAGTGCTTTTCGCTTCACGGAAAACGCCCCAGATTTTAGCCTGATGAAGGCCATGGTCGACGTCTGGGAGGGAATTGACCGTCGCCGCGCGCAGTGGAAGACACACAACCCCTGAACATCGACATCGCATTTGCGTCCCCGCCCAAGCCGGGCGGCAATCAATGGAGGAGAACGAACTTGGGCGGCACGATCAAATTTGCACTCAACCACATGACAGCCCCAAAGCTGACCAGCAAAAAACTGATCGACCTGGCATCCCGACTTGGCTGCATCGGTATAGAACTTCGGAACGACCTTGCAGACAAGGGTCTCAGCACAGGCGAATTTTTCGATGGCGAGAAGCCCTCGGCGATTGGCGAATATGCCCGCAGCAAAGGCATTCGCCTTCTGGGCCTTTCCGAGGCCTATGGCTTCAATCGCTGGTCGGACGCGATGAAGGACAAGATCAAGCTCTTGATCGCCCAGGCGAAGGAAGCCGGAGCAGAATCTATCAGCCTCATACCGAGCAACGATGGGGCCATCGAACCTGACGAGAAGCGGCTCTCCGATCTCCGCGGCGCACTCGCCGTCATACTGCCGATGCTTGAGGAGGCGGACCTGGTCGTCCTTCTGGAACCGCTGGGCTTCACGACCTCTTCGTTGCGTCGCAAGCGCGAAGCTGTCGAGGCGATCGAGGCCGTCGGGGGAAGGATCGGTTCCGGTTGGTGCACGATACGTTCCACCATCACATCGCTGGCGAGGCCGAATTTTTCCCGGAATGGACAGGCATCGTGCATATTTCCGGCGTCGTTGATCCATCCCTTGCACCCGAGGAGATGAAGGACGGTCACCGCATCCTGGTCGATGAGGCCGACCGACTGTGGAACGTTGAGCAGATCAAGACGCTTGTCGCCATGGGCTACAAAGGCGCCTATTCTTACGAATGTTTCGCGCCTTCGGTCCACGCGGACGAAAATATTGAGGCGAGCCTGAAGACGAGCATAAAGCTCATCGAGAACTCGGCGGCTCAATGAGCCTGAGTTAGCCACACCGGACTCCGCGCGAGCATTTAACAAGAGGTGCGCATCCGCCTAGCCCCCCGTTCCACACTGCCCTTTATGCGACCCAGGTAAACGTCTTTGCTCTCCGATCCAGAGGTCAGCCTCGTCGGAGGGACGGCGATCAGCATCGCGGCAATAAAGGTCTTGATTGGAGCCGACTGCGGACTGTCCTCTTTCGGCTGTGAATTGGCGAATAGCTTCCATTAGATGCTGGTAGGAACCACCGCTTTTGACCCCACGTCGGATGCTTTCCTCAAGTTGTGTCATGGTTTGATGATGTACCGCCCCCATCCTCTGTCTCTGTCCTCCAAGGCTAGTCGCCGCCGCCGATCGACAGGCTGAAGAACGGCGACGCGATCCTGCTCGTGGTTTCCCCGAGGATATTGTCCAGCTGCGCCATTTGCTTGAGCATGTCTGAAGCTGGACTTCTGACTTCCTGCCTAAGGCATGCGACATTGGCTTGAACGCCTACCGAGCCCGAATTCGATCTTGCTAAAAATGTGGGATATCGCCGACCAGGGGCCGAGCGGATTAGCGCAACGCCTTGAGCTCGCGGTGGGCAGGGAATTCGTCCAGCGCCGCGTCGATCAGGCTCTCGCGCGAAATGCTGCCGCCGCCGCCCAGGGAGATCAGGCGGAGCGCGGCGAACCACTGCGCTCGTCCGTTGCCGCTCAGCCTGAGGCGCGAGACGTCGCCGCCCGCCCGCAGCCAGATGTCCTGGTCCGTCGGGCCGAGCGGGAAGAGGTCCGGCATGATCTGCTCGAGGTCCCGGTGGCGCTGATTGACGCCCGGCGAGATCGACTTGGTGCCGCCGAGCGCGAGTGCGACGGGGAAGTTCTCCTCAAGGTCGCTAGCCTTGAACACTGGGTGCTGCCTTCCCGGGACGGACTGCCTGACCGTCTCGGACACGTGGTTGAACAGGTCAAATACCCGGATGGTCCCGTCGCTGGCGGCGGTGGCAGCGCCCTTGAGGCCGGAGAGCATCGCGGTCGTGAACACGCTGTTCCGCTCGCGTCTGAGCACCAGAGACGTCTCGGTCGCGCGCGACGACGCGAGCACAACCCGGCCGGTCCCCCGCGCCAGTTGCTGCAGCGACTTCTCGTCGAACCCTTCGTCGATCCCGTCCTCCCCATCCTCGCCCAGGCCGGACTTGAGCGTGGCGGTGCCGGCGGCATGGCACGCGTCGACGACGAGGATGACCCGCGGCGCCTTGATGGCGGCGATCGCGGCGGACAGCTCGGCCTCGCCGAGCGACGTTCCTGCGACGTCCGTGAGCTTGCAATCGTAGGGGACGAGCGCGCTCGTCGCCTCGGCGCCACTGCCGATGCGCGCCCCGTGGCCCGAGAAGAAGATCGCGACGGTGTCGTCGGCGGTCGCGGTCGCCGCGAGGTCGGCAAGCGCTTTTCGGATGTTTTCGAGCGTGGACGCGTCGTCGGTGAGGACAGTGACGTTCGCCTCCGGATAGCCGCAGTACGCGGACGACTTGAGGGTCTCGGCGGTGTCGAGCGCGTCATTGAGCACGGCGGCGGGAAGACCCCCGACCGCCTCATAGTTGGCAACGCCAATGATCAGCGCCCGGCCTTGGTCGAATTTCATTAAGGACTCCATCGGGTGTCTTCCGCCGCCGACTCAGTTCCGGAACAGCGGGTCGTTGGCCATCAGCCTAAGGTTGGGATTCTCGGGGAAGTCGGCTCGCATCTGCTGGATCAGCCTCGAGACGCGGGGTTGCCTTCCGTTTTGGATGTCGCGGATCGCACCACGCCAACGCTCCTTGCCGGTACCGTGGTGACGAAGGTCGGCGTCCCGTCCGCCGGACCGCTCCCACATCGCGTCCTGGTCCGGCCCGTTTGGAAAGAGCTCGGCGGCCAGCTCGGTGAGCACGTCCCACTTCTCACTGGCGCTGACGGGCGAGAGCCCGAGGAACCAGCGCTCGACGAGGCCGATCAGGCCGAGGCAGTGGCGGAGCACCGGCGCGACGTCGTTCCGGCCGGCCCGGTAGATCGAGATCAGGTCGTCGACGATGTCGCTTCGTCCGCGCGATGCGACGGCCCGTCCGAGCAGGTCGGCATCGGCAGGGGTGATCGACCGGACCGCGCGGACCGCGGTCGAGACCCACCGCCGGAAGCGCGCGTGGTCGAGCCCGCCGAGTCCGTCGATCACGTGGAGACCTTCCGCGAGCGTCCCGGCCGCGAGGCGCATAAGGAGCTGGTCGAGCCGCGGATCGCGGACGATCCGTTCAACCAGTTCAGGCTCGATCGTGGTGTTCTGCTGACCGGCTCCCGCGCTCGCGAACCAGGCGTCAGTCGTCGCCGCGAGCAGACGATCCCGGGTGGCCGTCGGCACCTTATCCCAGACCTTGCTCCTCCGCGGGTAAGTCGTCAGGTCTGCAAGCGGCGATACGGACAGGAGGTGGAGGAGTTCCGCCGGCGGCCTGCCGCCGTCGATCTGCTCGTCGAGAAGCTGGTTGAACGCCTTCCGCGGGTCCTCAGGCCCACGCCACGCTCCCGTGTCAGCCTTGAGTGCTGCCACCCAGATGCGCCGGTTCGGGGCGGTCGACATGTCCCGCCTCCCCAGGAGCGTCGGGTCCTTCGCCACCGCCTCGCCCGCGATCGTGAGCACCCGTGCGTCGGGAACCCTGGCCACCGCGTCGAGGATCTCGCCGGGCTTCGCGCGGCGCATCGCGAGCCGCATCGCGGTGACGTCGGCACCCGGCTCCACGGCGCTCTGGGCGCTCGCCGCGTCCGCGGGCTTCATGCTCGCGCCGGCCGCGATGGCGTGCAGCCGAAAGAGCTTCTGCTTGGCGGCAGAGGCGATGATCGGCTTCGCGGTGGCGGTATCCAGGTCTGTCGGGGCCGCGGCCTCGAGCGCCTCCAGTCCCTTCCGGTCGCTCGCGACCAGCGCGACGAGCGGCGCGGAGACGCGGGCCTCGGACTTCGCCCAGCGCCAGAACCCAGCGGCAAACTGGCCACCCGTCGCAACGGCCGAGCGGTCCAGGCCCCGCCTCGCGGCCTCGCGCCAGGGTGCGATGGCATCGTCGTCGATCAGCGCGTCGGCGACGATGGTCACTATGTCGGCATCGTCTGAGGGAAGATAGTTGTTTTGTTCGAACCATAGCTCGAGCGCCTGCCAGACGAGGCCGCTCGTCTCGAGACCCGGGAGCGCGAGGTTGCGCAGCGTCAGGATCTCCGATGGCTGAGCCGTCGGGAGTACTTCGACGAGCCGCTCGACGATGGTGCGTTTCTCGACCTCCCCCGCGCGGGATCCGGCGAGAGCCGCTCGATCAACCGGGTGGCCGAGACAAGCCGCGCGACGGTGTTGGGCGTCGTGGATGCGATGGCGTGCGCCTGCTCGAGCAGCTGGAGCTCCTGGAAATCGTCAAGGTTCGCGCCGATCCTGTCGCCGAACTCCCGCAGCTCGGCGCCGTCGGCCGAGCCGTCGATCATTCCAGCGGCCTGGGGCCGCTCGGCGCCGCTCCGGCCAACGATCCGCTGCTGCTGTTGCCACCGCCCGACGAGGGAGGCTGGCGTGCAGACGATCGTCGGCTCCGGCTTTTCCACCACGTCCTTCGGGCCGAAGCTCAGCCGGAAGTAGAGCTTGCGCCGCAGGGCGGGCCATAGGCGTCCCCACAGCGCGACCATGAGCTTCTCGAAGCCGTCCGATCCGATGCGCACCACCGGGCCGGAGCCGCGGCTGACGAGCGCCTGCGCCGTGTCCGCGAGATCGGATGTCGCGGGCGGCATTCCCGGTACCGGAGTCACCTCGAGCGCCTCGACGGCTGCCGGTGCCGCGTCAAACGACGTGATGAGGTGCGCGAGCAGCGGGCGGAGGTCGTCCAACGCGGCGATCTCCTCCAGGTCGCAGATCAGCGCGTGGGTGACTACCATGCCTGACCGTCCAACCGACGGATCGCTGAACGTTCGAGCGACAACGTACCAGTCGCGCACGGCGAACCCCGACGTGACGGGCGACCAGTCGGCGCCTTGGGGCTCCGTGTCCGGCAGGTCGAGGCGCTGCGCCAGCTCGCCCGCGAGCTTGCGGTCGCCGCTCGCGTACCTGAGGGCGTGCCCAAGTTTGACAGTGCCGTAGATCGCCTGGTCGACGCGCATCCTCCGCTTCCCGTCCGCTCAGTCGCCGGCGTCGAGCAGGTGGTAGATCGGCAAGGCAAGGTCGCCGCTCTTCGTGCCGTTCGCCTCGACGACGTAGCCGAAGTGCTCGGGACCCTTACTGGCGTATTCCATGTCGCGAGTCGTGGGGCTGAGCGGGCGTTCGAGCGCGGAGAGGCCCATGATCAGCGGCTGCCGCCAGTTCGACCGCACGAACGCCGAAACGAGCGGCAGTCGCGCTTCCAGAGCCTCCGACGGGGTCTGTGCGATCCCCGCCTCGTCCCAGCAGGTCAGGAGCACGCCGAGGCGCGGAAGGCGGTGCAACCTGGACGTGGACCGATGGGAGAAGATGAGCATTTGGAGCAGCTCCACCAGCCTGGCCTGGTCGGAGGGATGCACCTCCCTGTTCTCGACCGAGACGCCCTTCAGACCGGCCAGTGGCTTGGAGAACATGTCGTCGCCGACGCTCGTCTGCTGGGGCCGGATGAGCAGCAGCCACGCGTCGGCCTCGTCGACGCGCTTTTGCCAAGTGTCGGGGAGTCGCCGGTTCTCGATCACGGACTTGATCTGCTCGCCGCCATATTCAGGCCAGACCAGGTCGGCCTCGCGGCCGTTGGCATCGACCACCGGCCAGACGCTGTCGACGTTGACGGACCGTGCGGTGTGACCCGCGGCCCGTCCCTCGTCGAGGCTCTCGAGCGCGGCCTCGAAGGCCTCAAGGTTGGTGGCCGCGCCGTTCATGCGCAGCGCTCCCGGGATCCGCATGAGGCGGCGGAGCAGCTGTGCCCAGTAGTGCGTCTTACCGACGCCGCTCTCGCCGACGAGGAGGATCGAGTTGGACGTCTGGCTCACGGCTTGTTGTTCCCGTAGATGAACAGGGGGTCGTCGGATGTTGATGCCGGCGGCGGCAGCCGGACGCCGGGCCGTCTGACGCCAATCGCCCACTGGAGAAGCTCGACCAGCCCAGCGCCCTTGTTCAGCAGCGGATCGCCGTCGGGCGCCCCGACCACGCTGACCGAGTGCTCGACCGTGTCGGACATCGCGTCGGTGACGGCACCGCGGACGGCCTCCTCCATCTCCGGAGGAATGTCGACGTCGGACTTGGTCCAGACGAGAGCGACGGGGCGGCCGCCCCGTTCCGCGCCCAGGCGCTTCGCGATGCGCTGCAGCGAGCCGCGCGCCGTGCCCATCAATTCGCCGGCGAGCGCATCGCGGTCGGCCACGATCATGAAGGCGTCGGCGTTATCCGACACCCAGCGCGCGCCTGCCCCCTCGTCAGAATCCCTGTTGATAGCCCATCGCTGGAACCATTCGCCGGGCGCGTCGGTGAAGAGGTAGTCGACCGGCCGGTCGCCGTTCTCGTCGCGAAAGGTCAGGTGCAGGAGCCCCGGCGCCCTTCCGCCGCGACTGGTCGTGTGGGCGGGGAAGCCCGGCGGCTGGCCCGGCGCCCACCGCATCGAACCCGCGACCGCCTCCCACCCGGAGAGCGTGTAGGATCCGGCGAATAGCTGGCCCTTGGTGCCGGCCAGGCCTCGACCGAGGAGTAGGTACCATGCCGCGAGCAGGGTCGTCTTGCCAGCGTTCTGCGGCCCCACGACGCCGATGACGATGGGCTTGCCGCGCCCCGACACGAATCCTAGGTCCGCGAAGCCCAACGCGCTGCCGGACCACGGCATCAGCATCTCGCCCGAGAGTTCCTCGTCGGCTGTGTCGGTTACCTTGGCCCCATGCCAGATCGGGCACTTCGACAGGTCCGTGTGGCCGAGGTCGCAGCCGGTGTCGGGGACGAAGCACGTCGCCTGCGCGCACTTCTCCACGGGTCAGCCCTTCTTCGCGGAGCGACGCTTGGCAGGCGAGGCGTCTGTCGCCGCCTTCGAGGCCTGGAGCTCTCGGAAGAGCCATCCTGCCCACGCCACCGCGTCGAGCTCGGAATTGGCCGGGACGCCGGTGAGCCGCTGAAAGTCGTCCGCGTTCCGTGCGCCGGTGTGCGCAGGGTGGCCGATCAGGGCGAGCAGTGGCCCGCGCCCGTCCGGCGCCGCCGCGAGGTTGCCGGCGGCGGCTCGGAGCGAGGCGAGTCCGTCGTGGTCCTGGGCCTCAGCGACGAGGTCCCCCACGGGCCGCTTGCCGCCACCCGCTGTACCGTTCAGGCGGAGGACCGCCTCGCCCAGGAACGCCGACACGCTCGCGGGCGAGAACAGCGGGACCGTTTCGAACAGGTCGAGCGCCATGAGTGCGGCGGCGACTGAGGGCGGGAGTTCACGGTAGCTCTTACGGGCCGAGGGCGAGTACAGCGCCTCGCGCCACCAGAGAAGATTGGTGCGGCGCTGGAGCCCGGCGGTGGCGGCGCTGATCGACTTTAGCGTGTCGTCAACGTAGCCGGAAACCGCTGTGGCCAACTTGCTGAAAGGCTCGGCCAAGTCCGGCTGGCTGACTTCGATCTCGGACATGGCGGCGTTGATCGCGGCGGCGATCGCCGTCCCGGACCGCTTCCCGAATTCGTAGACCCACTGCTGTTGCTGTTGCGGCCAGTGCGGATTGCCACCTGTCGCGACGCCACCTTGCTGAGGGTGGTGAGACGATGGGCCAGCGGCCGCGGTCATGCCGTTCTGCAGGTCGGTCTGGGACGCCTCGCCGATCTTGACATCTGGTACGGTGAGGGTCGGTACCTGGTACTTCATCGGCTGGACCGAGATGGTCTCCGGCGTCGCCCACTCTTCTTCCGCGCGGGCGTCGACGCGGCGCTCGACCTGCTCGACGATGCCGATCCAGATGTCGCGCTCGTTATCGACGGGCAGGAGCGGGAGCGCGTTGCGCGCCGACGCGATGAAGCACACGCCGACGCGGTCGTCCTCTGCGGCGGCATTGACCAGCGCGTCGAGCAGAATGGCGCGGATCACCGCGATCGGCGTCGCCGCGAAAGTGTTGCGGTAGGTTGTCCACCTGTTCTGGAGCGCCGCCAGCGCCTCTTGGACCACGGGATCGTCCTCGGGCGCGTTGGGGTCGAACGCGATGAGGGAGTAGCTCAGCGCTTTAGACGGGTTCTTTTTCAGCGCGTCGCCGAGGTCCTTTGCGGCCTGCGAGAGCTTCTCTAGAGCAGATTCGACTTACTCCGGGTCATACCCGGCTGCCTCGAAGTAGTTTCGGCATTCGGCCGGTTTGAAGGCGTCGAGGCAGTCGGCGATGACGGACCAGAGTTGATCGATGGAGCGGGCGGCTGCTTTTCTGAGTAGGGCTTTGAGCTTCGAGAACGCCATCTCGATTGATGGTGTGGATGGCTCCTGCTCTCGGCGTCGCATTGCGCCATAGTCGGGCTGTCATTGTCCCGTTTGGAGGAGCCATCCATGTCAGAGCTTGCCACAGTCGGTATCGACCTCGCAAAGAGCGTCTTCCAGATTCATGGTGTAGACGAGAACGGTCGGGTTCTCGTGCGCCGCCAGCTTCGCCGCAGCCAGTTGCTCGCGTTTTTCCAGAAGCGTCCGCGATGCCTGATCGGCATGGAGGCTTGCGCAGGCTCTCACGACTGGGGACGCAGACTTCAGCAGATGGGACATGACGTCCGTCTGATGCCGCCGTCTTATGTGAAGCCATACGTGAAGCGTGGGAAGACGGATGCCGCAGACGCGGCCGCCATCTGTGAAGCCGTGACGCGCCCTTCGATGCGGTTTGTCGCCATCAAGAGCGAAGCCTGCTCGTCGGTTCTGGTTCTTCACCGCACGCGGGACTTTCTGGTTCGCCAACGCACGCAGATAGGCAACGCTATCCGAGCCCACATGACGGAGTTCGGCATCATTGCGGCGAAGGGCGCACAGAACGTCGATCGATTGAAGGAACAACTGGATCTGCTGCCGGAAGTGGCCCGGATGCCCGTGAGTTTGCTCTTCGATCAGTTGGCTGAGACGAACAAGCGGATCGAGCGGTTGACCGATGAGATCGAAGAGACCTACGAGCAAAGCGAGACAAGCCAGCGTCTGGCTACGATCCCTGGTGTGGGGATGCTGACGGCGACGATCATCGCGGCGACGACGCCGGATGTCGACAATTTTGATTGCGCGAGAGACTATGCGGCGTGGCTCGGCCTCACGCCCAAACCGCACTCCACCGGCGGCAAGCAGAGGGTGGGCCGGATCTCGAAGATGGGCAACCGTTATATCCGACGTTTGCTGTATCTGGGCGCCATGGCGCAGATCATGCTTAGACGTAGGCTCAAGCGCGAGCCGGGATCGGATTGGCTATCAAGCATGTTGAACCGGAAGAAGGCGAAGGTCGTCGCCATCGCTTTAGCGCATCGCATGGCAAGAACAATCTTCGCCGTCCTCAGGGACGGATCGCGTTACGAGCCGCAGACAGCCTGACTGGCTCTCGGAATGGTCAGGGCAAAGTGAGGTGATGGCGAACAAACGGAGACGAAGAACCAGGACACCCCGATCAATCCGAAGCGCCTCGAGCGCGCTCGATTGAGTGGGACCTGTTCTCCAAGCGGATATTCATCAGGGCGCGCAGCGATCCCGTTGCACATTCAGACGCCGTATACATGGCCGCAACCGACCTGTTCACCAAACCTGATCCGACACCCTTGACCCGCAGGAGCCATCCATACAGGGATTGAAGTCGGGCGAATATGGCGGCAGCAACAGAAGCCGTGCGCCGGTCCTTTGGATGGCCTCGCGAACGCCGGTGATCTTGTGAGCCGGCAGGTTGTCCATGACGACGATGTCGCCGGGAGAAAGTTCAGGCGCGAGCACCTGTTCGGCATAGGCCAGGAAGGCGGCGCCGTTCATCGGCCCGTCGAGCAGCATCGGTGCGGTCAGGCCGTTCAGCCGCAGTCCAGCGGTGAAGGTCGTGGTCTTCCAATGACCATGAGGAACCGGCGCACGGCAGCGTTCGCCACATTTGGCCCGCCCGCGCAGCCGCGCCATCTTGGTGGAGGCCGCAGTCTCATCAATGAAGATCAGCTTCTCGGGGTCGAGATCGAGCTGGCCGTCGAACCAGGCGCAACGGCGCGCCTTGACGTCGGGGCGCTGTTGTTCGCTGGCATGCGCCGTCTTTTTTAAACGTGACGCAGCGCCTGTCGAGAAACATCCAGATCGTCGAAGGAACCACGCGCACGCCATGCCCGGCCGCCAGCCTCTCGGCAATCTCCGCCAGAGTGATGTCGGGCGTCTCCTCGATCAGGCCGAGGATGAAGGCTTCGTGAGGATCAAGCTTCGAGCGCGACGGTTGGCCCTGCTTGCGTGCCGCCATCTCACCCGTCTCGCGATAGCGGCGATACCAGTTCCCCGCCGTAGCAATCCCGATCCGGAACCGGCGTGCTGCCTCCCGCGTCGAAACACCCTCCGATATAGCCAAAATCACCCGACCGCGAAGGTCCGCACTCAAGCTGCGTGTCATCGTCATCTCCCTGCAAATCACAGGGAAAATGAAACAGACTTCCGCCACCGCGTGAATCCCAAATGTGACTCGGCGTTCACGGAAAATGCTCTAGCTTGGTGTCGTCCCCGCCGACGTCGATCAGCCCCTTGTTCAGGAACCCTTGAAGTGTGGCGTTGTCCACGCACTCATCCCCCTGTACCGATCTCACTTTGTTTTAGCGGACCGAGCGACCATGCCAATACGAAAAATATCTTCTATTTCCAAACTAAAAAGAGGAGGATCGATTCGTTCCGGGTCGCTTATTCGGACTAACGTCGTGTAGCATGCTGCCAGCGTGGGGTGGATTGAAAGTACATGTAAAAGTTCACAGGGGCAGGTCGAAGGGCAATTGTTTCGGCACGAGTGGCGCAGGCCGGTCGTCCATGTCGAGTTCGTACTTTCCAAATCGGCGAATGTGCCGACGGGTGTAGGGACTGAGGGCAGCAGCAAGCTTCGGAGTGACGTGCAGGCCGTCATTGGCCATGGAAGCAAGAGCCTCGGTCAAGTCGGCGACATTTGAAAGCATGATAGCGTTCGCGACCAGGCTGGCATATTTGACCTGCTTTTCCTGCTCGACCGGATCCCCGCTCTTGATGATTGGACCGCCGAATGTGATCCAGTCGAGGAAATCATTGAAGGATTCGATTTTCGTGGTTTCGGCGCGGATGGTGCACCGGATCTCGGGATTGGCGATATAACGCAGCAGGAACAGCGTACGCTCGACCCGACCGAGTTCGCGGAAGGCTTGGTATAGCCGACTTTTCCGGTTGTGCGATCCGAGTTTGCGCAGCAACATGGAGGGTAGGACCAAGCCGGCCTGAATGGAGAGGACGACCTGCATCATGTCCTGCCAATGCGTCGAGATCAAGCTCCAGTCGATTTCGCGGGTGAAGAGCCTGTCAATATGCTGGTAGCGCACCGATTTGTCGGGCCGATAGAAGGTGGCGTCACCCCAATTGCGCATACGCGGCATCAGCATGATGCCGAGAAAGCGGGAAAGACCAAAGACAGGCTCGCTTTGACCCTGGGTGTCGGCATGGAGGATGTCCGGCTGGATTGTCGATCGGTTCTTCATGAGGCCGTCCAGGATATGGACCGCTTCCCAGACGCCGCAGGGGATGAAGGTGGTGAACAACGCGATATAGTTGTCAGCGATGTGATGATAGGCGATGCCACCATAGGCACCGTAACGGATATGCTGAGCACCCAGGAGGTTGTTTTCGCGAAGCGGGACGTGCGTGCCATCGGCGATCGCCGCCCGGCCGGCGCCCTAGATTTTCGGCAAGGGGAAGCGATTGTAGGCGTCGATCAGGTCCGTCATTGCGGCTTCGAGCTTGGACGTATTGATATGCTGGGCATTGAGGCGACGCAACGTATCGGCGCTGGCGATAGCTGGAGCATGGCGGGCGGCCTGGACGGGGCCGAGATTGCAACCATAGCCAAAAGTCGTGAAGACATAGCGCTGCTCGGCTCTTGTGAGCTTCGGATCGGCTCCGGAAGGCGGGCCGAAGTGGCGCGTGAAGTTGGTCCAGAAAGTCCCGTCCCTGAGAATATCGAGCAGGTGGCGTTCGCGCATGCGAGCATGGACTTCCATCTCGAAGCCCTGCAATCCCTCGGGCAGCGACTTGGCCCTGAGCTGTTTGAGGTGCGGCACGCCGTCAGCGTCAATGGTCAGTTCCGCGTTGGAGGGGAAGTCCGCATCGACCGCCACTGCTGTCGCCGTCAGTTCTCGCCGCAATTGATCGACAAGGTGTTCACCGCTCCCGGGAAGGCCAAGCGCATCGCAATATTCTGCCAGCCGCGCTTCGCAATCCGGCCAAGGCAGGAGCTGAGTCCTGTAATCATCGAAGGTTTCGGCGCCGACAACGAACAGATCCGTTGCTTGCAGCGCGTCCGCCAGATGGATGAAGACGTAGACTTCGAGCGCGCGACGATCGACCACTGTACTGCCACCACGGCGCTTCGCCACGAAGCTTTGCCATCGCTGCGAGGCAAAGCTCAGCTCAAGCGGTCCAGCCAATTCGTCACGGCGGGCGTGACGATGTTCGATCACGATCGACAATGCGTCAAGCAGGCTGCGATCCTGTGTCGCCGAGCGAATCTCCATCAAGTCCAGCAGCTGGAACAAGAGGCTGCGGGTTTTGGCGTGGATTGGCCACAGCAGCGGCAGATCGTTGTTGCGATGCCAGGCGCTGACCGTTTCACATTGCTGCGACAACGCCTCGACGCCGCCCTGCTCGGCCAAAAGAGCGCGGATGCGACGTCCAGTATCGGTGTCGCTCTCGCCTTCCTTAGCCGTTTCCAGCACCTGTCCCTGAACAGCGATCAGTTTCTCCTCGACGTCACGGTGCTGCTCCTGGAACGCTTTGAGCTTTTCCTTGGCGGCGGCCTGCGTCTTTCGGACACGGCGCAACAACATCTCGATCAGTTCGTCACGGCATTGCGCGTGGACCTGTCGCAGAAGGCTCAGGACCAGAAGGTAGCGCCGTCCTGGCCGGGCAATGGCAAGAAGTTCGCTCACCTCCAAAGCCCGGGCCTCGGCGGCGAATTGCCGGAGCTTGGTGTGGGTTATGTCTGCCAGAGGCGGATCAGGATCAATCAAATTGTTCAGCCAGTGGAGGCGCTCGATCCACAGCCTGATTGTCTCTGGGCGCGCTGGCCCAGGCGTCTGTTTCAACCGGTTGAAAGGGGTTGTCGCGGCTCCCGGCGGGACCGTCAGCAATCCATCCAGAGCCGCGACAACATCTGCGGTCAGCCGAACTGCAACCTGGTCGTACATGCGCGTGTGGACCTGGGTTCGCAAGTGGTTGACCAGCCGGTCCAGTGTGCTGAAGGCCGGCAAATCAATCGAAGCCTTCCCCAGAGCTTCAATGCCTCGATTGATCAGGCCCGCCGGATCGCTCATCGTTTCGGCTGCCGCAAGCACGGTGACCGATACCAACTGCTCGGCAGTTTCGGAATAAGCCGCCACGCCGAGATGAATGCGTACCGCCGTCCGATAGCGGTGGAGCGTCGTCTTTTGACGGGTCTCGTCGAGCAACGGGGGCACGGCGTCCAGATCAAGTTGCGCCGCCAGATAAGCGAGCGTACCGACGTGAACGTCGCTCACCGATGGAAAGTAGCCAAGGTCCTGCCGGCCCTTCAGCACCGTCGCCAGTGTCAGGCGACCGGTATCGGTGAGCGCCTTATCACGAACGAAGAAGAGATCGGCTTCATTCAGGAGGTAGCGGACGTTCAGTTCCTCAGCCGTCAGAGGGTCGCCAGGACGCGGGTAAGCGGTGCGGTCAATCGAGGTCATGAGATGTCCAGAAAAGGGTCCGCCGAAGGGGCGACGGAAAGTGTATGAATTGAAGGCGTTAGGACATAGCGATTCGCCGTCCGGAAAGGAAGACATTCTGGGACGCAATCATCGTCACTTCCATGCCAAAAACCGCACGGCACTTTACCTGCGCGTCTCCACGCCGGAGCAGAAGCCCGATCTGCAATATGATGGGTTGCATGGCTACGCTGCGCGCGCCGGACTGGAGATCGTCGGAGACTACTGCGACATTGCGGTGTCAGGCCGCCGCGAGGGACGCCCCCGGCTCAACGCCTTGATGGCGAGTGTTCGTAACCGTGAGGTCGATTGTGTCCTGGTCTGGAAATTCGACCGTTTCGCCCGCTCCACACGTCACCTTCTGATCGCCCTCGAGGAATTCGATCACCTCGGCGTGCGCTTTATCAGCGTTCAGGATCAGATAGACACCGCAAGCCCCATGGGGCGGGCCATGTTCACCATCATCGCAGCCATGGCAGAATTGGAGTCCTCTTTGATTAGCGAGCGCGTCACCGCTGGAATGCAGGCGGCGCGATCGCGCGGCAAGCATCTCGGACGGCCAAGTCTCCCAATTCTGTTGGTTGAAGAGATCGAGGTGCTTGCCGCATCAGCCGATCTGAGCATTCGAAAGATTCAAGAGAAAATCGGAGGAAAAGCCAGTCGAGGCCGCGTTGGTGAAATCGTCAAACGCGTCCGATCGGCAAAAGCGTCGACCGGGTGAACTTTTTACACGTACTTTCAATCTACCCCCGCAAGGACTCCATCATGCAAATCAAAACCGCAAGCCTTGGCCCTAACGCGCATCCGCACGACCCGGTTGCGGGCGACGGATCGTCACCCGCCGACCGCAGCATCGAGATCGAAGCGGGACACGGCAGCGGCACTCTGTGGCCCACGGACGGCACGCAAGCACGCGCGTGCCCGAGACCGGCTTCGGAAACCACGATGTGCCTCGCGGACCTGCTGTCGATCTCCAGCCAGCGGCCTTCGAGGCCCGAAGTCATACCGGCCATTGTGCAAGCCGGGGACGATGAAGGCGTCCCGGATTTGCTTCCGCAACCGGCCCGTTCCGGGGCGAGCCAGCCGCGCCTGGCCAATCCCGGCGAAGCGAGGGACGTCGAGAGCGGGTTGCTCATGCGCGATTGCTCGTCGCGGATCGCCGCCTTCCTGGGCAACCTGTCGGTCGTCCAGGAGCTTCGGCAGTTCGATGACAGCGAGTTCGTGGGCAAGCTGCGTAACGAACTGGTCACCGAGCCCGGATGTCGAGAGCCGAAGACGCTGCTGGCCGCCATGGGCGAGAAGGTCGATGAACTGCGGTCGCACCTGGACAAGCAGGCGTCGACACCAGAGGAGGCGGAGTTCCTGGCAGAGGCCCGGCGCTATCTCGAGCCGGTCATGACCAGCTTCGAGACCGACATCCACACCTTGCAGCACGACGCGAGTGCCGCGAAGCGGATATACCAGGGAGCGCTGACGCTTCTGCTCTACCCCTTGCCGCTCGCCACGCTGTTCACCCAGAAGACTGGCACCTACGCTGCGTTCAACATTGCTTCCTACACCTATACGGCGATACAGCTGGTCTCGCTTATGCGACGCCCGACAACGGACGCCAAGCTGTTCATGAAGCACGCCATCAACCGGCACAGCCTGGTCTTCTTCATCTCGCTGATCTATGCCGTACCCACCTTCTACGCCAAGGCCGCGCCGCTGCAGCGCAACGCCGGCTTCGTCGCCGGCGCAGCGGCAGCGCAAGGGGCGATGATGTTCGGCCTGCGGCTGGGGCAGGACCTGATGGACTCGATGCGGCTGCGCTTCAACGGCGCCTTCAACCGCAGGCGTGATCTTCCCGACGGCTTCAGGGACGCCATTGAGGGAGTCGTGGGCGATCTGCGCGCGGGTCTGAGCAACGTCAACCGCTCCGTCGGCGAATTCCAGAAGGACCGGCGGATCACGCCGCACATGGATCGGCAGCTCACCTTCTTCAAGCAGGACCTGTCCAGAATCGTGACGGGCCTTGAGCGGCTCGTAGCGACCGGGACGCGGCAGGAGAGCCCGGTCGCCGCAAGCGATGACCCACCAGGCCCCCTAGAGGCGGTGCGCCGGACCCTGGACGCATCGTTCGCAAACAACCCCGACCTGAAGGGAAAGCTCGCGCTGGCGACCGTAGCCTTCGCCGTCCTCGGGTCAAACATCGCCCTGATGCGCAACAACGGGCTGGCCCTACCTGACTTCATCGCCGATGCGGTCGTCTCGTCGACGTTCCTGCTCCGTGAAGCGCTGAGCCCGCATGTCACGCACGCGGGGATGAACGACAGCGTGAGCGACACCGTCGGCGGTATGACGATCGGCCTGCCCTTCTCCGTAGCCGCTGTGATGAGCGGCTACATGGACGACCCCAGGGCCAACCCATCGGGCTTCATAGCCGGGACCGTCGGCTACACGGCGGCCTACCTGCTCTTCGGCCGGGTGGCCGGCGACGTCATGTCCAAGGGCCTCATGGCTACGAGCGGAGCGCTCGGCTGGGGCCAACAGCAGGCGATCCGACTCGGCCGGAGCGCGATGGCCTTGGGTTTCGAGCTGGTCGCCGGGCACCGCTCGCCGGCTGCAGCGGATGTGCACGACGTAGCCGGGGTCGAGATGGCGGGTGTGCCGCATGAGCCGCTGTTCTTCAGCCCCTCACAGCGGGCGTCCGCCGAACGCACCCTGGTCGGCACGCTTGAGCAGATCGGCGACGAGTGGTACGAGGCGCGCGACGAATGGGAAGGCGAATCGGAGGGGACGGCGGGTAGGGACGACCCCTGGGTCGACGCACCGGCGGAGCTGCCCATGCAGCCGGCGCCTCAGTCGGAATAAGCAGCCCTGCACGCGTATGGGGTCGGGCGGGATTCCTGAGCGGGAGGGTCGGTAGGGATTCGTGTAAGAAACCTTTACTGACAGCGAGTTAGCTCACTTTTGGCTGTTTTGTACACAAATCCGTAACCGGGGCAGATTACCGGGCAGTCAGGCTTGAGCGGCTTGCCTAACGAGATCCGGGAGCGGCGGAATCGACTCTTGTGTTGGTATGGCGAGGCGGTCGCCGAGATAGCGGAAGAATGAGACGTCGAGCTTGATGCAGGTCTTCATCAGGCCGAGCAGGACGTCGCGGGCGTTCTTGCCTGCCTCGCTGACGGTTCCGCCGGAGATCTTGCGCTTGGTGACGAAGGTGCGGATGTCGTTTTCCGAACCATTGGTGTGGAGTGGGATCTCGGGACGATCGAGAACTCGCAGGAGTTCATGCTTGCGGCGATGCAGCCTGGCAAGAAGCCGGTCGAGCATGACGTAGCCGGTTCGTCGTTTGAACAGGCGCTCGAAGCGGGCGCGCAGGGCCGCCGCGTGGCGCGGACAAGGAGCACGCTGGTAGCTCTTGAGGTCGCGATAGAACCACCAGATCAACTGGCGCATGATGTCGACGGCCTGACGTTGATCCGGGGTCACGGGTATCAATTTGTGGACGAGCCGCTCGGCGTGGACCCAGCACAGAGCATGGTCGCCGATGCGGAACTGGCCGGCATCATCGGACACGACCACGGTATCGCCAAGAAAGCCGTGGTGGCGGATCGCTCCCCACATCGCCCCTTCGGTGGCGATCCTGACTGGGTTGGGCTCAACCGCGAGCTGGTCGAGGCCGAGTGCGGCCAGATGCGCCTGCCATGCGGCGCTGTCGGCAAATGCCTTGTGCGGCGCAGCCGCCAGCCGCGCGATCACCGGACCGGCGAGGTTGCGGCCGCGCATATAGGCCAGGGCCTCTTCATTGATGAAGTAATCGCTGTGCCCGGCACGCAGCGTCGCCAGGAACGCCTCCCGTGACTTCGATCGCCCGGTGCGGAACGCGGTGAAGCGGCGATCGCCGATCTGGGTGGTGTAGCCGTCCTGGTGGGCGTGGCGCGCCGACGTATCATCGACGGTGATCCAGGGCGCCGTAGCCAGCCCGGCGCGCAGCACGTCACGGTCCTCCGCCGCGAAGGCCTCCAGGCCCTCCGAAATCAGCCGCACCACCTGGCGCTTCGAAATGTCGACCCCGATCCCGGTCAACAACGCCGTCAACCGCTCCGTCGTCACCTGGCCTTGAATGTGACAGGCCAGAATGAAGCGGCGCAGGTTCGCGCCCCAGCCGCCGATGATCCCCGCCGGCAAGGGCGCCACCATCGTTTCGCCGGTCGGTGTCACCCAGCGCTCGCGGCGATAGCGCACCACCTCGGCCGACAACGCCAGATCGCGCACCAGGATCGTCTCATACCCCTTGAAGCGAGAGCCCGCAGGAGCGCTCACCGCAACCGTCACCTCGCGGCTCACGCGACCGCCGTCGCGCTTGGCGCCGCGCCGGCGGCGCTTGCCCTTGCCAGATGTCGGCTGCGTCGCCTTCTCCATGCCCGATGGCTTGGTCGGCTTGACCGGGGGACGCGGCGGCAGGTCCTTCAGCCGGGCGATCTCATCCTTCAGGGTCTGGTTCTCGGCGCGTAGCGCCTGGTTCTCGATCTCAAGGCTCTCGACCCGGCTTTGAAGACCGCGCACTTCGCCGATCAGCGCAGAAACCAGCCCGCGGAGTTCCGCGAGCGACAGGCCTTCAAGCGAATCAGTCGGTGGTAGCGTCACGCAAAGGGTGAATCACGAAAGCACGCGCCTGCAAACCCCCACCGCCCGGTAATCTGCCCCGGTTACCACAAATCCCTGCCAAGCCTCTATAGAGGCTCGAGAATCCCGCGCGTCAATGCTTCGTCGTCCCAGCTATGACTTCGGTGAGCCAGCGCGAATCGGAGAGTTTCTCGCCAAACTTGCTCCTACAGTCACTGTAGGAGATCAACATGGGTCTATGCGTTTCAAAGCCGAGCGTGGCAGGCTCACCTGAGCATTATGCAGCCCACGCCACAGAGCAGGCCACGCCCTCTACGCCGTCATCTCCCGAGGCGTCCATGTCACCCAGCCTGTATGGCTTGGCGTCACTCGGGTCTCCCGGAGCGAGCTCGAGCCGCCGTCCATTAAGTCCACTGCTGGAGTTGAATACCAGCGATCTGGTAAAGCAAAAAAAGCGACTTTGGCAGCGGATCCAACACGATGGGTCGCAGTTCCGAACCACACCTGAAGAACGAAAACAGTTCAAGACTGCGCTCATAACTCTTTGGGGCTAACAATCCCGCCCACAGAGGCAGCAGCAGTGGAATGGGATGATGCAAAGAATGGCACAGATGAAGAGGAACCACCCAGAACTCGAACACATGGCAACCGAGGATCTCGTGGCGCTGCAGGCATGGACGACGGACGATTATGAAGTAGTACAGGATGTTCTGGAGAAAGAAGCGACGCCCACTGCTCATGGCCTTGCATTTGCAAAATGCATCATTTCCGCCCTGCACTCGCTTCCCGAAGAATATTCATATCAAGGGACTGTCTTCACCGGCGAAGATCAGTTGCCGGACTGGGTGTCGGAGCGATACCAAGAAGGAAGCATCACCACGGACCGCCGATTCTTCGCGACCTCAGAAACCAAGAATGCATCCTGGCAAGGAATGGCAGTCGAGTGGGAAAGCAATTCAACAACTGGAAAACGCATCTCCATGTTTTCAGAGCGCCCGAATGAGCAGGAAGTTCTCTTCCCTCCTGGCACCCGCTTTCAGGTAACACGAATTGAAGAGAACGAGACTCATCCCCGCCTGAAGATTTATCAAAGCCAGATCGCGTAGGCATTCTGAATCGCCCTGGAGAAGTATTCACCAGAAGTACGGATGTGGGCGGTGTGGATGGTGTTCGAGCGGACTGAACTTCGCAGCAACAGGCTGCTGAAGAATCATCTGCCACGCGAAACGGCAAACGGACGGCTCGACAAGGGGTTCTCAGTTCACAGGCCAAGCGCGCTGCTGACAGGCAATGCGCTTGCCTGTCAGTTGCGGTCACTTTGTGCCAGTCGCAGCGCTGCGCCATGACAGCAGCCGTACGTCCCTGGCGCAGGCAACGCGCACTAAGAGCGGCGATGGCCACCGCCGTACAGATCTACGACCAGGTCACCAACGGCTGCCGGCGATCGCCCATAGGCTCCGTGAGAATCCCTCGCTAGCGACATCGCAGCCGGCCAGCCCTCCCGCAGGCCCGCTGGGCGCTCTGTAAGTGCTGCCTCTGACCAGCAGCAGGCCAGCGGCGCTGTGCGAGTTGCATCCTCCTTGCCTGGCTGCGCTGACTTTGCCAATTCACAACCGTCCAGCCTAAATGACGCCACCGTCCAGTTTGACTGATAGCTTTGTCCAGTTTATTTAGTGCCGGCGTCCACTTGCTTGGCTGTATGTAGTAACATGCTGACCCCAGCGAGCACGTGGTACTCACTACCTGCTGCGTTCAGGCCCGCCGAACCGGCAACAATCGCGCCAACGGAAATCGCTCCAACTACGATCCGCCAGACGGCAAAGAACCGAAACCCGTAGCGTCGTTGAGCAAGAGTGTTGAATTGCACTACTGCGCCCAGCCCAAGGAAGGCTGCAACAGCGATCGCGAATATAGGTCAGCGTTTCCATGTTGCCTCCTCGTGCACTTTAGGTAGCATTATGCTACCGCGATAGCCGGTGGGTTTCAATGGGTGTGGGCAACGAGGCCTGAACGTCTCAGCTACCTACCTTGATCCTGTTCGCGGTCCTGATCCTTGCGGCGTATATCCGGGAGGGTTTCACCACGCTCTATACGGCCCGCCAAGTCTTCGCGCACCTTTTTGGCTACCCCAGCAGCCGACGCAGGCTGGGAGGCCGCTACGCGCGCTTCTACGGCCCTCACGTATGCGTAGGAGGGAGCTAAGTCGGGATACTTCGCGACGGCCTGTTTGGCGGGCAGGGACCGGAACGCGTCAGCCCTGTCCTTCGCTTCCGACGCTTCCCTAGCAGAGCGAAGTGTGGCGGCTCCATCTTTGCCATAGCGAATTTCAACGTCATCGCCGACACGTGGAGGGCGACCTAACTTGTCTCTGAAATGCGCAATGGCAGAGCGTGCACCGATCTGCTGCACCAGGTGCAGGTCGGTTTCGCCAATGACCTTACCGCTGTACTCGCTGTTCGGCCGTGGAATGAATGTCCGGCTCTCCTGTCCCAAGGCCCGCTCCGCGATCGCCTTGGCATCCGCAAAGCTCGCAGCAGCCCGATGTTGGCGGCTCTGTGAGAAGTTCTGCAGTTCGTCCTTGTAGAGCATCCGAGCCCAGGCCGGCACATTCTCGCTGGCGCGAATTGCCTTGCCGCGCTCCAATATCACCGACAGTTCGTGGGGCTTGCCCAGCTGCGAGTTGTCGAAAATGTACGCCCGGTCAGCAAGCTTGGCAGCCTCGCGGATCAGCGGTTGATTGCGGTCGTAACGCTGACGGATCTTGTCTTCCGGGACGGGATGCCCACCCTTGTTGACGCGATCGGCGACACGCATCACTGACAGGTTCGGGCTTCGGACGTTGACGTGGTAAAGCACCACCTCGTAACCGGCAGCTTTGGCGTCACGCACCAGGTCTACCTTCGACGGATGTGAGAACGTGGATTCAGTGACCAGGCTCTTGCGTTCGGCCATGAGTTGCCGGCGACGTTCCTCTGCCAATTCCTGGCCACGTGCAGACTCCGACTTTGTTTGCGCTGGGTGACCAAACTCTCGCAACGCCAGCTCGTCGGCGTTTACAAACTCGGCGTCCGGATAGCGCTTTTCCAGTCGATTCCTGTAAAGCGTTGTCTTCCCTGCGCCGTTAGGCCCAGCAATGACGTGCAGTGTCGGCGTTCTTTCGTCAGTCACTCTTCGATCACCACAGTGTTCCCGTCGCCCGCAACCCGAACAAGCCGGCCATGCGCGTCATACCCTGCAGCACCGGCAGAGCGACCCAACAAGGCCATCGCAGCTGTTTCCTCGCTGCTCGGTGCAAGCATCACGTCATCAAGCAGGTCGTAGTAGTGCGTGCGTTCCTGGTCGGCCAGCAAAGCCGGATCAAAGCGACCCTCCAATGCGGCGCGAACGCGATCGAGGGTAAACCCTGGCGCTTGCTCGATGGCGCGCCCGATCCGCGCCCAGTGCTCGAGCTGGCCACCAATGGAACGCGAGAACACCGGTGCATCTTCCCGCGCCAGGTTGACGAGGGCGCTTGACAGTTTCACCGACGCGAAATCGATCTTAGGCTGACGGGCAGGGGAGTTTGGCGAAGGTTTGGTCTTTGTGGGCATCACGTTGCTCCTATTTGAGTAGCAAAATGCTACCCGAAATGCTGCCTAAAATCAAGCCGGGTGGCAAAGTGACACTCAAACAAAAAGCGCGGCCTGAGCCGCGCTTTCGTTCCTACATCGGTGGGAATTACCGCGCCTGTGTCTGCTGCCCGTTGCCAGGCTGCGTGCCCGCTGCGCCTCCACCACTGTTGCCACCGGGGGTGCTGCAATCCTGGTAAGCCGAATTGCATTTGCCCTTGACGATCGATTCCACCAGGTCATCTTGTCCGGACGGGCACATCTTGAGGAAATTGCGCCTCTTCTTGCGCTCGTCGCTGGGCTTGTCCGCCCTGATACTGAAATAACGTCTCAGCGGCGGAGTACATTCCGATGGAGCTGATCCAGCCACCAGGCACAGAAGTGCCTCGCACGCGTCCTTCTGGTCTCCCTGCATCGTCTCTTGCGCAGCTACGCTTCCTGTGCCGCCGGCGATGAAGAGTTGTTGACCGGGATCGGGGTCGACATTTCGAAGCGCCAGGTGGTGCGGCTGATTTCGGAGGGCCTGGAGGCCTTCGCGGCGGAGGACCGTGACGTGCTGCGCGCCGGGCTGGCTACGGCGCCCTGGATCACCGTCGATGATACGTCGGCGCGCCACGCCCACCAGGACGGCTACACCACCCAGATCGGCGATCGCCGCTTCACCGCGTTCCGCACCGGGCGATCGAAGTCACGGGAGGCGTTCCTGGCGACGCTGCGTGCCGGGCACAGCGATTACTTCATCAATGAAGAGGCCCTGGCCTATATGCGCGGCCGCAACCTCGCCGGTCCGGTGATCGCGCGGCTGGCGGCTGCGCCGCACAAGGCATTTGCCGACAGCGCCGCATGGCAGGCGCATCTGGCCGCACTCGGCCTCGACCAGCTCGCGGTTGAGCCCAACCCAGTCAGGATCGCCACCGAAGGGGCGATGTGGGGAGCGATCCGCCACCACGGCTTTCTTGGCGATACCGTGGTCGTGTCCGATGATGCCGGCCAGTTCCGCATCGGCGACCATGCTCTGTGCTGGGTCCACGCCGAGCGGCTCGTCCACAAATTGATACCCGTGACCCCGGATCAACGTCAGGCCGTCGACATCATGCGCCAGTTGATCTGGTGGTTCTATCGCGACCTCAAGAGCTACCAGCGTGCTCCTTGTCCGCGCCACGCGGCGGCCCTGCGCGCCCGCTTCGAGCGCCTGTTCAAACGACGAACCGGCTACGTCATGCTCGACCGGCTTCTTGCCAGGCTGCATCGCCGCAAGCATGAACTCCTGCGCGTTCTCGATCGTCCCGAGATCCCGCTCCACACCAATGGTTCGGAAAACGACATCCGCACCTTCGTCACCAAGCGCAAGATCTCCGGCGGAACCGTCAGCGAGGCAGGCAAGAACGCCCGCGACGTCCTGCTCGGCCTGATGAAGACCTGCATCAAGCTCGACGTCTCATTCTTCCGCTATCTCGGCGACCGCCTCGGCATACCAACACAAGAGTCGATTCCGCCGCTCCCGGATCTCGTTAGGCAAGCCGCTCAAGCCTGACTGCCCGGTAATCTGCCCCGGTTACATGCGCTCGTCCTGGGCCAATCATTACCGGCGCATGCTGCCCAGTCTGCTTTCGGTTCTGGAATTCCGGTCGAACAATACCGCGTGGCGTCCGGTGCTAGTGGCGCTGGATTGGATCAGGAGCAAGGTGGATGATGGCTGCCGGTTTGTGCCGATGCAGGATGTGCCGTTTGACGAGGTTATTCCGGCCAGATGGCGCAGTTCGGTCAATGACGATGGCTGTGTGAACCGGATCAGCTACGAGCTTTGCGTCCTCACCCAGTTGCGTGATCGCATCCGCTCCAAGGAGATCTGGGTTGTCGGCGCGGACCGCTATCGCAATCCTGACGACGATCTTCCCAGGGACTTCGAAATCCGGCGTGACGCCTATTACACAGTCCTCAACCTGACCCCGAACGCGCGAGCGTTCACAGCCGGCATTCGCAAGGAGCTTGAGCATGAGTTACTGCTTCTGAACGAAACGATCCCACGAAACGGCAAGGTCCGGCTGCTGTGGCGGGGCGAAAACCGCATATCGATTACACCGTTCAAGCCTCTGCCGGAACCGAAGGGGCTGGAAGCAATCAAGGGCGAGATCGGTCAGCGCTGGTCGATGACAGGATTGCTCGACGTGCTGAAGGAAGCCGCACTCGATACCGGTCTGCTGGAGTCCTTCGAAACATCGGCGTCGAGAGTTGCCCTGTCGCGCGAGGCGCTGGATCGGCGGCTTCTGTTGTGCCTTTATGGTCTCGGCACGAATGCCGGGCTCAAGCGGATCGCCGGCGCAACACCTGATGTCAGCTACGACGAGTTGCTGCATGTTCACCGCCGCTTTATCCACGCGCCGGCGCTGAGGGAGGCGTGCGCGAGGGTTGCAAACGCGACCCTGGCCATCCGCAACGCAGCAGTCTGGGGTGACGCGGGTACGGCGTGCGCATCTGATTCGACAAAGTTCGGAGCGTGGGATCGCAATCTGATGACGGAATGGCATGCCCGCTACGGCGGCCGTGGTGTCATGATCTATTGGCATGTCGAAAAACGTGCGACCTGTGTCTATTCGCAATTGAAACGGTGCTCGTCCTCGGAGGTCGCCTCCATGATCGAGGGCGTGCTGCGTCATTGCACCGATATGGAAATCCAGCGCCAGTATGTCGACAGTCATGGTCAGAGCGCAGTCGGTTTCGCATTTTGCCGCCTTCTCGGCTTTGAACTCGCCCCACGCCTGAAGGCGATAGCCCGTCAGAAGCTTGCCATCCCGGAAGCCTCGCTGCGCACAAGGCTGCCGAATCTCTTGCCGATCCTTTCCAGCGCGATCGACTGGGAGGAGATCGAGCAGCAATATGACGAGATGGTCAAATACACCGCCGCCATGCAGACGAGAACGGCGGACCCGGAGGCCATCCTGCGCCGTTTCGCCCGTGCCGAAGTGATGCACCCGACCTACAAGGCGCTGAGCGAGCTCGCCGCGCGGTCAAGACGATATTCTTGTGCCGCTACCTTCGCCAGGAGGCATTCCGCCGGGAAATCCACGAGGGGCTGAATGTCGTCGAAAACTGGAACAGCGCTAATGGCTTCGTGTTTTTCGGCAAGGGCGGCGAGATCGCCACGAACCGGATCGATGAGCAGGAGATTTCCGCTCTGGCTTTGCACCTGCTGCAGGCGTCACTGGTCTATGTGAACACACGCATGCTTCAGACCGTGCTGGTGGAACCGAAATGGGCCGCACGGATGGCGCCGGAAGACTATCGCGGCCTCACGCCTCTGATCTACAGTCACGTCAATCCTTATGGCCGTTTCGATCTCGACTTGAATAGTCGGATCGATTTTGATCGGCTGGCGGCATAATTTTTGGAGATACCAATGGTTAAAATTGCTGAATCATGCCTGAATGTTCTCTACCAACATGGGCTGTCGTCGGCGCAGTTCCAGTTTTATTTCGAGAGAGCAAAGCATGATCTTCTGGCCAATGACATGGCCTGCGACGCCATCGTTGCGGAGGTTATGCAGTCCATGGACGATCATCCGGATGTGGCAACCTTGTTCGGATTGCTGCTGGATGAGGCACGAATGGGCATCGAGAATGACAGCCCATATGGAAAGGCCTTCCTGGAAAATGCGGAGAAGGCGATCAAGGCTCGCATTGCTGCGGGCGCTGGCGAGCCGCTTCACGGTTTGAAAATTGCTGGCTTGTATCGGCGTGCCAGTCTGCCCGTGCCAGACATACTGATGCTTGACCCGGTTGGGGAAAGCCCCGCCGAGGAGATCCCGATGCCGGATCTTGATGGCGCGCTTGCCGTTTTAGCGGCAGAAGTTGAAGCTGAAGGCGGCGGCGCGTATGAGTTCTTCAGTGGCCTGGATGAGATGTCGGCAGGAATGCCGGAGGAGTTCAAAGCCGAGTTTGTCCATCATCTGTTGAGCCTCGACAATCCCTTTCTGGAGCGCTGTGCACTCTATTGGCTGGTATCCGGCACATCATTGACGGGAGAGGCCGTGGCCGCCGGCCTACGAGAAAGGCTCATGCGCGGGAAGCTGGAGCCTGAAACCTTATCCTATCTGCCGATCATTCGCGGCTGGCTGTCGGCGAGCGCCGCCCGGGCGGCTATCGATGACATTGGCAAGCTGGCGCTGCGACAAGGTCTCGCTGATGTTTCCAAACAAAACAGGGCGGAGCCGATCGTCAGCGACATCCTGGCGACCACCGCTGACGGGGTCGGAGCGCAAGGCCTAACGATTGTGGGAAAACTGCAAGCCCAGACATTTGTCGCGATGATCCTGTTAAAGACCGGATACGGCATCAAGGATGCCTTTGTCATTCGTTGCCGTTCAAAGCGCGAAGCAACCAGCATCGTCTCTTATGCCCGCCAGGAAGCAAACAGCGTCCGAATAGATCGAATGTCTGCCGAGCTTCTGCTGGAAGCGGCTCTGGCGGATGGGATAGAAAACGGCCATCCACCAGCGCCGGCCTTCATTGACGTCATGGAGGCTTGTAGCTTGAGCCAATTGCGGCCCCAGGAAAGGGATCTGCAGGCTTTGCTGGATCACGTCGATCCGCAAAAGGAAATCCAGAATGCGACAGCGGCACAACTGGATCGGATGCTCCGCAATGAGCCCGCACTGGATGCGCTTGTCCCGTTCACCGACAGCTGGTTTGAAGACACAGGAGAAACACGCGATATCATTCGGGGATCCCGCTCGGCGCGGACTGTTGAAAAAGAATCTGGGCCTTTCTCGAAGGCCGACGAGACATCTGGGCAAGGCGATTTCTGCAAACCGCGATCATTCTCAAATCGGCTAAAAAGGAGCGACTGTCAAAAGCACTGGCAGCCGCAGCCTTTGCACTGATACACAAGCATCCCCTACAGGGCATCCCGCTCATGGAAGATATCGTTATGACCACACTGGATGCAGGCGGTGCACCTTTGTAGTGAATATTTTTGGTATACCCATGGAGAACATCGTCAATGAACGGGTTGCGGCCGTTGAATCCTGTTTATTGTGGGTCGGAAACGAGATATTGAACAACTCGGCATGACAGCACACGCAAATTGAACAGTTAGCATGGTTAGGACATGGCTCGTATCGGATATGCCCGTACATCCACAACAGACCAAAACCTCGCCGCGCAAATCGCCGCGCTCAGGAACGCCGGCTGCGAGGTCATCCGCGAGGAGCAGAAAAGTGGTGCATCACTCGAAGGTCGTCCGCAACTGATGACCATTCTCGACTTCATCCATGCCGGCGAAACTCTTGTCATCACCCGCATCGACCGGCTGGCCAGATCGTTGCGAGATCTTCAGGTGATAGTCGACCGACTCAAGGCCAAGGGCGCGCATCTGGTGGCCACCGAGCAGCCCGTCGATACCTCCACAGCCGCCGGCAAGGCGTTCTTCGACATGCTCGGCGTCTTCGCGGAATTCGAAACTAACCTGCGGCGCGAGCGGCAGGCTGAAGGTATCGCCGCCGCCAGGAAACGTGGCATCTACAAAGGTCGCCCACCGAAGATTGACCGCGCAGAAATCCTGCTTCGCCTCCAAAAGGGTCAGGGACCCAGCAAGATCGCCCGCGATCTCGCCATATCACGTGGCACGGTCTATCAGGTACGCAACGGTGCTTCCGAATGAGCAAGGCCAACCGCATCACCCGTTTAACATCCGCCGCCTGCGAGCAGATTCAGGCCCGCATGCTTGAGGCTTGCAGAAAGATCGCCTCAGATCACGGACTGGTCATCGAAAGTACCGGGTGGCGTGGCCTGGAACCTGGCTTCTCATTCGAACCAGCATTCCGCATCAGTATTCCCGCGCCAGACGGCAAGACGCTCAATCTGGATAAGGAGATGTTCGCCCTGCTGGCCGAACAGTACGGCCTGGAGGCTGCTCACTTCAAACGCGAGTTTATCGCTGGTGGCGAGCGTTTCCGGATCACCGGCATTGATCCACGAAGACCTAAATATCCCATCTCCGTCGAGCGTATCCCCGATCGCCGCGGCTTCAAGTTCACCGCCGACAATGTTGCCATGTTGCTCAAAGCTCAGGTCGAACCCTGACGTTCACCAATCGTTCTTCAACTTGGCCAAAATCCCGGCTTCGAGCCGACAGGGCCTTTCTGCTCGATCGCCATCCCTCGATCCTGTCCATACCACTCAACGCACACCAACGGCCAACAAACCATTGCAAATGCTCGCAAAAAGAAGCGTTTGTGGACGAAA
The DNA here is from genome assembly GCA_014189435.1 of Mesorhizobium loti. Classification (NCBI taxonomy): domain Bacteria; kingdom Pseudomonadati; phylum Pseudomonadota; class Alphaproteobacteria; order Hyphomicrobiales; family Phyllobacteriaceae; genus Mesorhizobium; species Mesorhizobium loti. The sequence continues at coordinate 226,383 of CP050295.1, forward strand.
ACTAACTAGTTGAGAAAACTGGCGCACCCGACGCGATTCGAACGCATGACTCCTTCCTTCGGAGCGCCCATCGGCTAAGATTACGAGACTTTAGAGATATGTAATCATTTGTTTTCTGGTCATTTTTACCCGTCGATCATCATCATTACGGGTCGTGTCTCATCAGGTGGTGTAGCTCGGTGGTTACGAAGCCGCTCGCGAGCGTTCTCTTGCAAATCCGGCGCTCGGCGTCACGCGATCGATGGGTGATCGCTTAACAGCGACGCCCGGCGGTCGGCAGGCCGGTAGACAATCGTCTGAGGCCGGTCTACCCCTGACCCGCTGCCCCCGCCCGGTTATTCTCGTCCTTGCGATCCCCCTGAAAGAGTAGTTCCGATGCTTCCTCCCCAACTCAGCCGCCGCGATCTCCTGACCATGATCGGCGCGCTTGCCGGCAGTGAGGCCATGTATCAGGCCATGACGACCCTGGGCTTCGCGCAGGAGTCGCCCTACAAGGGTCCGATCAAGCTGGACGGCGATCCGAAAGGGGCTTCCGTTCTCGTACTCGGCGGCGGACTGGCCGGCATGGTCGCTGCGTACGAACTCAGCAAGGTCGGTTATAAGGTGCAGGTTCTGGAGTACAGGGAAAAAGCCGGCGGTCGCTGCTGGTCGCTGCGTGGCGGCGACAATTACACCGAGCTCGGCGGCTTCGAGCAGGAATGCAAGTTCGACGAGGGTCTTTATATCAATCCCGGCCCGTGGCGTATCCCTTACCATCACCATGCCGTGCTGGATTACTGCAAGCGGCTCGGCGTCAAACTCGAGGCGTTCGTGCAGGTGAACCACAACGCCTACTTGCATTCGGTCAAGGCGTTCGAAGGCAAGCCGCAGCGCTACCGCCATGTCAGCGCGGATTTCAACGGCCATGTCGCCGAGCTGCTTTCCAAGGTGACGAAGCAGGGTGGACTCGACCAGGCGGTCTCGACGGAGGACCGGGAGAAGCTGCTGGAAGCGTTGCAGAGCTGGGGCGCGCTTGACGAAAACTACGCTTACGTCGCTGGCACTCACAGCAGCGAGCGGCGAGGCTTTGATATTGAACCGGGCGGCGGCCAGATGCCGCTGGCCAAGCCATCGCAGCCGATAGGGCTCTCCGACATCGTGCAATCCGGCCTGTGGAGCAGCCTTAGCACTGGCAGTCTCTATGACTACCAGACCACGATGCTGCAGCCGGTCGGCGGCATGGACATGATAGCCAGGGCGTTCGAGAGGGAAGTCGGCAGCCTTACCAAATACAACGTGAAGGTCACGGAGATCGACCAGGACGACGAAAGCGTCACCATCCGCTACGAGGATGCGCGAAAGGGCGGCGAGGCGCAGACCGCCACCGCTGACTGGTGTATCTGCACCGTGCCGTTCTCCGTGCTCAGCCAGATCAAAACCAAGGTGTCGACCGAAACGAAGGCGGCGATTGACAACCTACCTTACGGTGCCGCGATCAAGGTGGGATTGCAGTTCAAGCGCCGCTTTTGGGAAGAGGACGAACACATCTACGGCGGCATCACCTACACCGATCTGCCCAACACGCTGATCTCCTATCCCAGCACCGACTATCACAGCCCGGGCAAGGGCGTGCTTCTCGGCGCCTTTTCATTGGAGGCCTGGGCTTACGAGTTCACGTCGCTGCCGCCGGAAGAGCGCATCCAGAAGGCGCTGGAGTACGGGGCTCAGATCCATCCGCAATACAAAGACGAGTTCGACAACGGCGTTGCCGTCGGCTGGCACCGCGTGCCATGGACGCTCGGCTGCTATGGCGAATGGACCGAGGAGAAGCGCAAGGAACACTATCATGCGGCAAGCTCGATCGACGGGCGCATCGCCATGGCCGGCGAGCACATCTCCTACATGCCGGCCTGGATGGAAGGAGCGATCCTGTCTTCGCTCGATGCGATCGGGCGTCTCCACCAACGCGTGGTCAGCGGCTGACGGCCCGCCGCCAGCCAGCTCGCCCTGATCGCAATCTGGAGACTTTTGGACATGAACCGGATCACCTCTTTCGCCGCCACCGTTGCCGTTGCGGCTTTCGCTGCGTTTCCTGTTTTTGGGCAATCGTCCGACTCGACCGGTTTTGGCAATGCCTCGAAGATCCAACCCAGAGATGGCGCCGGCATTTACGCGGCGATCTGCCGGGGTTGCCACATGCCGGAAGGCGTCGGCGCAGTCGGGGCCGGCAAATATCCGGCGCTCGCCAAGAACGAGAAGCTCGAAGCGGGCGCTTATCCGGTCGTCATGGTGGTCAAGGGTCAGAAGGCGATGCCGCCGCTCGGCTCCTATCTCGATGACGAGCAGGTGACGGCCGTGGTTAATTACATCCGTACCAATTTCGGCAACAACTACACGGATGCGGTGACTGTCGAAGACGTGCAGGCGGCGCGCCCGTAAACCCGGCCTGAACAGGTCATTGCAGGCGCATTACCGGCGGGCGCACGCTGACCTTCCTTGGCTCCGCGGCTATCTCGAACAGGAGTTGGTGCCGCTACGCTCTAAACTCCAGGCCACGAAAGCACTGGGCTGGAAAACGCCCGCTGAGGCGCTTGACGAGTGGTTGCGGTAGGTCAAACAGATTGGTGTTGCGACGACCGGCCTGAATCCGCCCAATTTTCGTGCGCTGCCCATTCCGGTCTTCTCAACCTGCACGGCACCCAGCCAAGCATGAGCCGCGTTGGCACTAGGACAATGCCGAGGCGGAAAACTTCATGAAAACACTGAAGCAGGACGTAGTGCAGGTCCTCAAGCGCCTCCTTCGGGGTTCTCTTCCCCAAGGTTGCAGGCTAGGCCTGAGTCCAGGAACGCCCTAAGATCGAAAAGTCGGGCAACCGAAAGGCGCGGAACGTCAGTGGTCTTGACCGATGCGACCGCTGGATCGATCATCCAGGCATATTTCCCCCACCATTTTCTAGGCAACGCCCCACGCCCGACAGCGTCTCCTCACGTCATCTCGCGAACCCCGAGTCGTAGATCACGTTGAGGACGCCGCGAACTGCGGCCGCCGGCCAGGCAGCGTATTATTCATCAGTGCCGACGCTAAGCATGCTCTTCCTCGTCGTCGGATAATCCTGGCATGATATCACCTGCGAGTAGCTTCTCCTTCGAGAGCAGTCCAGCGTCCTCGAGGGCTTCGCAATCCGGCAAGTCGCGCAGCGTGTCGAGCCCGAACTCCAGCAGGAATTCTTTTGTCGTCACGTAGGTGTAGGGAGCGCCCGGCGTCGGGCTACGCGGACCAGAAGCGATCAGCTTCGCGCCGCGCAGATGGCCGATCAGGTCGCGAGAAATCTCTTTCCCAAAAAAGCTCGACAGTTCTCCACGCGTGATCGGCTGGAAATAGGCGATACACATCAGCACCAGCACGTCCGACTGCGTCAGGTCGACGGCACGCCCGTTGCCGCCGCCGGCCGTGCCAAATGCACTGCGGATGGCGTCGGCATAGGCCGGTCGTGTCAGGTGCCGAAAACCGCCGGCGACGGCGACCAGATCATAAGGCCGGCCGCGCAGCTCCTCGCGGATGTCGTCGATGAGAAGGTCGATGCTGCAGCTTTTGCCGACGATGCGGCCGAGCGTTTCGCGGTTGACCGGTTCGCTCGCGGCAAAGATCGTTGCCTCGACGCGGTTCATCCACTCGCGCCAGCGCGCCTCCGGCGGCAGGTGATCCAGCTCCCGATCAACCGGCATTCGCTGGACATCTCTTTCTTCTCGTATGCGTCGTGTCGCTTCCGCCATCGTCTTCACAGTCCGTAGATGCGGAAGGTTGGCCGGCCGGACAGTTCACGCACGGCGCCCAACTCGACCAGCCGGTCGAACAGGCGGCGCAGGCCGCGGTCACTCATCCCGGTCTTTTTGTCCCCGCGCGATGCCACGAGCGCGTCGTCGGACAGGAGTCTTTCGACGACCATGTCCGCCGCCTTGGCCCGGAGTTTTGGAGCGACCACAAGCAGCCGCTCCGCGCGGCGCTCGAGCTCGGCGGAAAGATCAATTGCACGCAACGCGGCGCGCGCCTGTGCGGCAAGCAGACTTTTGGCCAAATCGGCTTCCGTCTCGGCACCCGCAGCCTGGTCGGCAGTCGCCGGTCGACGCGGCCGGCCCTTACCCACTCCCAAAGCCTTCTCCGCACCCAGCAAAGGCACCGCATGCGCCCAACCCAGCCGCTGCGCCAGCAGGGCGTCGGCGAGCCAGGCTCCAAGGGCGCGCCCGAAACCGTGGCGTTCGGCGGCCATGAATGCGCCGGTCAGCATTCCGACCATTCCGGTGCTGGCAGAAAGCCGTCGAAGCTCATCCGCCAGATCGCTGACTGCCTCGTCGTCGCGGGCGTAACCGAACTCTTCCAACATCGCGGCGAGACTTCTCTTCGTGAGAAGCTCCTCGGCGGGCCGGGCTGCCAGCCGGCGCCAGGCGAGCAGCAAAAGACCGGCGGGCCCGACGGACAAAAAATCGCCCGGTCGCGTGAGCAGCACGGCGTCGCGCAATTGGCTTTCATCCTCGACGCGACCGACCTGCTTTGCCGTGACCGCGGCCGCCGCAAGCGCCAGGCGCTGCCGCCAAGCGCCAGCCCACCGCTGCTGCCGACGGACCACCGCATCGAGCGCGCCAATGGTGGCGCCTGCGGCGAGCGCGACGTCCTCAAGGGCATTTGGCCCTGCGCCTTTTCCCGCAAGGCTTTGCGCATCCGGGATGGCCCGGCGCAGCCAGGCCGGGACGGGGACTGCCGGAGTGATGGCGGCCGCGCCAAGAAGCGTGCCGGGGTGGCGCGAGAGAGATGTGGGCCGCAGAATCATCGGAAGTAGCATGGATCATCGCGGCGCTTGTCGCAATCGGAATGAGCAATAACCGCCGCGCCTGTCGTGGATAAATAACGATTGATAATCTTGCATTATCGCTCGTTTGGAAAAAGGACTACTGCAGCACCTGCAAACCGTGCTTTTCGACCACCGACAGAAGCTTCAGCGCCAGCCCGCTCGGCCGCTTGGCGCCGGTCTCCCACTTCTGCACCGTCGATTCGGACGTGTTGAGATAGCGCGCGAACACCGGCTGGCTGACGTGATTGCGCTCGCGCAGCGCCTTGATCTTCTTGGCGTCGAATATCGTCGGCCGGGAAAGGCAGGCTTCGTCGAAGGAGCGCAGGGTCTGCATGTCGACCGTGCCGGCGCGCACCATGCCTTCCACCGCGCTGTGGATCGCCTCGAAGGCGTCGCTCTTGAATTTTCGTTTAATCGTCATCGCCAATCTCCATCAAAGCTCCAGCAGTCAATTCCGCGTCCAGATCCACGGTGGATTTGCGCCGGTAGAGCGCGGCCAGATCGCGAAACGCACGCAATTCGTCATCATCGATGTTCGCCCTGTCCTGTTTAGCGAACAGATAGACGTAAACCCAAAACTCGCCGCTCCTGGCGAGCAGGATCGATCGGAAGCGATTGTCGCCGAGCCGTTTTTTGAAAACGCCTCCGCCGAGATCGTCCGCCTTGCCCTGCGCGGCCTCCCTGGCTGCCCGCGTAAGCGCTGCATCCGAAAGCCGTGCCTTGCGCGCCGCCTTGGCGAACCATGCTGCCTTGAATATTCGATCCGGCATGACGAAAGATAGCACTTGGTGCTATGGTATTCAAGGGATGTCGCAACGGTTGTCGAGCGACGCCAGCCTCCGGATCACGACTTCCCTTGCAACCGCCTCATCCAAGGTGGCATCATCAATCGTGTCCCTGTCGGGTCCGTGAACCACAGCGGCCTCGCTGTAAAATGTTACGAAAAATCCGCTAATTCGGCTAGAATCCGGCAATGAATCCAAAATCTGATTCGTTCGAGATCAATGAATTGCCGCCCGTTGATGGAATGCGAACGACAGCCCAAGACGTCGAGCAGAAGCCCAAAATTTACACCCGGAATAACTCCGGGGCGTCCCACAGCACAACGCTGAATGTCGAGATTTCCGCCTCACAGGCCTGGACTGAGCCGTCAGCGCCGATTGCCCGCGACGGTCTCGACAGCGGCGGTCTCGACAACGAGTTGCCGGACATTATCGATCTCGTCATGGCAATGGGACGGCCGGTCGACGGCACCTCGGACTGGACGCCCTCCCCTCCCCTGTCGTCCACCGCGCCAAATCGCCTGCCGGCACACGTGGACCAGCTCGCCGACCGCGCCCGCGACTATGTCGAGGCGGCAAGTTCGGCCAACACGCGCCGCGCCTACGCCGCCGACTGGAAGCATTTTTGCGCCTGGGCACGCCGCCAGAATCTAGAGGTGTTTCCGCCTGGCCCACAGACCGTCGGCCTCTACATCACCGCCTGCGCATCCGGCAAGGTAACGGGGGACAAGAAGCCGAACTCCGTGGCGACAATCGAGCGCCGTCTCTCCTCCCTATCCTGGAACTATACGCAGCGTGGCCAGCCGCTCGACCGCAAGGACCGCCATATCGCCACTGTGCTCGCCGGCATTCGCAACAGCCACGCACAGCCGCCACGGCAGAAGGAGGCGCTTCTTCCCGAGGATCTGATCGCGATGCTGGAGACCCTCGACCGCGGCACCCTGCGCGGCCTGCGTGATCGCGCCATGTTGCTGCTTGGCTTCGCTGGCGGCCTGCGTCGCTCGGAAATAGTCGGCCTCGATGTTGGCCGCGATCAGACCGAAGATTCTTCGGGCTGGATCGAGAGTTTTGACAAAGGCATGCTGGTGACGCTGCGGGGAAAGACCGGCTGGCGCGAAGTCGAGATCGGCCGCGGCTCCTCCGACGCCACCTGCCCGGTGGTCGCCCTGCAGACCTGGTTGAAACTCGCTCGTATCGCGCACGGACCGCTGTTCCGCCGTGTCACAGGCCACGGCAAAGCGGTTGGAGCCGAGCGTCTCAACGACCAGGAAGTTGCACGGCTGGTCAAGCGCACCGCGCTGGCCGCGGGCGTTCGTGGCGATCTGTCGGAAGGCGAGCGCGGGACCAAATTCTCTGGGCATTCGCTGCGCGCCGGCCTCGCTTCCTCGGCCGAGGTCGATGAGCGATACGTGCAGAAGCAGCTCGGCCATGCTTCCGCGGAAATGACCCGTCGCTATCAGCGCCGGCGCGACAGGTTTCGGATCAACCTCACCAAGGCAAGCGGGCTGTAAACGCCCCTTTGGAGGGAGCCGCCGCTAATAACCTCCGTTTGCGCGATCGCCTTGCTGCTATCACAATATGTCGATAGATTACGGTTCTATCGACATGATTTGACAATGTGTCGATGCCAACGACATATCAACCCCGACATGTCGATCGAACAGGGAACCATCGACATGACGTTTCAGGCCGACCGGCCTTACAATGACCTCCCTCCCCTGCCCCCAAAGGAGGATGTTGAAACGAAGTCCGTGCTCAAGGCCTGCATAGCGGCGCGCGCGGCCCTAGCAGAACTCAGGATATCGGGTCAGCATATTCCGAACCAAGCAGTCCTCATCAACTCTATCCCGCTCTTAGAAGCCCAGGCAAGTTCCGAAATAGAGAACATCGTCACGACGACGGACCGCTTGTTTCGCTTCGCCAATGAAGCCGGAAATCTCGCTGATGCTGCCACGAAGGAGGCGCTGCGCTACCGCACCGCGCTCAATCAGGGCTTCCGAACTCTGCAAGAGCGTCCTGTGACGACATCAACGGCGGTCGCGGTGTGCCGCACCATCAAGGGCGTCGAACTCGACATTCGGTCGACGCCCGGCACGGCCCTGGTCAACCAGGCGACGGGTGCGGTTGTCTACACCCCGCCCGAGGGACAGAACCTCCTGCGCGACAAGCTGGCGAACTGGGAGCGCTACATCCATGAGGCCGAGGACATCGATCCGTTGATCCGCCTCGCCGTGATGCACTACCAATTCGAGGCCATCCATCCGTTTATCGACGGCAATGGCAGAACCGGCCGCGTGCTGAATCTGCTCTATCTGGTTGACAAGGGCCTCCTGGACATCCCGGTGCTCTATCTAAGCCGCTATATCATCCGAAACAAAGGAGCCTACTACGATCGCCTTCTCGCCGTGACGACGGAGGGCGCGTGGGAAAGTTGGATCCTCTACATGCTCGCCGCGGTAACGGAGACTGCAGGCTGGTCAACTGCCCGTATACGTGCGATCCGCGACCTGCTCGACCAGACCGCCGAGCGCTTGCGCCGAGACCTCCCGAAAATCTACTCCCGAGAGCTTGCCGAGATAATCTTCGTCAATCCGTACTGCCGGATCGGCGACCTGGTTTCATCCGGCATAGCGAAACGACAGGCGGCATCGGTCTATCTAAAGACCCTCGTCGACAATGGCCTGTTGCAAGAAGTCAAGGCTGGTCGCGAGAACCTCTATATCAATCCGGCCTTGCTGGCGCTTCTCACCGAGCGCGAGCCGGCGCAAGGCGGCCGGTGAAGCCCTCACCTTCCTACCGGCACTAAACCGCCCGTCGTGCATCTCGCCCTCATCCGAAGAGGACCGTTTGATTGCCCTGGTTTCCGGCATATCTGAAACGTGCCTGGGCTTTTTCGTTCGCCACATTGCCGCTAAAATTGTTCATCCGAGGTCACCGTTGGCCATGGCCAGGCAGGATCCTCGCCGGCCGCCTCCTCTTTTCGGGCGCGTTCCTGCAAGAGCTGGCATGCCGACACCCGCCATTCGTGCCCCTCTTTGGTTACCCACATTTTCATCCGGTCACCCTACCGGTACGGTTGGGGCTTGAGCGGCTACTGCAGCACCTGCGATCCGTGCTTTTCAACCACCCACAGAAGCTTCTGCTACAGCCCGCTCGGCCGCTTGGCGCACCGGTCTCCCACTTCTGCACCGTCGATTGCGACGTGTTGAGATAGCGCGCGAACACCGGCTGGCTGACGTGATTGCGCTCGGGCAGCGCCTTGATCTTCTTTGCGACGCATAACGTCGGCCGGAACAGGCAGGCTTCGTCGAAGGAAGGGTCTGCTTGTCGACCGTGCCGGCGCGCACCATGCCTTCCATCGCGCTGTGGACCGCCTCGAAGGCGTCGCTCTTGAATTTTCGTCTAATCGTCATCGCCTATCTCCATCAAAGCTCCAGCATTCAACTCCGCGTCCAGATCCACGTTTGGGTTTACGTCTATCTGTTCGCCAAACAGGACAGGGCGAACATAATGATGCCGAATTGCGTGCATTTCACTGGATTAGCGCCGGTAAGCGCCCCCCAAGGCTAGTCAGATGGCATCGTTTCAAAGTGCAGGTGGGGTTCTGGATGGGTCGATGAAACCGAGCAATTGAGGGTCGTCGAGGAAAATATCGATGTCGTGGCTTTCGCGATGGCCGATCTGTATCATCATCGCCATTCCGCCACCAAATGACCTTTCGAAGTCGTGGCCGCCGGCATTCTGGCGAAGCTGGTCGATTAGGTCAGATAGTGGGGCGACCAAGCTGGAAATCGGGCAGGCCGGCCAAGAGACACCGCCGACCGCCATCAGCCAGAACGTATCGCCGACTTCGTGCATCCGTTCCAGAGGCGGTCTGCAATGAGAGAAAGGCGCACCCTTCGCATCCATTGCGATTGCGTCCGCTCACCGACCGGTCGGGGCACGCTCGACATCTGAAGGCCGTGGAGCGTTCGATTATCTTACTTTGATAGCTATACATCATCCGAAATTAGGTCGGCCAGTTCGGCAGTTGAAAGGGTGGACGACCGCGCAAGTTCGCCTCCCGCTGAAGTTCGGCCCTCAGGTCGGCCCAGCACCGTTCCTATCTTGCACAGAGGGCATAACGTCAACCACGGAACCGGAATCGTGCCCCGACCGTTAAACTTGACAGCCGTGCAAATCGGATAATTGTGCCATCATTTCAATGGTGTAGACGTCCGAATGTCATGCCAAGCTCGTGCTGCCTTTATGGCTTGCGACAACGGTCCCAACAGCTCACAGATGCAATTTTAGATTATGCTTTCGAGGCGAGAACGCCCGTTAACCTCCTGTTAGCTAAAAACTTCTTGCTGGATTGTCCGAATCGGGCATTAATCACGCTTGAAGTGACAATCATGTCAGAAAAGCGTTATTCTGGAAATTGCCGAGTATGAATTTGATGCCCGATCACGACTTGGAGTTCGATTTCGACGAGGAGATTCTCGAACAGGGAGAGCTTATCTCGGACAAATTGAACATGCTGCGGCTTGAGCAGTATCCACCAAATGCGATGAAGGGGCTACGGCAATTTTCCTCGGTCGAAGTCGCGGATTTTCTGGGCGTCACCCAGAATCATATTAAAAAGCTGCATCTCGAAGGCAAGGGCCCCGCACCTGAGGTTTCCAATTCGGGTCGTCGTTCATACACTGCTCTGCAGATGCTCGAGTTGCGTCAATACCTCGACAAGCACGGTCGTTCGGACTTCAAGCGCTATGTTCCTCACCGCCGTCAAGGTGACACATTGCAAGTCATCTCCGTCGTCAATTTCAAGGGTGGCTCCGGCAAGACAACAACAGCTGCCCATCTAGCTCAATACCTCGCTCTGACAGGGCATCGCGTTCTCGCAATTGACCTTGATCCGCAGGCTTCCCTGTCAGCTCTGCATGGCATTCAGCCTGAACTCGACAAGAATCCCTCGCTTTATGAGGCACTTCGATACGACGAGCACAAAAAATCAATCAAGGAGATTATTCGGCCGACCAATTTCCCGGGTTTGGACATCGTGCCTGCCAATCTTGAACTGCAGGAATACGAGTACGACACTCCACTAGCCGCTTCTAGCAAGAATTCACCAGAAGGGCGCTTGTTCTTCACGCGCATTTCTGCGGCGCTCAAGGAAGTTGACGATCGCTATGACGTGATTGTCATAGATTGCCCACCGCAACTCGGTTACCTAACGCTCACATCTCTGACAGCTTCGACGTCAGTGATTATTACCGTGCACCCGCAGATGCTCGATGTGATGTCGATGTCTCAGTTCTTGCTCATGCTCGGTGGCATCCTGCAGTCCATCAAGGGGGCTGGGGCAGCGGTGAAGCTGAAGTGGTTCCGTTATCTCGTGACTCGATATGAGCCGACCGATGGTCCCCAGGCCCAGATGGTTGGTTTCCTGCAAGCACTTTTCAACAAGCGCATGCTCAAGAACCAAATGGTGAAGACTACGGCCATCTCAGACGCGGGCATCACGAAACAGACACTTTACGAGGTCGAGAAAAGCCAATTCACGCGAACAACATATGAGCGGGCGATTGAAAGTCTGAACGCGGTCAATTCCGAGATTACATCACTTATTCATAAGGCATGGGGGCGGAAGTGACCATTTTGACAGCCGTGCAGAACGGCAGTTTTGGAAGCAATTTCAAAAAGATGAGAGCAGGTCTGAGAGGACAGAATGGCTAGAAAGGACCTTCTGGCAAGCGTAACCGCGTCACTTACTCGGGAACAGCCAGTGCATTCGGCATCGCAGGCTAGGTCTGACTACGCCAAGCGTGGCGCGTCGCGTTCGATGATGCAGTCACTGGACGAACTGGCCGAGAATTCAGTGCGGATGCTCGACGGAGAAACCGTGGTGGCGATTGACCCCAAGGATCTCGATGGTTCGTTCATTGCTGATCGTATAGGGGAGGATGACGCAGAATACCTACAGCTCAGACAAGCCATTCGTACATCTGGCCAGTCGACACCGATCCTTGTGCGACCGCACCCCCATGATATAGGCCGCTACATGATTGTATTTGGCCATCGACGGGCAAAGGTCGCCCGCGATCTCGGCATTAATGTCCGAGCGGTCGTGAAGCGCTTGGCTGACATTGAGCATGTCATCGCACAGGGCCAAGAAAATACTGCTCGAGCCGACCTGTCGTTTATCGAGAAGTCGTTGTTCGCACGGAAGTTGATTGAGAGCGGTATGACGAAGGATACTGTCAAATCAGCCCTTACGGTCGATGACACGCTGCTGTCTCGTATGCTGTCGGTCGCTGAGACGGTTCCCGAAGCGGTGCTGAGTGTCGTTGGGGCCGCAAAGGGTGTTGGCAGGGATCGTTGGGAAGAACTCAAAAAACTAGTTCAGATTCCAGCCAATGCTACCAAAGCGATCGAGTACGTTCGAACCGAGGAGTTTGCAGCAGGTCAGGTGAAGGACGAAGTCTTCAACCTGCTCCTCAGTCATCTGAAATCATCCAAGACACCCAAGAAGCCAAAGGTTGCCCTCGCACCCAAAGCCTGGGCTCCTGCCGACAGATCACTGAGCGTTGCGATTAGAGGGACGCCAAAGAAAGCTTCGATAATAGTCGAGGCAGCTTACGGTCTCCATTTTGCTGAGTTCATAGCAGGCCAACTGGACGGTCTTTATGAGGCCTACAGGAAGCAGGAAAAGGAAACCAAGGGAGACTAAAACCGCAAAAGAAAAAGGCCCCCGACGGCGAACCGTGGAAGCCCTTCTCGATCTTTAGCAAGCCGAGAATCTCATTTCTGCGAATCAGTGTCAAGCGTTTTAAGCGTCGATTCGGCGGACGGATTTCTTTTGCCTAATTGAAGGCGAAGGGAAGAAATGGAGACTGGTATTGCAACGACGCCCTTTGGGCGGCGGCCGATGTCGCTTGCCATGCTGGCAGCGCGAAACGATTCACGTGAAATCCCTAAGGGCAGGGTTGTCGACAAGTGGCAGATCTACCGCAACCTCTGCGAAGGCAAGAGCATCGTCGGTATCGGCGATCGCGCTCTGGCCGTCCTGAATGCGCTGCTATCATTCTATCCTGACAGCGAGCTGAGTGAGGAAAACGGCCTCATCGTCTTTCCCTCGAACGCCCAACTGTCGCTCAGGGCGCACGGAATGCCCGAGCCCACAGTCAGGCGACACCTGGCGGCTCTTGTTGACTGCGGGCTAATCATCCGTCGGGACAGCCCGAACGGCAAGCGCTACGCCCGCAAGGGCCGGGGAGGGGAGATAGAGGAAGCATTCGGCTTCTCCTTGGCACCTCTGCTAGCCCGTGCTTGCGAGTTTGAGGCGGCGGCGGAGCGTGTTCGTGCCGACAACCGGGCGCTCAGGCTCATGCGCGAGCGGATCACCTTGCACCGCCGTGACATCCACAAGCTCATCGAGGCCGCCCTTGAAGAGCACGTTCCGGGCGGCTGGGGAGGCTTGTGGAAGCGCTTCCGCAGCGTTGTGGAGGCAATTCCGCGCCGAGCCTGCATTGCGGAGCTGGAACCGATCGTAGCCGATCTTGCCGTATTGCATGACGATGTGGATAAGCTGCTGGAAACTCATATGAAATCCACGAATCCGAGCGGCAATGACTCTCAAAGCGAGCGGCAGCAATCTGATTCAAATACCGACTCTACTTTTGAATTTGAACCTGCTTTAGAGAAAAGCGGGGCGACGGCCGAGCCCAGAACGAGGACCGCAGAGGCGCCGAAAACATACCCGCTGGGGATGGTGCTGAAGGCCTGCCCCGAAATTGCGGATTATGCCGTCGACGGGATCAGCAATTGGCGCGATCTCATGATAACCGCCGCCCAGGTGCGGGGATATCTGGGTGTTTCGCCGTCAGCGTATGAGGAAGCCTGCCATGCGATGGGTCAGGAGACCGCGGCGATGGTGATCGCCTGTATCCTGCAACGTGCTCAGCACATCAATTCCGCCGGCGGCTATCTTCGGGCGCTGACTGATAAGGCCAGGGTAGGGACTTTTTCGGTCGGGCCGATGCTGATGGCGGCGCTCAAGGCCAACGGCGCCACAGCAAGGATGACGGGATGATGATCGCCAAATCCCGCAGCTTATCGCTTTGTGCCCAGCTCAAGCGCGTATTACGATGGCCGGCTGATACCTGTGGAAAGCCCGGAAAACCCATGTCTTCCGGAAGAAAAGAGTTCAGCCGATGACCACCACCGTCACCGTCACCGCCGTCTCGAAAACCTTCGGCGCCTATCAGGATGCCGCGGTCCGCGACCCTGTCATCATCACCCAGAACGGCGGCCTCGCACCGTGCTGCTGGCTTACGAAGATTTTGTCCGGCTGTCGAAGCGCGACCGCCGGGTCGATCTGACCGCGGAACTCAGCGCCGACGAGATCGCCGCTGTCGAAGCCGTCGAAATGGAGTCGGGCCTTGACCATCTCAACGGCGAGCTTCTTCCGGCAAAGGTCTGACAGCAAAAAATGCTGCCGGCTGAAATCAAGGTCGGTCATGTCTTCCGCTATTCGTATCTCTGGCACTGGCAACACCGCGAGCGGCGCCAGCAAGCCGACACAAGGACCGGCAATGCCTGGTGCTAGTGCTGGTCGCCATGTAGGAGGACGGCCCCCGGTCGTCCACGTCCTGCCGATCACCCGTACACCACCGTCCAATCCCGATGATGCCATCGAGATGCCGGCCGCGGTCAAGCGCTTGCGGCTGACGGTGAGCGGGCGGATCGGTTTGAGTGTGCCAACGTCGAGACAGTCGAAATGGTACATTTCGAGATAGGCGGTCGGCGTCGGATTCGGATGGAAGGACGCCCTCCGGCTATTTCCAGCGCTAGGAGTGTGGTCTTGCCAAACCTGACGCGGTCCGAGCAGCGCTACGGCGGCCAGCGATTCCGTAAGTTCGGTCGTGGCGCGGCGCCCAGTTATCCTAGCAATTGTGGAGTGCGACTCCTATTTTGCAAGGAAGAATCGATGCTCACGCCGCGTCGCTGCTGCGGTCGAGCGTCCCAGCATGGCGGACAGATCATCCGGCAGCACCGCCTCTTCTGTGGCGGGGCGGCGTGTTTGTTGCCGTCGCGGTATGCTTGCTCTTGCCCAACGCGCATTTCCGGGTTTTGATCGACGAGAGAGAGCATCTCCTCTACAAGGATTAAAACGAAAGGCTACGGTTTATCGTTCGTTTTTAACTGTCGACGGGCGCGGCGGCTTTAGGCCATTTTCGTTGCCAGAAGCGCCGCGATGATTCATGCTGTCGACGATGATTCTGCGCCCGAAACTGCTTCGCCATGCACCTGTGGCCCTCACCGGTGCAGCCCCGGCTGCGCTGGCCACTCCCGTCCCGACCTGGCTGCGCGCCGTGGCGGCCGGTCCGGACTCGAGCGAAGACGCTGCGTTTGCCGCGGCTGCGGCGCTGACCGCCCTCGATGCGGTGGTGCGCCGGCAGGAGAGATGGGCCGGCGCCTGGCGGCAGCGCCTGGCACTCGGGGCAGCGGCGGCAACGGCCAAACGCGCCGGCCGGGTCGAGGACGAGGCGGCGCTGCGTGACGCGCTGCTGCTCACCCGTCCCGGCGACGACGTTGGACCCGCCGGCCGTATGCTGCTTGCCTGGCGAACGCTGGCATCGCGTCCAGTCGCGACGTTGGTCAGCGAGGGGGTATTGGTCGATGTCGCCGCGGATCTGGGGAGCGCGCTTGACGTGGGGGCGGCCGGTCAAATCGGTGACGAAATCCAGGCGATCGCTGGCGCGGTCGGTAATGCAGTCGCTGGCGCGGTCGACGCGATGGCCGTGCTCGAGCGTCATCACAGTCGCGCCACGCGTGAGCTTGGACCGTGGCTTGCGGACGCTGTTCTGGCCGACCGGCTAGGGTGGACGCATGCGCTGCCCCTGTTCGGCTTGCACCCGGTGGCGGGCGGTCGTCGGTCACCCCATGCCGGACGGGAATCCGGGCAGGCGTCCCGGCAACGCATTTGGGCGGCTTATGCGCAGGCGGCGCTGCAGGCGATGGATCTTGCGGCCGAGCTCGGCCGCCGCGCCGACCGCCTGCTGGCTGTCGCCCCAAAGCTGCGGGCGAAAGGGGCGGACACTGTCGTCGAGAAGCTGCTTTCCGACGACGCGATCGTCGCATCCTCAAAGATCGCCGCCTGTTCGACCGGCTGATCGAACTTGGCGCCGTGCGCGAGCTGTCCGGTCGTCCGACCTTCCGCATCTACGGGCTGTGAGACCATGGAGCAGGCGAGGGGGAAAAGGGCGAAGGAGCAATCAGATGGTCACCTGTTCGACCGCGAACTGGATCACCTGCCGCCAGAAGTACGTTGGCGCGAATGGATGAACCGCGTCGAAGCAACCATCTTCGCCGCCAGCGAACCGGTCAGCCGCGAGGTGCTTACCCGCATCGTCGGCAAGACCTGCAGCATCGACCTCTTGATCGACGACATCCGCGAGGAGCTGCGGGGCCGGCCTTACGATCTGGTCGCGGTCGCCAGCGGCTGGAAGCACCTGACGCGGCCGGCCTATGCCGACGCCATCCGTACCGCCGTCGGCTCTGGCGAACGCGCCGTCGACCTCACGCAATCCGAAGTGCTGGTCTTGATGTGCATCGCCTTCTTTCAGCCGATCACGCGCGCCGAACTCTCGTCATTCTTCGGCAAGGAGATCAGCCGCGACCTGATCGGCAATTTGCGCTCCTTCGGCCTGATCGCCTCAGGCCCGCGAAGCCCGACGCCCGGCGCCCCCTATACCTATGTGACGACGAAACAGTTCCTGCTGGAATTCGGGCTTGAAACCTTGCGCGATCTTCCCGACTTCGAGGCTCTCGAGGATGCGGGGCTGCTGTCGAAGGAAAAGCTTCTGGCGGGCGACATCATGCCGGGGTTTTTCCGCCCCCGGCGAGAATGATGCCGACGTCGACGAATAGAGCGCCTGTGCCTGGCCGGACGACCGCCATCGTCACCGCAACTTCTCGAGCGATATGACGGCGAGATCGATTTTTCCCACGAGGTCCCTCAACGGCGCACAATCCGGATAGTGTTGCATCAGGATGGACTGTGCGAGGCGGAGGTCCTCGATGTGTTGTTCACCCGCTTTTGACGTTCCTCCGGCGGAATTCTCTCCGTAGTAGAGGTCGAAAAACACCTCATCGGGCATGGCCGCCCGATCGTGTTCGCATTGAACCCAGTCATCAAGCTCGCTTCGGACTGCATCAACGCGCTTGTAGACGCCCGCGCGCGCTCGCATGTCGGTCAGCACACCCTTCAGCAGGGTGCCTATCCTGGCATGCGCGTCCACGGGCATCGCCGCCTTAGGGCGCCGGCGCCGCATGCCGCTGAGCGGCAGCCGGTACTCGACAGTGGTATTGGGACCGCGTGGCGCGGTAGCCTTTCGTTGAACATTTCTCGCGAGCTTCGCCTCGGCTTTAGCCTTCTCTCCCGGAGTCACAAAAGGAGCGCGACCGTCGATGGCGACCCGGTCACAATTCGCGGGCACGATCGGTGAAGGGCCTTTGGAAAGCGCCTTGAGAAGCCCATCAAGCGAATATCCCTTCGACGCATCGGCATACAGGTAAAGTTCACAGCTTCCCGGATAGTACATTCCCGGCCATTCCGGCCTTGCGAGCACCAGTTGTGTCGCCGCGCCCAGGCGTCCCGCTCTTTCGACGCAACACTCCTTGCGTAAGGTTCGTCGGCCCCGACGTGATGTTTTGCGACGGGATCGTACCAGCCACTTCCATGATCACGTCCAGGCAGGCGGGCCAGATATTCCGCTCCGGGTTCGACGTGTGCCTTGGATGGCTGCAGGCCCGTGATGTCCATGAACTGCAGTACCCTCGCAGCTCCGCAAGCGATGTCCAAAGCCGCGCTCGCAGAGTCTGGTCGATGCCCATCGACCACATGGTCTGAGGCACGACGCCGGAAACGACCGAGCTTATGAGCATATCGATACTGAGACGGCTTGATCAGTTCATCAAGCGGCTTTGAAATGAATACCCGGATAGTCTCACGGCCGGATGTTCGTGACCATCTTCCCAGAAGGTGGAGATATAGACCACATTCCGCGCCAGGCTGGCTTCCGCTGAACGATCGCCCAACGATCGGCGTGCATGCTGAAAATTGCCAAAGCCCGATACTTTAGATGCCGTGTCAAGGGCTTCGCTGTGCGAGATTGCATCTCGCTTTGAGATAGCCTTGGCAAGGCGCTTTATGCCCTCAATCGAGGACGGCTGAACATCTGTCTTGGACATGCCAGTTCTCCTGGCTCGTTGGGAAGTGTCGCCCGTCAACCACCTCGCGAGCCCGAACATGACATGAACGGGAGCGTCAGAATCGGCAGTGCTGTCAACAGCTTCGCAACGACGGGCGGCGCGCTCCTGCCAGAAGCACCGCATCGCAGAATACAATTGATTTCTTTTCGTGAGAAGTCTCTGGCCCACTGCCCAATCGAGCAAAGTGTCGAAGGTCACCGGGGCAGTGTTGCGAGCTATGCTGTGCGGATCGGGCGGGTGCCAATCGCATGGCCCGAGAGTTGGCCCAAGCAATTGGCGTGAGCAGCATACCGCCGTGGTGGGCGTTTCGACCTGACGACGCGCCACTGTCGCGTCCCGTTCTCATGGTCCGGCCGACAATCCTTTGCTGCCTACAGTGCACAATCCAAGATCCGAAGCGCCATACTGGTCGTGAGGGTGGGCCACGCGATGATGAGCGATGCCTTTTGAAACTTCGACGCGCCGCCATGCGCGAAAAAGCGCTTCGCCGAAATCTTCACGCGAAAGAGGAAACGTCTGGAGGTGACCGGCCGGAGCCGCAAAATGCCTGATCTACGATCTCGACTGGAATGAAGAAGAACGGCTGGCCAATGGCAGGACGTTATGGCCAGGACACGCGATCTGCCAGTCGTTCTGCGCTGCGCGATCCTGCTCGAGGCCTGATCGGACATGGAGGTGCTGCAGCATGCCGCCTGGCTTAGGCCACCGCTCGTGGTCGCACTGCTACGGCGGGAAGGTCTTGCCGCGCACCTATCTAACTTGACGAACTTGCGCTCTGTAACCATATTGGTGACAGCACGGGGGTGTCATCCATGGCCGCTCCAAAACGCAGCAACCATAGCGGGACCAGATCCCGTGCGGGAGTCGCCGGCCTGAGCTTTACCACGAAGCTGCCGGCACAGGCAGACTTCGAGAAGGTGTTGCTCGAACGCTATCAGGAAGCGATCGCACGCAGCCGCAAGATCGGCCATCGCGTATCATTCCGGGTAGAGGTCGATCCGGGCGCTGATGCGCAGACGATCACTCCGGTCGAAAAGCAATCGATCGCTTCAGACGATACTTTTCCCGTCGAGGACACGGGCAAGCCGGAGGGTGAACTTGAAGCGGCGCTTGCAGCGGCGCGCGAACGTGGCCGCAAGCGCGTCGCCGAAATTGTCGCCGGGGAAGACATGCTCAGTGCTGAAGCCTTCGCCAAGTTGCTAGGCACGTCGCGGGTGACAGTCAACGCCAAGCGACAGAGTGGGCAGGTGCTCGGGATCGATGGCGCCAAGCGCGGCTTTCGCTTTCCTGTGTGGCAGCTCGACAAGGTCGGTCGTCCCTTCGGCGCAGGCGCTCCATGCCATGTTGGGCAATAGTGCCTGGGCCGTCTATCGGTTTCTGGCGTCGCGCCATGGCGCCCTCGATGGGCGGACGGGTCTTAGAGCCCTTCAGCAGGGCGACGATGCCGCGGTGCTGGCCGCGGCCGAAGGTATGGCCAGGGGCGATTTCGACTGAATGCCGGGCGTTCCACCTCCTCCCGATTTCGGGCGTGCAAAGCTCGAAATCGAGACCATATCGCCGGGTCGGACATTCGGCCGGATCTACCGGAGCACCTATCCCAATCCGTTGGGGTACGGGAAGCCGCTGTGTGGTTCCTAGTGAGGCCATTGCCCAGATGGTCGTCGTCGACCAGCGCCTTCAGCCCCTTGTCGGCGAGCTGCAGGCAATAATGCAGCATTGCGTTGTTGAGGGCGTGGCCGAGGTGACCGGCACCGCGCCTGGCATGTTCGTGATAGAGCGCATAGAGCGTCCAGCAGACCCAGAAGTCCTTTTCGACATTACCGACCGGGGCACCAATGCGATTGGCCGTGGCGAGGAACAGGTCGAGCCGGTCACGTGGCGGCGCTGCGATGATTTGGCGGTAGGCGTCGGTGCTCATGATTTGCCCTCGTGCCGAGCGTCTAGGCTGAGGAGTTCGCGCAGGAACTCCTGCATCCAGATCGGCACAGCGGAGAGACCAGCGCGCAGATCCTCGCGGATCGGCATCGCGCCTTTTCTCAGTCGCTAACCCAAACTCTGCCTCGACTTGAAAGCGGTCGTTCTCACAACTGCAACAGCGGCAGCCAAGCGCCCTTTTTTGTGATGATTCCATGAGCCATTCCTCTGCCAGACTACGGCCTTTGGGTTACAGATAGGCAAGTGCGACCCCTGCTGCCTCGGCGTTTCTTCCGGGTTTGCGAACCGCAATATCGGAAGCCGATCGGCGGTGACCTCCGTCGCCGATTTGGATCAATCAGCGGTTCACAATTTGTTTCGCGTAGGATAATGCCGATCGTGAGAAATTTTGCGATCGTCAAAGAATGAACAATCTTGACCTGTTCCGCCACGACTTCGTTCTGAGCATCAAGCCAGAGTACGCTACCAAGATTGTAAGCGGTCAGAAGAAAGTCGAACTGAGGCGTCGATTTCCGTATGGGACGGTCACCGGCGCAGTCATGTACATTTATGCGTCGGCTCCCATCCAAGCGGTGATCGGCTACGCCACGATCTCTACCGTGGAAGAACTCCCGGTCGAGAGCATATGGGCGAACTATAATGACGTAGCGTTCATCGAGCGCGATGACTTCGATGCATACTATGCTGAGAGGACGTCCGGCTTCGTAATCAAGCTCCAGGATCCGGTCGCCGTCACGGAACCCGTCCCCCTATCCATACTCAAGGAACGTCTCGGCTTTACGCCACCACAGTCATTCGCCTATGCCGACGACGCTTTCCGTCAGCTGATCCGAGGTTCCGAGAGATGAAGCTGCTCATCGACACCAATGTCATCATCCAGCTCGAGGATGCGAAGGAGATCAAGGCTCAATTCGCCGACCTGCAGCGCAAATGCCAGGAGCACGGAATTTCCGTCTTCGTGCATGAAGCCTCTTTGGAAGATATCGAACGCGACCCCGACAAGGATCGAAGGAGGGTCACTCTCTCTAAGGTCAAGAAGTTTCGGCAATTGAAGGGCGTTCACGTTCCTTCCGAGGGGGAACTGGCAAGGCTCTACGGCAAGCTGCCGAAGCCGAATGACGTTTGCGACGCTAAGATGCTGCACGCGGTCGCGGATGGTGTCGTGGAGCTATTCGTTACCGAGGACGACGGCATCCATCGACGTGCGAAGGCCGCCGGTCTCAGCGAACAGGTCCTGACAGTCGCTGACGCGGTCGCTTGGCTTAAGCAAGCGTACGAACCTGATCAGGTTTTCCTGCCCTCCGTCGAATACGCCAAAGCGTATAACCCGACTTGAACAGTTGGAGGTGAACGGATGGCGAACGCTGTCCGTTAAGCTATTGAATTCACTCGCCTTGAGTTTTCGGCGCGAGAATGTGTGGTAACAACATTTGATCTGCTAGCCGCATGTTGTATGGATTTTATGGCATTTATTCGCTAACAACGCTGGCATGTTTGTCGTTGAGAGAGTCGCGCGCGGCCACCGCTATCTTTACCTCGTGGAAAGTGTCCGCGACGGCAAAACCGTTCGCCAGCGCACGATAAAGGCGCTGGGCCGCAAGGATGCGCTGGTTGCCAGCGGCGAACTTGACAGATTGGCGGCCTCGATTGCGCGCCATGGCGAACGCAGCCTCATCCTGTCCGACATTGACGCGGGGCGAATTGCCTCTCGCCGCATCGGCGGTCCGCTGTTGTTCGGGCGGCTGTGGCAGCGGCTCGGGATCGGCGAGGTGCTGGAAGAGGTGCTGGAAGGGCGCCAGTTCGGCTTTGCGGTGGAACGGGCGGTGTTCGTTGGCACGCTGCATCGGCTGTTCGTCTCGGGCTCGGACCGCGACTGCGCGAACTGGATGGCCGATTATGGTATCGAGGGCGCCGAGGGTCTGGCGCTCCATCACTTTTACCGGGCAATGGCGTGGCTGGGCGAGGAACTCGGCGAAAAGGCGCAAGGCGCGCTGGTGGCGCGCTGCGTGAAAGACGCGATCGAGGAAAAGCTCTTCGCGCGCCGGCAGGACCTGTTCACCGACCTCAGCCTTGTGTTCATGGACACCACCTCGTTGTCCTTCTACGGCGCGGGCGGCGAGACGCTGGGCAAGCGCGGGCATTCCAAGGACTTCCGCCCCGATCTGGCGCAAATGATCCTGGCGCTGGTCGTTGATGCCGAGGGCCGGCCGATCTGCACCGAGATGGTGCCCGGCAACACCGCTGACGTGACCGTCCTGTTGCCGGTGGTCGATCGGCTGCGAACGCGCTTCGGCGTCACACGCGCCTGCGTTGTCGCCGATCGCGGCATGATCAGCGCCGATACCATCGCCGCGCTCGAAAAGCTGGGCATGGAATACATTCTGGGGGCCCGCGAACGCTCGAGCAGCGTGATCCACAACGTCGTGCTCAATGACACGGCACCGATGGTTCCGCTCGTTCTCGAGCGCCAGCGTGGTGAAACTCAGTTGTGGGTCAAAGAGGTCAAGGTCGGTAAAGACCGCTATATTGTCAGCCGCAATGACGCCGAGGCCGAGAAGGACAAGGCCGACCGCCAGGCGATCATCGCCGGCCTCGAGGCACAGCTCAAGAAGGGCGACAAGGCACTGGTCGGCAACTCGGCCTACCGGCGTTACCTCAAGGCCAGCGGCAAGAACTTCAAGATCGATGTCGGCAAGCTTGCCGAGGAAGCCCGGTACGACGGCATCACCGTGGTGCGGACCAACGCGAAGGTGACCCCGCTCCAGGCCGTGCTGCGGTATCGCGATTTGCTCGAGGTCGAGAGCCTGTTCCGCGCCGCCAAGGCAACCTTCAATACCCGGCCGATCTTCCACCAATCCGATGCCGCCATCCGCGGGCATGTGTTCTGCTCGTTCCTGGCGCTCGTACTCAGCAAGGAACTGCGCCGCCTCTGCCGGGCCAAAGGCCTGACGCCCGAATGGCAGCCGCTCCTACGCGATCTCGACCGCCTCCAGGAAGCCACCATCGAAAAGGATGGTCGCATCGTCACCACCAGAACCCACGTTACGGGCCAAGTGGGCAACGTCTTCAAGGCAGCTGGCATCGCTCTGCCACACAACCTCGACGAACAACTCGCCTGAGATCATCCCCAAAATGTAGTGGTAACACGCGCCGGCGCGCGCCTAACGTGCTGATATAATTACATATTCTTACAGGCGGTGTTTAAGTGGGGTATAACATCGACTTCAAGGATGAGATTTTCGACGATCTGGCCGCCGATTACGTCGGGTTCCGTGAGGTCTGGGTGCCGAAGTGTAAGGAAGAGCACCGCGACTGCTGGGTGATCAAGGACGGCGGCAAGCTAGCCGGGATCGTCATTCGAAAAGACGAGACCCACGCCGAAGCCGGCACGCAGTACGCTGCTGCCAAGATTCTGAAAATCTGCACCTTCAAGGTGGCGCAGGGCCATCGGGGCCAGAAGTTAGGCGAGCAGTTGCTGAAGCAGGTCCTATGGCATTGTCAACGGAACGACTACGACCTGACCTACGTCACCGCATTTCCGAAGCAGGAAGGTCTGATCCGCCTCCTTGAAGAATACGGGTTCGAGAAGACAAAAACCCTCGCGAAAGGCGAGCTAGTTTTCGAAAAGCCAATGGGAAGTGGGCCGCTGGCGGCCGGAACCGATAAGCTCAAGACCGTGAAGAAGAACTACCCGCGGTTTTCGGACGACGCTGCTGTGAGCAAGTTCGTCGTACCTATCCAGCCGGGATATCATCGGAAGTTGTTCCCGGAGGCGACCGCTCCGACGACCGGAAGCACCGGGGTGCCAGGTGGTAAACCGGGTAACACCATCAAGAAGGTCTACATCTGCCACGCCCCCACGAACGCCATGCAGCCCGGAGATCTGCTCTTCTTCTACATGACCAAGTCCCCGTCGTACGGCTCCCAGTCGATGACGAGCGTGGGTGTCGTGGAATCCGTCCGTTGGACCCTCGATGTGAACGAGGTACGAAAGTGGACTGCGAAACGGTCCGTGTTCTCGGACGCGGAACTCGCGCACTGGGTGGCGGGATCGCGTCCGCTTAAGGTCATTGACTTCCTGCTGATCGGGCACGTAGAGCCAACCGTGCCGTTGACCGATTTGCTCGGCTACGGCGTCCTGCCTTCGTGGCCGCAGTCGATAAACAAGATTCCCGAATCGGCCTACACGAAGCTGAAGCCGCTCCTAAAGCTAGGCTTCAAGTTTTAGACCGAGGGGGATTCCAGCACGACGTTCCGGCCGCGAGTGTTTCGCTTCGTCGCCGTTGGCTCGAGGGCGAACTCGTAAATGCAGACCGTGTCTTCCGGCATTATGCGGCCGTAGAAGCGCTGCAGTGCACCGAGCAATTCGTCTAGGGAAGAAAACCCGTCGGAACGCGCATCCGCTTCAGTAAGGCCATTGAATGTGGAGTAGCGCACGCTCAGGACACGGAGACAGGCAAGGCAACGATACTCATCTTGCGGCCCGCGCTCTTCAGCCGCGTAAAGTGGCAGGACAGGCCCAGCGGGGTACTCGACCCTATCGCGGTCGTATCGGATCGTCGTCGATTTCTGCTCAGACAACACCTTGTCCGCGAGGCGTTCGGCCATGACGAAGCGCCGACGCGGAACGGAAGTTCGTTCGGGAAACTCGTCTGCGAGCCTTGTCTTCAGGCGCTCGAGAGCGGCGTCGTACAACCGTCGGGGAGTAGGAAAAACGAATTGCATTGCAACTCCTGTCTTTTCCGGATCCTATGCCAACACGAGAGAGATCAAAACGGTCCCAGGCAAACTTGTAGTGGACAGCGTGTGCGATGTAGCGGGCAATTTCGTCGCACGGTCGTCCATGGCAGAGGCTCAGGCTAGAGGAAGTTGAGGGGGACATGGCGAGAGCCGCACTGGTAGTCGGCGTGTCAGGTGTCGGAAAATCGTACGTGATTGGACGATGTGCCGCAAATGCCGGCTTCATCCACATTCAGGCAAGCGATGTCCTACGGCAAGCGAAAGCCGACCTGCTGGCTCGAACCGTAGACCGCGAGGAACTCAGAAAAGGTCAAGTTCTCGACAATCAGACGCTGCTAATCGAAGCTTTCGGGAAGCTGCGGGCCCAGGAGAGCCGCCCAATCGTTTTCGACGCGCATAACATCATCGACACCGACAACGGCTATGTCGAAATCCCTCTGGAAGTGTTCCGTGCGATCGATCTGTACGTTGTGATAGCTCTTTCCGGCGATCCTGAAAGCATCCTCGCTCGCAGGACTCGAGACACGGGTAGGGTGCGCCCAGACAGGACTTCTGGCCAGATTGCCGAGTACCAATCCCTGGTCATAGCGCTCGCCGAGAAACATGCCCGGGAACTCGGCGTGCCGTTCCGTTTAGTGGGCTCGGGTGACGAGGAAGCTTTCGCTCAGGCGATCCTGGCTTAGACGTCGATAGCACCTGGTCTTCCGTTGGAAGTCGCGGCAGCTATTCGATTACAACTCGTCGGGAAATTGAAGCGCGGCCCGCGCCGTCGTATCCTAACCGAACGATTCTTGTCCCTATTCTCGATTCTGGGTCGCATACTCTCGTTGAGCGGAAGATGGCGAAGAAGATTGGGCGTACCGATATCATCGGCGAACGCGGCATCGCGTATATTCGCCAAGTCGTGTTGAGCATGGGCTTCATGTTCTACGAGACTGGCGGCGTCGAAGCCGGAATCGATGGATTTATCGAACTACGTGATGAAACGACGGGAGCCGTCTCAAACCTGTTGCTACAGGTTCAGGGAAAGGCAACCGAGCGCACGCGACTGCAGGCCGAAACCGACACCACGTTTGAGTTCCCCGTGACAGAAGCAGACATCCAGTACTGGATGCATGGCACGGCTCCTGTTCTGCTGCTCGTCGTGAAGCTCGATGAAGGGAAGGCCTATTGGAAGTCGATCAAAGAATGGTTCAGTGACATCGAGCACTTGAAGTCGCGGAAGGTCGTGTTCGACAAGCGATCCGATTTCTTCTCTGTCGATGCAAAGGCCGCGATCGTGGCGGTAGCCACTTCGGCAAAGCCCGGGTCCACGGGACCTAGCGTGCGTCTCCACGAATCCCTGCTCGTGAATCTGTTGGAGATCGGTTTCGCGCCTAAGATCTACTGGGCCCCAACCCACCACCACACGGACAAATCTTTCGGAGCCGCCCTAAGGGAGCTGGACTCGAAAGCGTCTTCCGAGTGGATAGTCAGGAGCAATGCGGTTCTGTCATTCAACGACTTGGACAAGTGGCCCTGGAACAAGATCTGCGATGTGTCGGCGATGGAAGTCTTCGACACCTCCGAGTGGTCGGGCAGCGACGACGTGGACCGGGTTCGTGATTTCGTGGCGCTGTTGAATAGGGCGATCGGGGATTTTGTGAGACCCGACCTCCGTCGCGATCGCGACAGCGGCATCCTGTATTTCGTGAAGCCGAGAAACCGAGGGAAGCTCAACTACGCCTACAGGAGCCTCCGGAACTTGACTGCGCGTCGCGTTGTCAAGGGCTATGGCCGCCAGCGCGACCATCCGGGGAAGCCTGCTTACTTCCGTCATTCGGGCTTCCGCCCGCATTTCGTCCGCTATGACCAGAAATGGTATGTCGAGGTCTCGCCGACCTATCATTTCAGCAGGGATGGCTGGGAACCGGATTTCAAAGCAGGCGAACATCTGAAGAAGATTAAAGAACTCGAAAACAACGCTGCTGTCATGGGTCAGTTTGTGATGTGGCAGGCGTTTCTGACCACGCACCGCACAGGAGACCTGCTCGGAGAAGCCTACCCACATCTCAGATTCGCGCCGTTGGAATCATTCGAACTCGACGTCGGTGTCCCGGACCAACTTTGGACGGCGCAAGAATCCAATCCCACCTCGCCGCTGTTCGACTTCGACAAGATGCAGGAGGGCACGGAATGAGGCTTTCTCATCTGGCCGAGCCCGCACTGGAATTCGGAAGTGGGCTGCGGCATGCCGACATCCGCTGCGCGGCGACAATTAAGTTGGCCAGTTCGACGACAATTATCTTGGCCGGTTAGGGCGTCCGCCAGCGCCGTTTGAAGGGAGGGGCGGAGCCCCGACCGGAAAGCGGCACTGGCGGACGGCGGCGATTTCAAGCCCCCCTTCAGGGTGGGCCAGCCGTTCGGCGTCGAGGGTGGTATCGCAGCTCAATCAACCAACGATTTGAGCTCGATGCCAAACCTTCATGTGACCGACTGCCAGGTGATGCTCTACATGACCTCCCGTTCCCGACACCAAAGCAAGGATGCCGCCGCAGCCAGCGCCGGCTTTAGCGCGCGCACCGCACGCCGCATAGACAAAGACCCGCGTTTGCCGTCTCAAAAGAAGCAGCCGCGAACCTGGCGAACTCGCACCGACCCACTGACGGACGTCTGGCCCCGGGTATTGGAGATGCTGGGGATACCAGGTGTCATGGCCGTGACGATCTTCGAGGACCTCCAGGATGAACTCGGCCTTGACGCTCTTCCCGACAGCGTCCGCCGCACGCTGGAGCGTCGCATCGCCAAATGGCGCGCCCTTCACGGCGAAGACAAGGAGGTCTTCTTCCCTCAGCGCCATGATCCCGGCCGCCAGGCGCTGTCCGATTTCACCGTCACGGACAGCCTCGGCGTCACCATTGCCGGCGAGCCTTTCCCGCACCGCCTCTATCATTTCCGGCTGGCCTGTAGCGGCTGGGAACATGCGCGAGTCATTCTCGGCGGCGAAAGCTTTTCAGCTGTCGCCGAAGGCCTGCAGGATGCGCTTTGGAAGCTGGGCGGCGTCCCGCGCGAACACCGGACTGACTCGCTGTCGGCTGCTTTCAAAAACCTCGACCGCGACGCCGAACGCGATTTTACCAAGCGTTATGGCGACCTGTGCCGACACTACGGCATGGAGCCCACCCGCAACAATCCCGGCGTCGCCAATGAGAACGGTAGCATCGAAGCCGCCAACGGCCACATCAAGATCCGCCTCGACCAGAGGCTCCGGCG
The DNA here is from genome assembly GCA_014189435.1 of Mesorhizobium loti. NCBI lineage: Bacteria > Pseudomonadati > Pseudomonadota > Alphaproteobacteria > Hyphomicrobiales > Phyllobacteriaceae > Mesorhizobium > Mesorhizobium loti. The sequence goes on from CP050295.1 coordinate 254,176, forward strand.
CCGCCGAAGCCGAGATTTCGACAGCCTTGAAGCCTATCGAGCCTTCGTCAGTGGCGTCTGCGATCGTCACAACGCCCGCCGCGCCAAGGCCGTCGCGGCCGAGCGCGAGACGCTCAAAACTCTGCCCAAGCGCCGAACCACCGACTTCGCGATGGTGACGGCGAAGGTGACACGCAACAGCACCATCAATGTCGATCGGATCCTCTATTCCGTTCCGTCCCGGCTCATCGGCAACAAGATCGAAGTGCGTCTCTTCGATGACCGGCTGGAATGCTTCCTCGGCCCCGACCCGGTCATGCGCATGACCCGCGCACGGACCGACCGAGCACGCGGCCACTCGATCGATTATCATCATCTGATCGGTACACTGCGGCGCAAGCCGCAAGCCCTCCGATACCTCGTCTACCGCGAAGCACTCTTCCCGCGCGCAGCCTACGCTCGCGCCTGGACCGCTCTGGACGAAGCCCTGCCGCCCAGAGACGCCTGCCGGTCAATGGTCGCTTTGCTGGCAATGGCCTCGACCTGCGAAGCCATTGAGATCACCTTGGCCGATCGTCTCGACGCAATCCTGGACGCCGGCCGGCTGCCTGACCTCGCCAAACTTGAGATCGAGTTCGCGAGCAAACCGAACTCGTCGAGCGAGGTCGCCATCCCAGAGCCAAATCTTGAAGCCTACGATCGGCTTCTGCCCTCGGCTTGCGAGGTACGGCCATGACCGACGCAGCCCTCCTCTCCTCCTTGCTGACCGAACTGCGCCTGCCCAGCATCGTGCGCAATTGGCGGCGCATCGCCGACACTGCCGACCGCGACGGCTGGCCAGCCCAAAAAACCATCGCTGCGCTGATGGAGATCGAGGTCGCCGAGCGCACCTCACGCCGCATCCAGCGTCATCGCGATCAATCCGAAGCGCCGGCTGGCAAAACCTTCGCCAGCTTCGATTTCGACGCCGCACCAGGCGTGCGCAAACAGCAACTTCTGTCCCTCGGCGCCGGCGGAGACTGGATCAAGAACGGCGACAACCTCCTGTTGTTCGGCAAAAGCGGCACAGGCAAAAGTCACGCTATCGCGGCCATCTGCCATGCTCTTATCGATGCTGGAAAGCGGGCCTTGTTCACGCGTACCATCGACATCGTTCAAAGGCTGCAGACTGCGCGTCGCGACCTTTCCCTGATCGGCGCCCTTGAGAAGCTCGATAAGTTCGACCTCATCGTACTCGACGACCTTTCCTATGTCAGGAAGGATCAAGCCGAGACCAGCGTCCTGTTCGAACTCATCGCGCATCGATACGAACGGCACAGCATCGCCATCACCGCCAATCATGCATTTTCAGCATGGAGCACCGTTTTCCCGGACGCCGCCATGACCGCGGCGGCGGTGGACAGATTGGTCCATCACGCCACGATCATAGAAATGAATGGCGAAAGTTATCGAGAGCGCTCCGCCGCCCGGCGAGCCACCAACGAGGAAACTCCCATCTTGGCTTAGGCTTTAACAGCAACACATCATCGCATGGGCTGTAATCGTCGCTGGGACAATAGCTAGCGACAATTACTCACGCCACTATCATAAACAGCCAGCGACAATTAAAATGATTGTCGCTAAGACTCCCCCTTGTCAAACGACAATTAGAAAGATAGACGTCTTGTCGCTACTCGGCGACTGTCCAAATATGCCAGTTTAATTGTCGATAGACGGACACCGTAATTGTCGCGTTGCAATCCGCTTCGGGATCATGGACTACGGTCCCTTTGACGTGCACATCGATGGTGCGCCAAGACGCATCAAGCTTGGAATAGTCGGGAGCGCGGACACGGTGGAAGGTACCGCCAGATGGATCGAGGCGTGCTCTGACGGTTTCGAAGCAAAGTCCAGCCGGCAGGCGAACCTGTTCCCACGATTCCCAGGTCTGCGAAACGATGAAACCTTTCGATGCGAATTCACCACATCGAGCGAGCTTCAGCGAATCCTTCCAACAAAGGAAATCGGTCGTCTGGTTGCGATCCCGGGACAAAGGGAGGTCACTCGCGAGGTGGTCAGCACCATCGTCAACGAAATCGCGGTCCTCGCTGAAAGGACCGCGCTACCGGATGTCGTTCTTATCGCGTTGCCTGTCGAGATCATCGAAAGGACCGTGAATGCGCGTGAAGCCACCCGCGAGAACGATGACGAGGTCGACGCGGAGGCCCCGGTGGAAGCGGAGCCAGGCAGCGAACTGGACTTCCGCGGCATGCTCAAGGCAGCGTGCATGCGCCTGCGTATTCCTATTCAGTTGATGTGGCCGACCACATTCGATCCGTCTTACCGCATACCTCGGAAACTGAAGGAGAACAGCGACCGGCGCATGCAGGATCCTGCCACCATCGCCTGGAACCTTATCACTGCCATCTACTACAAAGCCGGTGGCCTGCCGTGGCGCCTCGCAAGGGATGCCAGAGAACTTAGAACATCTTTCGTCGGTCTAAGTTTCTACCGATCGGTGGAAGGCGAGCATATGCATACAAGCACGGCCCAGATGTTTGACGAGAGAGGGGAAGGTTTAATCCTTCGTGGCGGACGCATGGTCGAGAGCGAAGAAGACCGTTCGCCCCATCTCACCGCCGAAGATGCTTATGCGCTCCTGAGAGATTCCCTGAAGGTGTTTCGCGGTCAGCACGGCCACTACCCAGCCCGCGTAGTACTGCACAAGACCTCGCGTTTCGATCGGAACGAACTGGACGGTTTTCACAAGGCCATTGACGAGCGCGACATCGACTATGCCGATTTCGTCTGGATCCAGAAATCGATGACACGCCTTTATCGCCTCGGTGTCTATCCACCGTTGAGAGGCAGCCTTTTGCGCTTCAGCAAGGATCAGGCTCTCCTTTACACGCGCGGCAGCGTCGACTTCTTCCGCACATATCCCGGAATGTATGTGCCGCGGCCGCTGATGCTGCGATGTCAGGTCCTCGGTCAACCACTGCAGCATATCGCGTACGAGACCCTGGCTTTGACCAAGATGAATTGGAACAACACTCAGTTCGACAACGGAATGCCGATTACTATTGCGGCGGCAAGACAGGTGGGGCAGGTGCTAAAGTACCTCGGAGACGGGCAGGAGATCGCCCCAAGGTACAGCTTTTACATGTAGAGAATCGGCTCTGACGCTGCGGAAGCAGCAGCTCTATGTCGGCTATGCCAGCCATATTCTTGCTTTCAGTGCTTCAGCACGACTTTCCCGGAAGCGCCCGCTGCAACCGCTTTTTGGGCCGCGCCAATCTGGTCCAGGGTGAAAGTGTGGGAAATCGGGATCACCAGCTGCCCACGTACGGCGGAATCCAGCACTGCATCAAGCGTGGCGGCATCGGTGCGGTGGTAGAGTTCAATGACAGCCACGCGATTTCCGGCATTGGCGCCCTCGGGCACCGGAACAACGCTGGCCACATGGCCACCGTCGCGGACATGGCTGATGAGATTGTCGGCCACGGGGCCGGCGGCGCTAATGGCATAGTCGAAACTCGGAATTGCGGCTGGGATCGTGATATCGAGCGCTTCGCCCGCCACGTCGCGGCCTTCACTCAGCCGCTCACGCCGGACGCCGGCCACCGGCTTGGCGCCGATCTGTTTGAGATACTGGATCGCGGACCGTCCCACCGTGCCAAGGCCGCCCGAGACCAGAACCCGATCGCCAGCCTTGATTCCCAGCGCTTCGACGGTTTGGCGCCCGGTAAGGCCTGCTTTGACGAGCGAGGCACCCTGCTCGAAACTTAGTTCAGCAGGCAGCTTGGCGACAGATGTGGCTGCAACGACGCCATATTCGGCGTGCGCGCCTTTGCCGTTTGCCGGAAAATCGGCCACAACCCGGTCACCGACCGCAAAACCGGTCACGCCTTCGCCGAGCGCCGAAATGGCGCCGGCGGCGTCTCCGCCAAGCACAGCCGGCAGCGGCAGCGGTATAAATTCGGCCATGAAGCCCTGGCGGAGAACAAGGTCGAATGGGTTGACCGCGGATGCCTCGATCTTAATGAGGACCTCGCCCGGCCCCGGCTGCGGCGTCGGAATATCGGCGATTTCGAAGTGATCGACGTCGCCGTAGGATTTGAGAAGTGCGGCTTTCATTGCGGTCTCCAAAATTCTGGTCGTCTGGTTTGGCACTTGCTTTTTCCAGATGCTGCCGTTTACGCCATGGCCGGGCGGCGAGCGTTCTCGAGGGCCCATGCCCCACCGCCTGCGAGGGCGAGATAAAGGAAGATGAAGCAGAACAGGATCGCGGGTTCGCCGAAATTCAGAGCCGGCCAGAAACCCTGCGACGCGTGTGCCATGAAATAGGCGGCTGCCATCTCACCCGAAGCAATGAAGGCGGCGAGGCGCGTGTAAAATCCGACGAACATCAACAGCGCGGTGATCACCTCGATTGTGCCGGCAACGATCATGATGGCGGGCAGCGGATAGGACACACCCGGAATCGCGGCCGGGAACTGCAGGAATTTCATGGTCGCGTGTTCGAGGAACAGAAGTGCGGTCATGATGCGAAGGATCGCAAGAACGCGCGGCGTCCATTTGACGGTATCAAGCATGACATCTCCAATTTGGTTGATGGGTGGTCAGGCGGCGGAAACCGCCTTCTTCAGTTCCTGGTTTTCCTTCCAGAGCTTCATCGACATGGCAAAGACGCCATCGACATAGTTCCGGTAGACCGGCAGCCTGGCCGGATCGCGGCCCGCCTTTGCCGCGAAGAATGCAACAATGTCGTCGGATTCAGTGACGTAACGACCGGGCTCAAGCTGCGCGCACGGAAAGCTCACCTCATCGAGGTGCGGCAGCAGCTCTGTCCGGATTTCTTGCTCCCCCGCGGTGCCGGAAACGAAGTCGCGGCTTTCAACTTCCGAAGCCAGGCCTGATTCCAGAAGAAACAGGCGAACTTTCAAGCAGAAGGGGCAGTTCTCCTTGAGATAGACGATCGGTTTGAACGTTTCGCTGATCATGGCGCATCTCCATTTGCTTGGGCGGCTGAAGGGGCGAGACCGAAGCGGAAACTCGATGCGGTGAGCCCGCCCGCGAAGTCCTTCTGGTGATAGATCGTGGCACCCGGTTCGTCTTCGGCGGCACCGACCACCACCATCAGCGGGATGAGGTGATCTTCACGGGGGTGCGCCGCGCGGGCGGCTGGCGCCCGTTCCCATTCGATGAGCCGTTCGGTTCGCTTCTCGGAAGGACAATGCATCAGAGTTTCCTGGAGCCAGGCGTCAAAGCGACGGGACGGCTCGTATCCGTCCGTGCCGCGCATGGCAGACAGGTTGTGATAGCTGAGGCCGCTGCCGATGATCAGAACGCCCTCGGCGCGCAGAGGCGCGAGAGCTCGGCCGACCTTGATATGCAGCGCCGGATCGTAACCCATATCCAGCGAAAGCTGGACCAAAGGAATGTCCTCGTCCGGATAGAGAGGCTTCATGATGCTGAAGGTGCCGTGATCGTAACCGCGTGTTGGATCAAGTGCCGCTTCGATGCCGCTTGCGAGGAGTCGCCGCTGAACACGGTTCGCAAGCTCCGGCGAGCCGGGCGCATTGTAGGCGATGCTATAGAGGTATTCCGGAAAGCCGTGATAGTCATAGACCATGCCCGGCTTGACACCTGACGAGATGGCAAAACCAGTCTCTTCCCAGTGGCCCGAGATCACGAGGACCGCCTTCGGCGCGCTGCCGAGTTCGGCGCGCATGTCCACCAGCGACTTCTCAAGCACGTCGAAATTGCGGCGGAACTCGCCCGTAATATAGGGCCAGGGTCCGCCGCCATGACTGATGAAGTAGGTCGGGAGCAAGGAATCTGTCACCAGGTTTGTCCTTCATGAGGTGACCGCAAAATCCGCGGCTGGGGCGCCGTTTGAAAAGCTTGCCTTCCAAGGGCGTCCGTTGCGGAAGAATTTGATTTTTTCTCCTTCAATGATCAATCTGGCTGATATTGAAGAACCATTTCCTGGATGTTGATGATAAATGGATACGTTGACGAGCCTGCGGGTGTTTTGCACCGTCGCCGACCTAAAAAGCTTCACCGCTGCCGCAGATCGCCTCGGCATTTCGCCGGCAATGGCCAGCAAACACGTAATGCAGTTGGAGAACCGCCTGGGCACCCGGTTGCTCAACCGGACGAGCCGAAGAGTCAGCCTCACAGAGTCTGGTGCGCTTTATTTCAATCAAACCAAACAGATGCTTGAAGGGCTTGACGAGGTGGAAGCGGCTGTCGGCAACGTCACCGTGGCACCCCGTGGGACCCTGAAACTGAGTGCGCCGGTTTGGGCAGCCAGCACCTGCTTTGTAGACATACTGGCCGCCTACAATCAGCGCTATCCCGACGTCTGCCTGGATGTGGATCTAAGCGGGCGTATCGTCAATCTGGTGGACGAAGGTTTCGACCTGGCTCTGCGGGCAACGTCGCGCGAGCGGCTCGATCCGGGCCTTGTTGCCCGTCCGCTGACCCAGATCGAGTTTCGTCTCATGGCATCGCCGGAATATCTGGAGCGAACAGGGCGACCCCAACGTATCACCGATCTCAATGGCCACGCGCTGCTTTGGTTCAGCGGGATCAACCTCGGCGACAGCCTGTCGCTGGAAGGTCCGGATGGACGGCACAGGGTCACATTCCGTCGCGTGATGCTGAGCGAGAACGAGACGATTTTGCAGCTTGCAGCGCTGCGGGGCATGGGCCTTGTTTTTCTACCGAAATGGATGGTTGAGCCGGATATCGAAGCAGGCCGGCTGGAGATGGTGCTTCCAGACGCGCTCGGGTTCACCAACACGCTACATGCCGTATATCCGAGCCGAAAATACCTTTCCGCCAAGGTCCGCACTTTCATAGACTTCATAACGGCGAGGCTGCAGGAGATGCAATAGCCACCACCCGTCTACAGTTCTCACCCCGGGCGATGTCGCTTTAACTTGAACTATGTTGTTGGTCTCGCGACACGACCCCATCGGGGCAAATTCAAACGATCACGTGCCGTTTTCCGACATGGCAGTCTTCAGCCCTTCAAGCAAGTGTCGCGCAGCCGGGCCCAGTTCGCCATCGCTGCGTTGCACCGCGTAGATCGGAAGCACTGAAGCCCAATGCAATCCTCCGGGATCGGCGGGCCGCAGTTCCATGAGGCGACCGTCCCGCCGATCATTCTCGATCATATGCCGGGGCAGGCTTCGGCTTCGGCATGGCGCGGGGCAGCCGCTTGACAATTTCTGCGCCGCCCGAGATCTCAGTGATATCTCCGAAGCCGCAGTACCCTTCGCACAGGGTATGAAGGGTGCGATCCCTCACCACCGCCTTTGCTAACCGCCGGGATTCCAGAGACGCGTGCCTTTACGAAGGAACTCAAACGGCCTATATTATTCTTTGCAAGGAGAAGAATAATGGGCGCACTTGCTCGCATCTATACCCCCGCAGAGGCAGCCGCTGTCAGCGGGATCGGCATCAAGGCCGTGCACAATGCGATCGACAAACGCATTGTCGATACTGTGCCGAGCACTGCTCGGCGCGTCGGTGGGGTCGTCCGACGGGCGTTGACCGGCGAGGATTTGCTGCGGCTCAAGCTTTGGTATGGCGTGGGTGCGACATTGCCCGCTGATCGTCGCCACCGCCTGTTCGAGGAAATCAAAGCTGCCCCAAAGGCCAAGACCGTAAGGGCCGACGACCTGCTGATCGTCGACGTCGCTGAGGCGCGTAAACAACTGAAAGCGCGCATTGTCGATCTCGATGAGGCGGAGGCTGCCATCGGTCGCGTTAAAGGGGTGATGGGCGGAGAGCCTGTGTTCAAAGGAACCCGCATCCCTGTTCGTATGATCACGACGATGCTAGCGCAAGGCGCAGATGAAGCGGAGGTTCTGGAGGGATATCCAAAGCTCACGCCGCGCGTGATAGAGCTCGCCAGGATGTGGGTCGCCGCGCACCCGGTTCGTGGGCGCCCCAAGAAGCTGTTCGAGAAGGGCGTGAAAATAAAGTCGTCGAAGCGCGTGGTCTTGAAGGGCGACCCACGTCCGTCGGCCAGGTCGAGACGCGTGTGACCTCGTGAGGTTTCTGATCGATGAGTGCCTCCACACGTCTCTGGTTGCGGTAGCCCAAGAACGCGGACATGAAGCAAACCACGTCAACTGGCTTGGGCTAAGCGGCGAAACCGACTGGGACCTCATGCCCCTCATTATCGAGGGGGATTTCACCTTCGTCACCAACAATGCCAAGGACTTCAGGAAGCTCTATGCCAAAGAACCGGTTCACGCCGGCCTGATCATCGTCGTCCCTCAGGTCGGGCCTGAAAAGCAGAGAGAGCTCTTCGATGCTCTCCTCGAAGATTTTGGCCCAGAGGAATTCCTGATTAATGAGGTTATCGAAATCGAGATCGAAAACGGCAATGCCATCGTAACACGATACGAGCTGCCGTCGCCCTAGCTGTGAGGCTGCGCGATCTCCGCTTAGGACCGACTCGGTTGCCAGTCGCTCATCTGCAAAATGTTTCCGCCGAGTTTTGCGAACGCGCGTTGGCGGCAGGAGAAGACGAGAATCTGCTGATCGCGTGATTGACGATGCAAAGCGTCGAACATGCGCTCAATGCGATCGTCATCGGAATAGACCAACGCGTCATCGAGGATAACCGGTGTGGGTCGCCCGTCGTGGGCGAGCAGACGGGCGAAGGCCAACCGGGTCAGAACCGAAAGCTGTTCTCGCATGCCGCCACTCAACCTCTCGACATCCTCGTCCTGACCATTGCGACGAACGGTCTGCGGCAACAGTGTATTCTCATCGAACACAATGGAGATGTCGTCGAATAGCAGTCTGAGCAGCGGCCGCAGCTCGGACATGACCGGCTTGAGATATAGATCGCGTGCCGCCGAGCGCGCAGCGACCAGCGTTGTGCGCAGCCGGTCGAGGACGGCCTTTTCGATTTCGAAGCGTCCCACTCGCTCTTCAGCGACTTCCAATTTTTCCCTGGCCTCGCGCCAAGCTTCTTCCACCGCGTCGTCGCACCGGGTGCGAATATGGCCATTGAGATCGGCAAGAGTTACACGCAACTGACCTGCTTCCTGCGTGGCGGCATCCTGGACCGAGCGGGCACGGCGCAGAACGGCTTCGGCGCTGATGAGATCGTGAGCGCCGTCGCGCAGGGGAGCAGCGCGCATTTCGGCAGCTTCGCGCAGAGTTTGTCGTGCGGTGGCCTCGGTAAGGAGCAAGCCCTCCTTTTCCTCGCGCGCTGCTTCAGGTCCCAATATGACCTCGAGGCTGGTCAGTTCCGCCTGGATGGTCACGTAAGCAGTCTCCGCGGCCATGACAGCCTCGTCGGCATGGCTGCGCAGGGGCAGGGCCTCGCGCACGTTGTTGCGTGTTGTCGCCACACGCTGCTGAGCTGCTGCATGATGTTGCCGGATCTGTTGCGAATCGACTTTGAGTTCGAGTTCCCCGGCCGCGAGGGCACTCAGTCGGGCAAGCTCCTCGTGCAATTGCTGTATTCCTTTGGGCGCGAGATCGCCAAGCCGCTGGCACGCCAAGCCCAGTTCGGCGGCCTTGTCGCGCGCTTCAACCAGGCGCTGGCGTGCCGTCATGAGGCTGTCGACACCAAGGGCCGCAAGCAGGCTGTGGCGCTTCGCTTCGGCTTCTTCGATGCTCCGGTTGGCTTGCAGCGGCCGATTTGAGCGCAGGGTCAAGGCTCCGATGCCGGCAATATCTATGCGCACGGTGCCAGCAAAGGTTTGATCTTCTGCATGGGCCAAAGGCTTGGCATCGATGGTCACCAAATCGGCGGCGCCGTCCCGGTATTCCATGCGTAGCGTCGGAAGGGTTCCCAGTTGGGCTGCACGAAGGCTGGCAAGGTCGATTTCGAGCGCTTGGAGTTGCTCGACAGCCTGTTCCGGCACTGCCAGCATAGCTAGCGCCGCCTCTCCATCTTCGATCTGGGTTCTGGCGACTTCGGCTTGTTTCAACCGGTTGTGTAGGCTGGCCAGTTGTTCGGCTGCGTCGCGCGCCAAGAGGGTCGCATCCAGCCGCGCGAGCAGTTCGCGAGCTTCGCGCTCTTCCTGTTCGGCTACTTGAACTTCGGCCATCGCTTGTTCGTTTTCGGCTATGGCAGAAGCGCGCCGATCGAGAACCTCACTGCGGCGAAGCTGCGCAATCGTCGACTGCTCGCGCAAATCCGCGGCTCGTTTGAGCGCGGTCCGAAAACTATCGAGGGCCTGCTTCGCTGCGTCGTGGTGAATTGCCGCCAGAGCAGCTTCCGCTTCAGCAGCTTTCAGGGCTTCGGTGTGCGATTTTGCGGCCTCGACCGCGGCTTCGGCGGCCGAAATACCCTCCCGCCGGATAGCGCCTTCTTCGGGCTTTTCAAGCTCGGACAGACGCGCCAACGCCATACGCCGCTTGTCGAGCGCATCGCGCAGACCGGCAACTTCGGCGCTGAGGCGCAGCTCTTCTTTCAGCAGTTTGTCACGCTCATCGAGCGCCGCCGCATAGAGACCGCCGCTCTTGGGACGCAGCGTTGACGTAACCAGGCTATAGAGTTCTTCTTCACATGCGGCGACGATTTCGGCCATGCGTCGCCCGCCGGTCAGGGCTTCAACTTCCCCCTGAACCGAGGACAGTAGGCTTTCGCGCACGCGTTTTTCGCCATCCTCCTCGCTTTTGCTGCGCTTTTCGATGCCGGTGACCCCTTGGCGAACCCAGAGCAATCCTGCCGGCCCCGCGGTTCCGCCATGGATTAGTTTGCCGATAAACCCTTCTGCCTCGTCCGCTTGAGCCAACAGTCGCCCCCGATCGAGGTCGATAACGCTGGCCAGCTTGCCTCCATAAAACTGCTTGGTAAGCCGATAGCGTCCTTCTGAAGTGGTGATGTCGGCCTCCACCACCGGATTACCCCCACTATAAGGTCGTAACAGTCGCACGCCTTCGGGCGTTCCCGTATGGGGCTGGAAAAAGAGTGCATGGAGGGCTTCGAAGAAGGTTGATTTGCCGAATTCATTGACTGCGCAAAGCACGTTGACGCCGTCGCCTATGTTCTCGATGGCGACGCCTTGCCCTGCGAACCGTTTGACGTTGTGGAGCCGAAGGGCTGTAAGTTTCATGATCCCATCGCCTCGCAATAGCTGAACAGCCGAACCAGTGCTTCTCGCGATATGTCGCGTTCGACTGTCGACCGCCTTTCGTCGGTGCTTTCATCCAACAGTGCCTGCGCTGCCTCGCGAAGGGCACCAGAGCGATCGATCCGATCCAAATCGCCGCTTTCGCAGTTGGTCGCGAGCCCGTCCCGTTGCAGCTCCAGGTAGGCGTAGTCGGGCGCGGCTGCCGCGACCGCCGCTTCGAGGGCGGTTCGTCTGCTTACCCGTACCCGGCCAGACGCGACAATTCGCAGCAAGGTCTGACGCCGCAAGTCTGCCGGTGGTAGCAACGCTTCAAATGCCGCCGCGCTGTCATCGCCAGACAGCAAATGCAGTGGAGCGGTTTTCCAGGAAAAGCTGGCTGTTTGGACGGCCACGATCTCGGGCAGGGCGCCAGGCCCGGCAATGGAAACGACAAGGGCCTGACCGGGTGTATCATGCTTGAAACGGTCAGGTTCGGGCGCACCGCTGTAGCGGCTGCGCTCATTGATGGTGACAGGCCCGTGCCAGTCGCCAAGTGCCAGATAATCGAGGCCGGCCTTGGTCGCGCGATCTGGTGCAATGACATCGGACGCTGCTGAATCTTCGGAAAAGTTCTGAATGGCGCCATGAGCAAGGCCGAGCCGGATGGCGCCTTGCGGCGTCGCGGCGCTGTTCATCCACTCGGTAAGGTCGCGACCGGGTCTGCGGGTCGTGCACGGTGCGGGCAGCAGCGCCACGTCCGCAGCAATGGTCAGGATCTCGGGCCGTATCGCCAGCATGACATTGTCTGGGACAACGCTACCCGCCGCGCTCCACAATTGATCAGCTAACAGTGAATCGTGGTTGCCTGGGAGCAATATCCAGCGCAAGGGCGCGCTCTGGCTCATCTCGGCAAGGGCCTGCCGCAACATCGCGGGTGAAGGCGTTTCGGTGTCGAACGTATCGCCGGCCAGAAATATTGTGGATGCACCATTGACCCGTGCCTGTTCTGCCAGCCGGCTGATCGCGCCATGGCGCGCTTCACGGAGCCGCCCGCGCAGATCCTCCGGCATGTTGCCGAACCGCTTGCCGATATGAAGATCGGAGCTGTGGATGAAACGAAACATGGAGTCTCCGAGACTATGTCGATGCCAGGTAGCGCCGGGCGCGATCGATGGCCTCATCCAGCCGGGAGCGTGATATCGCCGCAAGTCGCTCGACGCCGAGCATACGTGCAAGGTCGAGAGCGGGATCCGACTGTTCCAGAACGTCTTTGTTCGCGACGACGACAGCGGCTAGCTCGGCGATTGGAATGTCGGCAATGGACCGGCGGGCAAGGGCGTCAAACGGCATGCGATAATCAAGCAGATCGACCACCGTCCCCTTCTTCCATAGGAAGCTGCCGCTGGACTCATCAGTTCTATCGAAATCGCGCAGATGCAGGTCGATCCGCTCCCGGATCTTGTTGCCCGTTCTGAGCCAGCCATGCGCCCGTGCGATGCGCTGCGCAAGGACGTCTTCTCGCAGCGGGCCTTCCTGTTCGATCACCGCGTCGACCATGGTACGCAAAGTGCCTCGGTAGGCGAACTCGTAAAAATGATCCGGGCTGGTGGCGAATGCTGATAGGTCAGTGAGGCGATAACGGCCGCCTGTCGGTCCGGAATCATGCGTCGAATTCGCGGCAGCGGGCAAAATTGCTCCAGATGCCGATGGGTGCTCTAAAGTCCCGACGGGAGCGGCGACAAGTTCTGGCTCTGATATTAGCGACAAGTTTTCAGGTTCGCCGATCGATGCAAACTCTTCGGCTGGCAATGGGTCTATGGGGTCGACCTTATGTCCCATGTCCCATTGGATCGTCGCTTCACTTTCCCGTTGTTCAGCTTGCTTGCGACGGCTTTCCTCGAGCAGTGCGGCGAGGCTGGCATGAAGCCTCTCGGCGCAACCTTCGAGATCAAACCACCAATCGGTTGACCATACCCGGACGATGTTCCACCCGAGGCCCCGTAGGACCTGCTCGCGGACCTTGTCTCGATCTCGCGCCGTGGCAGAACTGTGATAGGTCGCGCCGTCACACTCGACCCCCGCCAGATAGGCGCCGGCGAGATCGGGATGCCGAATCCCTATATCCACTCGAAAGCCAGAAATGCCGACTTGCGGAACGATGGTCCATCCGCGCTTCTCAAGCTCGGCGGCTACAGCTTCCTCGAAAGGGGATTCCAAGGCCCCGACCGATCCGCGTTCCTGCGCTGGCAATGCCACAGCACCGCGTTCGGCAAAATCAAGGAAGGCTTTAAGATGCTGTACACCGATTGCCTTGGTCCGGTTGGGGTCGATCTGGTCGGCGGTAAAACCTGAAAATACTATCAGTTCCTGCCGCGCACGCGTCACCGCGACGTTCAGCCGGCGTTCGCCGCCATCCCGATTTAGCGCGCCGAAATCCATGGAGCGCTTGCCGGCGTTATCTTGAGAGAAAGTGATCGAAAACAGGATGATGTCGCGCTCGTCACCCTGGACATTTTCCAGATTCTTGACGATAGCGGGTTCAATACGATCGTCGGCAAAGAACCATTCAAGAGCCGGCTCCATCTGTCGCGCCTTGTCGAAGAAATCGAGGATGAGCGACTGCTGTTGCGCGTTGAAGGTGATGACTCCGAGCGTGGGTCGGTCCTTTTCTGGAAGGGCCAGCCAACGCCGCATCCTGCTGACCGCCTCGTCGGTGACCGCTTGGGCTTCGATGCGGTTGGTGCGACTTTTTCCGCGGTCGTAGATGCCGGTCGTGATTTTTCGCAGCTGCACCGCCCGATCTTCCACCGTTGGGGAAGGGAAGGTGATGAGCCGATTCTGATAGTAGTGATGGTTGGAAAAGGCGATCAGCGACTCATTGCGGCTGCGATAATGCCAGCGCAGGTCACGCACGGGGATGCCGGCTGCTTTGGCTTCGTCGAGAATGCTCTCAAGATCCTTTTCGTGCTCGACGACTTCCTCGTCCTCCTCGTTGCGGCCAAAGAAATTGGTGGGCGGCAACTGCTTGGGATCGCCCACGATTATGGTTTGATGGGCTCGCGCGATAGCACCGACGGCGTCCCAAGTGGTGATCTGCGATGCTTCGTCGAAAATCACCACGTCGAACAGCGCCTGGTCGGGAGGTAGGTATTGAGCGATGGAAAGAGGCGACATCAGCATGCAGGGCGCGAGCTTGGCAAAGCTCGACGGCATGGCGCCGATCATCTCGCGGATTGACCTGCTGGGCCGCTGCAATTCCATCTGATGGCGCAACAGGCCCAACTCGGAATTGCGCGGGACGCTTTGCACAGCCGGCAAACCATGAGCGATGGCACTGATGACGCGAAGGCTCGCTTGAGCGCGGACCAGATCGTCGATCTCCCGGAAATCTTCGATGGCGTGCTCGTGCTGGAAGCGACGGAAATCTCGCAGCACTGGATCGGCATCGAGCGTGGCCGGCAGCCACCAGCGTACATAAGCCAGGCGGAACGCGGATTGAGCTTCGGTTGGTCGCACTAGACCCGCCTCGATATCGTCGACCAACGCTCCCAGATTCTGGCTGACAGCTCTGCGACGAATGCCGCACCACGAAGTCCAGTCCCTCAGAAGATGACGGACATCGAGCAAGTCTCCCATCGCCGTCGTCAATTCGGTCAGCGGGTTATCATGTCCTGCCCACGAAGGCGTCTTTCCAGCAGCGATCGCAAATTGGGCCCTCGCAGCCTCGAATGCTGTAGAAGCCGCAAGGAAGCGGGCTGCCCCGTGGCGCATCGTGCTATCTGCCTCACCGCTTCGCAGGCTCGGGGCGGTTGCCTGGAGGAGCGCTCTGAGATCCTCCCTGCCGAGGCCAGGCAGGCGTAGCGTCTGTCGAAGCCTTTCGGCCATCGAGAGTATCTGATCGATACCATGGGTGTCGGTATCAAGTGCAGCAAATCCGACCGGCTTGCCAGATAGGATGTTGGCTTCGACAGTGGCGCGGCGGTCCTGCATCACGCGCAACAGTGGCAAGTCCCGCTGAGGATCGGCCACGCCCTCTGTGACATAGCCTTGAAGCAGCTTCTGGACTTTGCGTTTGCCCAACTGACTGTTTGGCCAGAACGCAGAAGCGGCCTGTTGCCATTGCTGCTCTATGTCCTCCATTCGTATCCGCGCAACGGCTGCCTCGTCATAGCTTGCCGACAGGTCCTTGCGAGACTTGCGATAGTCTCCGATTGCATCATTGAGAGTGGCAAGGGCTCCCCGCAACTGGGCAAAATCTCGATCAAAGACAATGCTGACGTCATAGCCGGCACTGTCCTGGAGTGCCGCTGCCAGTTTTCGCAGCGCTTCGAGCTCCGCTTTTGACGCATCGCCTGTGGCGCGCAGGCCGATACTCACGAGGAAGGCGTCGAGTGCGGTCGCTAGAACCTCGGACGCACTCTTGAGGGTCTTTGCCCCTTCGAGCAAATTGTCCTGCCAGCCTGAAGTCCACTCGGTGACATCTATGAGACGCAAGACCGGTCGCATCTCCACTGACTGAAATGCGAGACCTGTTTCGGTGGCAATATGCTCCAGCGCCAGCCGGCTTGCCTCGTCATGGCCATCGCGCGATGGCCACGATAATCGCGGAGCGTGCTGTTGCTTGTTCTTGAGAGCGATGCCAAGCGCCAGATAGGGCGTGAGACCATTGACATGGCGCCGATGCAGCGCTTCGACATAGGCATTCAGTTCGTCGCGACGGACGCGAAGCCGCTCGTTGATCGCAATCCATTCCGCTGCTTCCACGCGCACGCCGCTTTCCCAGCTGATCCTGAGCTGGTTGAGAAAGTTGCGTCGGTCCGCCTTGCTGGAATGGAGTTCGAGGCAGTGCGCGCCCAGGCCATGTTCGCGCAGGCGGCGATACACCACATCAAGTGCTGCCGTCTTTTCGGCCACAAACAGCACGGTTTTGCCAACTGAAAGACAGTTGGCAATCATGTTGGCGATGGTCTGGCTCTTGCCAGTGCCGGGAGGACCGATGATGACAAAGTCGCGGCCCTCAGCGGCGGCAAGGCTTGCCGCGGTCTGTGAAGAGTCGGCCGGCAGCAGCGAAACGATATCGGACGGTGCATAGTGCCGGTCGAGTTCGCGCTCGTCCCGGAATGATGCGCCACTGCCCTCGAACGCTATCTCCGGCGTATCGATCAGGTGGCGTACGACGCGGTTTTCGCGCAGAGCATCGGTACGCTCGACCAGATCTTTCCACATAAGAAACTTGGCGAAGGAAAAGGTGGAGAGCGCCGTCTCGTCCACCACCTCCATGCCGGGGACGTCGCGCACTGCCTGACGCATAAGACCTAGCAGACGCGGCACATCAACGCCGCTTTCGTCTTCGGGGAGCTCACCGGAGAACTGTGGCAGTTTGAGCTCGAAGTCGCGCTCAAGAAACTGCAACAAGGTTGCGTTGAACCGCGGCTCATCTTCATGAAAGCGCAAGGTAAAACGCGATGTTGCGCTGCGGCGCTCGATTTTGACCGGTACGAGCAACAATGGCGCGCGATAGCTGCGCTCGTCCTCCGGCTTTTTCTTCCAGCGCAGAAAGCCGACCGCCAGGAAAAGCGTATTAGCGCCGCCCTCGGCAAAGTCGTTGCGAACTTGGCGGTAAAGATCGATCAGGCGGGATTCCAATTGGCGTCCATCGAGCGTCGAGGGGAGCTCGTCGCGCAGGAGCGCTTCTGCTGCAAAACCGCGCTGCAGGTCACGTCCATGGACTTCGCGATAGAGAGCAGCATCACGCTCGCCCAATGGATTCTGTTCGGGCAGTGATATGAGCCTGATCGAAGCGCCTGCCATCAGGCGATCCTCTAGATAGCCGACGTCAGTGCAAAGAAATGGAATTGTCTTCTTGGAGTCCGGAAAATTGAGCAGGCGGTTCCGCAGTGTCAAATCGAGAAGCTTTTTCTGCCAGCGGTCGATCCGCCCGGCAGCTGTCGTCGGCTTCACCTCGACGATGTCGGCAGGCAGGGCTGTCACGGCCGGTGCCGCTGGCAGCGGCAGCGCAATTTCGGTTGCCACTTCGGTATCCACGCTGCGACGCATCGGTTCGTGCGAGGCAAGCGGTGTAATGCCGCCGCTACGCGAGCGGCGGATATCGATGGCGGCGACAAAGGTGCCCACCTGCGTTTCGTCGAGCCGCTGTTCGATTGCTCGTTGCGCAGCCTCCAGCGTCATCGCCGGCCGATGCGTCACGCCGGTCGTCTCGAACACGATCAGTTCGCGCGATGCCAGCGCCTTGCGGATCTCCATGGCATCGGCTTCGATGGCGTTGGCGAGCGTCTTTTGTGTCATCCAGACGCCGACGGCAGCGTGGCCCTGGAACATAAGCACGACTGGGTGCAGGCCCGTCGCTTCCAGGGCGGATGCGAACAACAGACTGGCATCGAGACAGGTTGCCAGCCTCTCCGCGGCAATTGTTGAGGGACGTCGGATTTTTTGGCCTCGGCTTTCGAAGCTTGCAGGTGGCTCAGCATAGTGCAGCGATAGACCGGCAATGGCCGAATAGATTGCGGCCGCCAGCATGAATGCGCGTTGCGGATTGCTGCTTTGATAGCCATCGAGGCTGGAGGCATGACCATGCGCTGCGAGCCGCTCCGCTGCGGAACGCAGCAGTCCTGCGATCGCGGGGTCGTTCGGCATGACGAATGCAGGCAGCAGTTGCGCCATATCGATGACGCCACCCCATTCGTCGCGAGCTAGCAGGCGCACCGCAACGCGCTGCTCGGCCAGCACCGCGCCTGCTGAGGTGAGCCGCAGCGTTATCTCCCCGCGCTCAGCCTCGTTGAGACCGGCCAGATAGCTGGCGTCGAGATCGATTTTTCGGTCGCTTAAGGGAAGCCGGTCGCCAGCAACGATTCGATCAATTGTCCAGCTCTTGGCGCGCAAAAAAGGTGGGTTCGATATCAGCTCGAGAGTACATTTTTCGAAGCCCTGCTGCGTTGGGTTGTTGAGCGAGATAGACCGGATCACCGGAATGGCATTTTGGAAGGATGCATATGTAAAGCTGGCGGCGATGTCAGCCACTACTTCTATTACGGGCGCGGCTGATATACCGGCTGCGTCGCCAGTGTCCGAATTCGTTTCCATGCCCCATCCCCTATTTTCATTTACGATAGAACTTTGCGGCCAGAATTTGAAAGAAAATTCTCGGAATGGTCGCCGCTTAGTTCTTCAGCAGCATAGGTTTCTGAAATTGGAACCGCCTCCATCAGCCAGATAGCTGTCGAGATGCCCGAAGCCGCGATCCCGATCCTTGCTGCGGGTACGGCATGCGTTTGGCTCGCCTTGTTGAAGGCAATCTGACCCCGCTGTCGCGCGACTGTGTCAACGACCGTCCGTTCGCACCTCACCTCAAAACCCAAGCCACGCGAGCAAATGGGTCCACAGATTGCGGGCTGACTTGTCCGGCTGGTTAGTGATCGGTGCCTCGCTATCATTCGGAGGCTGCTCGGTGCCATAATATTCCGCCTTAGCGCGCGCGGCGCGTCGCTGTTCGGCCTCGACCTGCTCGTCACTCTAAGGTGCGGCATCGATTACTCTCCCCAGCCCTGATCACGCAGTGCGACCGGCAGGGGAGCTGCCAATTGCCGATCGAAGGGTGAAGAGCGATGATCTCTCCGTCGAACGCCATCTTCCAGTCGGTGGGGCTGAACCGGGTCACGACTTTTTCGCCGCAACCGCTGCAGCACCTATGTGCCGAGGTTGCGTAGTCCATCGAGATGTACAGCATTCCATTTTTCAGCGTGTCCGGGACATTGCGGAGGAAGCGATGCTCAAGGCGCTGATACCGGATCATTCCTGATCCCCATTGGGCAGCATGTTGCCGTCGACCGTGAAGGTAGAATAGTGCTCGTGCTCGAGATCGCGGTAGAAGCCCAGGCTTCTTCCACTTGATGACGGCCATCACGGCGTTGATGGCGTTGAGATCGGCGACCTGGATGTTGGTAGCGTCACGGGCCTTTATCAACCAAAGACAGCTACGGCTGATTTGATAGTGATGCCGCCATACGGGCTTCGGCGCATCTGACGACCCGTGGCGGTGCGAAAAACATTCGTCAATTGCAGCGCAGGCGGCACGCGCGACCACAAGGTTCGCACGCTCTCCCGGCCATGCCGGGTTTTGCGAATGACGTTTCCTGTGACGACGCGCTGCGACCATCGGAAGCCGATCTCGTGGAAATACAGGTCGGCATGCTGCGGGCTGATATGATGAAAGACGCCGGCGATGTTACGGCGGACGCGGGAGTTGAAACCTTCGACCGAATTGACGTGGACGGCGTCCCGGACATACTCACCGCTGGAATGCTTCACGGTCTCGTGCTTGGCAAAGCTCTCACCAATGGCCATGAATGCCTTCCACTCGTCGCTCATCAAATGAGCTCCCAATTCGATCTGCGCTTCAGTGACGCGTTCGCTTGCTCGCGCCGAGAGACTGGTCACGACCGCGGCACGCGCGTCACCGGACGGAGCGCCGGGCGTGACGTCGGTCGGCCGCTGCACCATCGCCATGACTGGCGTTTTGTCCGTATTCGCCTGGCCTTTCCGGCCCCGTCCCGGAGGTGGGTCATCCGGCCGCTTTCGGGGACTTCCCCCGAGATGGAAATGGTCGATCTCAACCGTGCCGACGAGCATGTTCTCCCGCGCCACCATGAGACGCAGTGCATGTCCCATCCGCCAGGCCGTTGGCTGGCTCACCCCGAGCGCCTCGGCCAGGCGCACCGACGACAAGCCCTTGTCGGATTGCAGTAACAGCCACATTGCCTTCAGCCAAACACGCATGGGAAGCTTCGTGGAGTGCAGAGGCGTGTGTGTCGTCACCGTGAACTGGAACCGGCAATCGCCGCTGGAACATTGATAAAGGCCCGGTCGGGCGCGACGCTTGCCGGTATCGCGACCGGCAAGCGCGATCGAACGTTTGTATCCGCAGGCGGGGCAGATCCGGCCATCCGGCCACACCATGCTTTCCAGCAACCGACGGCAATGCTGCTCATCCCGGAAGGCCGCGATCATTTCTTCAACAGTCCGAATGTTGGAAAGCGCTGCAAGTATTTCAGGCATTCTCACCTCCTTAGACCAGCCCGAAGAATCGCATGAAAGGCCATAGGTCACAAGGATATTGCGGTCTTTGGTTGATAAGGGCCGCGTAGAGATCCCGTCAACGCCGCCCTCAAAGGAGATACGTCCCCCGGGCACCGTAAACTTAACGCTGTGAAAACAAGATCTGGGAGTGAGGCTTTGGTTCATTCGGCGTGAAGTCGCGCGATTTGGCGCCATGCTTGCATGGCAGTTGCTCGCAGTTCTCGATGGTGGGTGGATGGAATATCGTGGCGGGGAACGTTAAAGAGGTTGGCGATCGGGTCGTGGACGGAAACGAAACGCTGAAGATGTCGCGCTGACTTGAAGCGCTTCATGATCCTCTCCCGCCGTCGGACGGGTTGATGAGAGTTCTCCGCCCGATTGTTCAGGCCCTTGTGCGAGCGATGCTCGACGCCTGGCATGATCTCCCGCTTCGCCGCACCGTAGGATCGAAGCTTGTCGGTGATCATCACACGCGGCGAACGGCCTTGCCCTTTCAGAAGCTTTCGCATCAAGCGCTTTGCCGCCTTGGCATTGCGACGGCTTTGCACCAACACGTCGAGAACAAACCCGTCCTGATCAACGGCGCGCCAAAGCCAGTGTTTCTTTCCACCGATGGTGATGACAACCTCATCGAGATGCCATTTGTCGCCGAGCTCGCCGGCCGATCGCTTCCGGATATCATTGGCAAAGTGTCTGCCAAATTTCTCAGCCCAAAGTCGCACGGTCTGGTGAGAGACGATGACGCCACGAGCTGCCAGCATATCCTCGACCATCCGCAGGCTGAGCGGAAACCGGAAATAGAGCCAAACGGCATGGGCAATCACCTGCGCCGGAAATCGGTGGCGACGATAAAGAGGATCACGGGAAAATCTGGTCATGCCGCCAGATCCCACATTTTGATCGATGCCCGGTTAACGTTACGGTGCCTCGGCGGATGGTCTCGTAGGAAACGACGATCCCGCGATCGAGCAGCATTTCCTCGACATCGCGCAGGCTCAGATTGAAGCGGAAGTAGAGCCAGACAGCACGGGCCACAATTTCGATCGGATAGCGGTGGTTCTTGTAGGTCGGTGCACTCACGGTCATGGGCGCGCTGCTACCTCAATTTCCTTACCCCTCAATCAATGTGACAGCACCCTCGCAACTACTGAGTTGGGACGCGCTCCCATTCGGGGGGCACGCTTCGCTAAGGTGCTTTTCTAGCTGCGCGCCGAGCAAGGCACTTGCCGCCTCGGCGGCGGAGGTGAGCGGCATGTGGGCGGATGAGATGAGGCATACTGTCAGATGAATCGGTGGATCGATGACGACAGGCCTCAGAGCTTCGTAGCCTGGAACGTCTGAGAAATCCCCCTTGGGAACGATCGCGCTTGCTACGCCGGCTTTGACCAAGGAGAGCACGCTGCAGAACGTGTCGACCTCCGCGACGCAGTTCGGTATCACTTCGGCCGCTCCAAACGCCCGGTCCAGTGCGACGCGGATCGTATGCGGCTGTGCTGGCAGCACAAGAGGAAGTCCCGCCAGCTCTTCGAGGGACACTGAGGTCGCCACATTTTCCGCATTGGCAGGCCGGACCAGATAGAGGCGCTGGCGGAACAGCGGCTTGCGGGAAACACCATGGGTGGGTGTGTCCTCGAAGACCAGGCAAACGTCAAGCTCGTGCGATTCGATGAGCGAGCTAATGCGGAGAAAGTCACCGGTCACCAAGCGCAGGGTCACTTTGGGGAGTGCTGTCCTGCAGGCGCCAGCTAAGGGGCCAGCGAGGGAGACCGCGAGCGACGAAGAAATACCGAGCCCCACTGAACCTTCTGGCTCTCCCCCGGTGGAGCGAACGATGCCGCGCAGTTGCTCTACCCGCTGCAAGATGGAGACGGCCTCCCGATAGAAGATCTTGCCCACTTGGGTCGGGCAAACGCCGCGTGCGCTCCGGTGCAACAGGGTGGCGCCGAGCGTGGCTTCAAGGCCAGCGATCTGTTGGCTGAGGGCCGGCTGGGCCACATGAATGGTGGCCGCTGCCCGGCAGAAGCTCCCTGCATCGACGATGCTCACGAAATATCTGAGGTGGCGTAGTTGCATGGGATAGCCTTGTCAAGGTTGAATAGAGCTAGATTACGCCTGTTGCCGCTTGTGGCAGTAGCGACATCACCCGTGTTTCCAAATAGGCCGAGAGGACCCATTTTGATGGGCTCTGAATCGCGAGCGAGCCTCTGCTTTGCGATCCGGCGGGCTCCGTACTTCGCAAGGAGAATTTGATCGCCGCCCTCAAGCGCGCATGAAGAGTTTTGCTCGGTCGGCTCGCCTCGCCGCTGGGCCGCTACCGGTCCACCGTCGGAAAGACGCGCATTCCAAAGGCCGCAGCGACAACGAGCGGCCGCAGCTCTTCGTCTTCTATGAGGACACCGAACTCGTACTCCCTCCACTTGCGCCAATACCCGCGCAGAGCGCGTCCGATCACGAGCAGAGTCCGGCCTCCGGCAGTCCAAGCCTGGTGAACGAGCCTGATTCACCTCGCATGCCTGTCGCCGCGCCATCAACGCGCTTGGCCTCATCATCTGGTTCGACGGGGTGGTCAGGTGCAAGGCGTTCGGCTCAAGAAAGCGACGCTGTTCCAGCGGCACATCAATGCCTGCAGACTGATCTGTGATTGTCCCTTGCTCGATGCTTGGGGCCGACACAGTCGGACGTCGCTTCAACATGACTCTGAGGGACAGCCACGTTCCTGGCTACAGAGGGGCGCTGGCTCAATAGGGGGGCTCTAGAGGAACTCAGGATAAGGTTCTTGGTCGAGTTCTGCTTGAATGCTGATTTCATAATCACGCCTCTCTTCGAAGTTTACGGACAGCACCAATCGCAGGAAGCCAGGCGGAACGGCGTAGGCGAAGCATTCACTCACGACGCCACTTGGTGGACTGGAACTTCTGCAACTAACTTTGTTGTGCTGCGATAAAGCACAGCGCAAAATCCAGGCCACTTTGCGCCGCTGTTCGTCGCGACGTCCGCAGCCCGATATCCGCTGCAGCCCGGAGGGCCTAAGCGGCAAGGGGCTCTATCTGACCTCGTTGCACGCTTGCCGCGCATGCCGGATCGGGCGGATGGGAGCGATGGACAGGTCTTCTCGGGGGAAATCATCAACCGACTAGGAAAACGGACGGTCCGAGCCTCTTCGCGGGGAAAGGTTCCGCTCCTGGGCAATGCCGCGCCGCTTCACATCTGGCATCTATTTCTTCGCTCGAAGCAGACATGCCGAATGTCGACAATCCGCCAATTTGTTGGGAAGGCAACCAGCGCCCACCGAAAGAAGAGGATCGCAGCCGTGGCCAGTGCCGAAATCCGCATCGAGGTATGCCGGGAATGCTGAGATCAAATCGATCGCTCAAGTGGCGCATTTTTTGCTTGGAAGCATCTGATGATGAAGACGATCCTACACATCAGGCTGTGCATAATGCAGGTTGTTTCTGGCGGTTTGAAATTCGCCACCACAGTGCACAACCGACAGAATGTTGAATTGTTCGGGGCCGGCTGGAACTGGCGGCTTTTGAACCGGCTTCCTCCGACAGGGCAGCTCGCCTCGTTGCCGACAAATCAATTTATCCGTCGAGGGCAAGATCAACCAGCTCAAGCTGGCGACCAGATGATCTCAGTTTGTTGGTCGATAGGAGGTGAATTATGACGGGCATTGACGAGCGTGGCAAGGCGCCCATGGCGATATTTAGCGCCATCGAAGGTGATATCACGGATGATTCTCCCGCCCTACCGGCTGTTGGGGTTGAAGGACCCGGACAATCATCCCGTTCTGTTGTAGCGCACACACGCTCTGAGCCTCAAGCGTCAAGCGTTTCCTCCTCTCGCCGCATGCGGCACACCAGTGTCCTTGATTTGCAGCAGGAGCTACTCTGTCAGATTGCTGAGCGGCTCAGCCCGACCGATCTTCTGAGCATGTCGCAGACGAATCAACAGATGTACCACGCCACTACGGCAATCTGGATGCCTCAAGAAGGGCGTGAAAGGGCTATCCGGGCTCAGGCTATCTGGAACAGGTTGACGCAAGACCGCCCTGGCGTCGAGGATCGCCTTGCCCCGCTTCTGTATGGGGGCGTGATCCAATCACTCGCGGCCAACTTCAATTACCTCGCCTGGGCGCAGCAGGAGAGCTCCAGCAGCGTCTCATCCTCCTCACCGAGACGCTTGAGGACCCCGACAATCGCGTCACAGCCTTATGGGGCTTCGGAGTAGGCATGGCAGGGCTTGCCCCCGAGCTCCAGCAGCGCCTCGTCGTCCTCGCCGAAGGACTTGACGACGACGCCGAGCTTTGCGCCTCGGCCCTGGAGAGCCTCGGAGCGGGTGTGGCCGGGCTGGACCCCGTCCTCCAACAGCGTGTTGTCGTCCTCGCCGAGGGACTTGAGGGGGCCGAGCATCGCGCCTCGGCCTTGCAGGGCCTCGGAGCGGGTGTGGCGGGGCTTGCGCCCGGGCTCCAGGAACGTCTCGTCGTCCTCGCCGAGGGACTTGAAAACGCCAGGCATCGCGGCTCGGCCCTGATGGGCCTTGGTGCGGGTCTGAGAGGGCTTGCCCCCGACCTTCAGCAACGTCTCGTCGTCCTGGCCGAAGGCATTGACGACCCCGAGGGTCGCGTCTCAGCCCTATGGGGCTTCGGAGCGGGTATCGGAGGGCTTGCCCTCGAGCTGCAGCAGCGTCTCGTCGTCCTGGCCGAAGGCATCGGCGACCCCGAGAATCGTGGCAGGGCTCTCAAAGCCTTCGGGACAGGCGTGGCGGCACTTCCGCGCGAGCTACGAGGGCGCATCGCGGCTCTTGCCGACGGACTTGCCCAGCCGCAGCATCGGACTCCCGCCTTGGCAGGACTATTGCCTAGGTTGTGCTAAATGCCCGTGTATGGAAGGCAGATGTCAGTGGGTAGCGCCCCAGGCGGCGCGCTATTGCACGCCCTGCTTTTGGCCGTGGTCTGCTCGACCGCGCTGGCCGCGCAATCAAGGTCCGCAGCCGCGTTCGAGCTGTTCGGCCTCAAGCTGTGGGCGCCTTCCAGCGACGAGGACGCCGACACCGTCGATCCACTGCGCTACACGGTGACCATCGAGGCGCCCGACGCCGACGAGGACATCGCCGAGAAGCTCGAAAACGCCTCGGCGCTGAAAGACGACGAAGAACGTCCAGTCTCTGGTTCGCTCGGCCTGCTGGCCAAGGCCCGTGGCGACCGCGACCAGCTTGTCGCCGCACTTTACGCGGACGCCCGCTACGAGGGCGTCGTCACCATCACCATCGAAGGCAAGCCGCTCGACGATTTGCCGCCCGACGCCGAATTTTCGGGTCCGCAGCCGATTCCGGTGGTGATCAACATTGCGGCCGGGCCGAAATTCACGCTTGGCGACATCAGGCTGGAGGGCGATGCGGCGGGGCTGATGAGTGCCGATTATGGTTTGATATCGGGCGGCGACGCTAGTTCGGGCGCAGTCCTCGAAGCTGAGGCGCTGATAGTGCGGACGCTGAAGGAGCGGGGCATGCCGCTCGCTGAGGTCACCGACCGGCAGATCGTCGCCAACCACACCACCTCGACGCTCGACGTGACGCTGACCGTGGCCGCCGGGCCGGCTGCCGGCTACGGCAACACCACGGTCGAAGGCACCGAAAAGGTCGACCGCAATTTCGCCGAATACATGACCGGCCTGAAGCGCGGCCGCCAATATTCGCCGGAAGAGGTCGACGAGGCGCGTGACCGGCTGCTCGCGCTGGAAGTCTTCAACAGCGTGACGCTGAAGGAGGCCGAGAGTCTCGATGCCGACGGCAACATCCCGATCGGCGTCGAAGTGAGCGATCGCAAGCCGCGCTATTTCGGTCTAGGCGGAACCTTCTCTAACACCGATAGCCTGGACCTGAAAGGCTATTGGGGCCACCGCAATCTGTTCGGCCGTGCCGAAAAACTGCGCATCGAGGGCGCAATCAGCGGTATCGGCAGCAAGCCGAGCGAGCTCAACTACAATGCCGGCATCATGTTCGAGAAGATGATCGGGCCGGCGTCAAAGTTTTTCGCCGGCGTCAAGACCGTGCTCGAGCACCCTGACGCCTATGAGCATTTCTCGGTCAAGGCCAACACCGGCCTGTCTTATGAACTCGACAAGCAACAGACGGTTTCCGCGGAAGTCGCGCTCGACTATTCGGAGATCACCGATCCTTTCGGCGAGCACAAATATCTGATCGCCAGCATTCCGCTCCAATATGTCTACGACGACAGAGACGACCGGCTGAACCCAACCAGCGGATTCCGGGTACTGACCTCTGCCGATCCCAGCCGCGACATCATGAGCGGCGCGGCCTTCCTCCTACTGACGGGGGAGGGATCGGCCTATCAGTCGCTGGATTCAGCCTCGAAGTTCGTGCTGGCCGAAAGGGTCGCGGTTGGTTCTATCGTCCGCACCGGGTTTCAGAATGTGCCGGCCAACCGGCGCTTCTATTCCGGCGGTGGTGGTTCGGTGCGCGGCTACGGCTATAAGGGCATAGGCCCGAAGGACTTCACCGGCCAGCCTATCGGCGGCCTATCCTTCTTCGAAACCTCGCTCGAGATGCGGATCGCCGTCACCGACAAGATCGGCATCGTGCCCTTCGTCGATGCCGGTACGGTATCGAATATGTCGGTTCCCAACTTTTCCGACGTCAAGGTCGGCGCCGGTGTCGGCCTGCGCTATTTCACGCCATTCGGGCCGCTGCGTATCGATGCGGCGGTGCCGTTCAACCGGGGTCCCGATGACCCGCATTTCGGCATCTATGCCGGCATGGGACAGGCGTTCTGAGCGATGGAGATATTCAGGCGCATCCTTGGCATTGTCCTCTACTCGCTGCTCATCGATAGGCGGAGCGATTGGGGCGCTCGTCGTCCTGGGCAGGAACGAGCATGGACAAGACAACCTCGCCGGCATCGTTTAGCGCCTGACTTCGAGCGACGAACGCAAGATCACGGGCAGCGGCATCGACGGCATCTGCTCTGGAGCGTTCAGCGTCGACCATTCGTACTAAGACCGCGAAGGCGCTTGGCTGGTGGCGCGCGAAGTGGCCATCCATTGGTGGCCGCTGGCGCTGCTGTCCAAGAGTTTCTGCGCTGATCGCATCGGGGCTGAGCGCATTCCAACTCGCAAGTCCGCCGTGGTCGGTACGCAGCCACCCACGCAGGGCGGCGAGGCGATCGGGGGCGATGTGGAATGAGCCGATGCTCCGCCAAACGCCGCTGGCTTCGCACGCGTGACATTCACACACGGTCACATGAGGCAACGTCGGCGGGGCAATCTTGCGTCCAGCGGCCGGTTTACGCGAGGCCGGCCTCGCGATTGGTTTGGTGACTCCGATCGAAAGTGCGGAAGCTGTTGCGATCGTGCTCCGCGGCTCCTTTGAAGGTGGCGGCGAACACATCGCTCTGGGTGGTACGATACCCCCGAAGAAAGGTGGTCCTACGGGGCCCTCTTTAAACGGTCTGTGGAATGAGCCGAAGCCGTCACAGGCATCCGTCCCATGGGCTGCGACAGCCGGGGGCTATGCATATTGGCGCCGGTATTTTTTCGGGTGTCCCTTTCGTCCCGTTGGCTCAACGGCCGCCAGAAGTCGTCTCGCTTGTGTCAGCCTCGACATGGCCCCTCTCGACGTCCGTTAGGATGGCGCAGCCGAGAACCGACCAAAATCGCTTTCCGGGATCCGCGCAATCGCGGTCCGTGAATTCTGACAACGAATGGCCGCTCCACATCGGATGCAGGTTCACCGACACATTATCGTCTTGCTCCCTGC
This sequence comes from Mesorhizobium loti, assembly GCA_014189435.1. Lineage (NCBI taxonomy): Bacteria > Pseudomonadati > Pseudomonadota > Alphaproteobacteria > Hyphomicrobiales > Phyllobacteriaceae > Mesorhizobium > Mesorhizobium loti. The sequence goes on from CP050295.1 coordinate 282,102, forward strand.
CTAAACGAGTCTGCCTCTGGGCGAAATCCTCCGATTCCAAATCCGCTGAGCGCTCTTCCTCGAGGGTGGCGTCGGAGCGCAGGGCTCGAACGAGACTCTCGAATTTGCTAACCTCGCGCCCTGCCTCACGCGCCGTGCCGTACGCCTCCTCACGTGCCTGCCGAGCTAAGTCGGTTTGTGCCCTTGCCTGTTCGAGGTGCTGTTGGAGTAGCTGTTCGTGTTGACGCAGCGAGATCATCTTCGCATTCACCTCGTCAAGATCAATGAGCGCGGCGGCTTCCCCGATCAAAGGGTCGTATAGCGCGGCTTCGCGAGCGGGAAGGTCTTCGCGCCATCTACGAAGGTCCGTCAAGGCGGTTCCGACAACCGCGACAGCATTGTCGAGAGTCGTGTGCCTCAGGCGCAGTGCATCTTCGGCGCGGCGGCGCCGCATTTTCTTCAATTCGAGAAGGCGGTCCACGGGGTTGGGAGTCATGCCAGACACGCGGCAAGCTCATCGAGCATTGCGTCGAAGCCGATCTGCTCATTTGTCGACTGTCGCAAGAACCTTCGCACCTGGTCTATCTTGGCGATCGCTGCATCGACGAGCGGATCGGCTCCTTTCCTGTACTCGCCAACGCGTACCAACAGTTCCACCTCCTGGTATTTGGCCATCAGCTGCCGCAGGCTGCCCGCCAACAATTCATGGTCTGACGACACGATAGCGCTCATGACGCGGCTCACACTGGCCAGAATGTCGATAGCGGGATAGTGGTTCGACATCGCCAAGGCGCGTGAGAGCACGATATGACCATCGAGGACAGATCGGGTTTCATCGGCCACCGGTTCGGCCATATCATCGCCCTCCACAAGCACGGTGTAGAAGGCCGTTATGGATCCAAGGTGGTTGTTCCCAGTGCGTTCCATAAGCCGCGGCAGTGAAGCAAAAACCGATGGCGGGAAACCACGCCGCGTCGGCGGCTCGCCGGCCGCAAGACCAATTTCCCTCAGTGCACGCGCGAAACGGGTCACCGAATCCATGAGAAGCAGCACACGCTTTCCTTGGTCGCGGTACCATTCGGCGATCGTCGTCGCGACGTAGGCCGCCTTGGCTCGCTCCGTTGCGGATCGGTCGGAACTGGCGACGACAAGAACGACTCTTGAACGCGCTTCTGCGTCGACGCTGTGTTCGATCAACTCCTGCACCTCCCGGCCACGCTCGCCGATTAGAGCTATCACGATCACGTCGACCGCTGCGCCACGCACCAGCATCGACATGAGGGTACTCTTGCCCCCGCCCGCAGCGGCAAAGATGCCGATACGCTGTCCCTCGCCGCACGTTAGAAGACCATCAATCGCCCGGATGCCGACAGGAAGAACGTTGTCGATGATACGCCGGGTTAAGGGATCCGGTGCCTCCCTGTAGACGGGTACCCGGTCTTCCGAAAGCAAAGGCCCATTGGTGGATGTGTCCAGAGGTCGGCCGAAACCGTCGAGTACGCGGCCGAGCAAGTTCCAGCCGGTTGGTACCATGAGCGGCTTTCCCGTAGGGATCACTTCAGTGAGCGTGGAGAGGCCCTGCATTTCCCCTAGAGGTGTCAGTATAGCGACGTCGCACTGCACCCCAACCACTTCCGCCGACAGTTCGAAGTTGTTCTCCGGATTGCGAAGAGTGCAAAGGTCGCCGATGCGGGCGCCCGGCGCCATGGCACGGATAACCGTTCCAACGATCTGGAGGACACGGCCGCGGACGTGCATTGTCGAAGCCTGCGCAACTGCTCGTTTTGCGAGCTGGAAGAAACGATCGATGTTCTCGTGCTCGGGGGAAATAGCGTCCGTCGGCTCGGCTGGCTCGGACATCACCTTGGTGTTCCGACATCACTATGGTTTGGCTTTGCAGAGTCTAGTAGGGCGCTACGCAGGCCGCTTTCGATCGCCGCAAGCTGGCTCTCGATCGTGGCGTCGACCAGTCCGGCATCGGTCTCGAGAATGCATCCCGCATCCTTTACGCGCGCGTCGGCGATCAGGTCGACGACGGCGCGCGATGTCGCGGTGGGGAGGATCTCGTCTAACCGGTTGCGGACCGCCTCTAGGAGCGACGGTGCCACACGTACTCGGACGAGGGAGTTGTGGCCCGCGAATTTCAGACCGCGCATAGCGATCTGCACTGCCGCCTCCACCGGCTCGATAGTGTCGATGATGCGGCGCGCGATCTGCAGGCCCATGTCGATGATCTGTGCCTCATTCTGCGCCATAATGCGCAGAGAATCCGTGGCGATCGCGGTCAAACGGGCTTCGATTGCCGCTTGTGCTGCAGCCAGGCCAGCCTCTTTGGCCCTTACCTCGATCGCTCGGGCAGATCCGCGCGCCGCATCGATGAGCGCATTAGCTTCGCGCCGTGCCTGTGTAAGCACTTGCTCGGCATCTATCAGTGTCTGTGCGCTCCCGGCCGGCAAGATTCGCCCAGGGCCGAGGATACCGGCCGATGCATGTGTCAGCTGAACCAATGCGACCATTGGGGCATCCTTTTACGGATCAGGCGCCGCATCGCATAAAATGCGTCCTCGCCAGCATTGTCGTCACGACATTTGTCCACCGCCGCCGCCCAGATTGGCGCGGGCCGGCGCAAGCCCAACCGAGTCCGCAGCATTTTCGGAATGTCACCAATCGCAAGACCGAACATCGCCGCGCCGCATTGAAGCAAAGCGCTGGGCGCTGACGGAATGTCAGAAACACCGAGCGCCGACATCAGTTCGGCAGTCGGCCGCGGCAGAAGTGCGGCTTGCGAAGCGAATGCGACGGCTTCTTCACCGAGGTTAGCGCGAGCGGCCACGATTTCGCTCGTCCGAAGAAGTCTTGTAAGGCCGGATACACCCACCCAGGCGCCGGCCAGGCGCATAAGGCGCACGGCGTCTGGAGCCGGGAGGAACGCGAGCCGGCTTCGTCGCGCGGCGCCAGCGAAAATGATTGCGGACGGTTCATCCCTTTGGCCACGAAGGAGCCAGCACCCAAGCTTAACACGAGTGAACGGGTCCGTGTGAGCACTATCCAGCGGCATCCATTCGGGCCAACCATGCACCATTGTGAAATCGAGATCAGCGGCAGGATCGGCAATGCAGTACATCACGGCCCTCGCCCACGGTGCTTCAAGCCATTCATCCGACATCGCGTCTGATCTTCCGGTGATCACTGCTGAATTGTTCGATACGATTAATCTCACTGAGCCGCTATCCAGATGTCTGACGGGGGCGACGGCATAGCAGGAACGCGAGGACGCCATTGCCGATTAGCAATACCGCTATGCCGCATACAAGCCCGATCACCAGATGGGGTGGTGCGCTACTATGTTGTGACGTGACAACGGGCGTTCTATCGACGGAACGCAATGCATTATCCTGGCTTGCCTCTACGAGGACGACGGAGACCCTTTCATAGGATAGGCCTGCCAAGCTGTTTGCGACGAGCTCCTTGATTTTTGGTACCATCTGATCGACCGTAGTGCCGGGTGTGTAACGGACAAGCACAGCAGCGCTCGAGGGGAAGGACGGTCGTCGATCGTCACTCGCCTCTTCGGGTGACACCACATGGACCCGGGCATTGAGCACGCCATCGAAGATGGACAGGGTCCGCGACAGCTCCTGTGTGATGCCATAAATGTAACGCACACGCTCTTCTTTCGGGGATGAGATCATGCCTTCATTCTTGAAAAGACTGCCCATATCGGCGTAGGGGTCATGAGGCAGTCCGGCGCCGTTCAACACTTCCATGGCAGGGGGAACATCCCTAATATCTACTGACAACGAGGCAGTGCCGCTGTTGTCTGTCGTTTTTTCGGCATAGATGCCTTGACTCATGAGTAGTGCGAGCATTTCGTTCGCTTCGTGCGCCGGAAGATCGCGATACAGCTCGAGCTTCGATTCGCAGCTCCCCAGCGTCAACAACAAGAGAAGTGTCGCCAGCCGCTTCAAGACAAAGTCATGCCATCCGTCAGCGTAGATCATTGGTTTCTCAGGAAATTGTCCAGGCTCTGCGTGGCCTTTCCGACCACCTTTGCCAACATGTCGCACTCCAGGGACAAAGCTGAGAGCGCGAGCTGTGCGTTCAGCCAGTCGCCTGAGTGGATTTCTTCCATGCCCGCTGTGCTATGAGCGGCTTCCACGGCGTGGGTAAAGCTGGCGCTTAGCTTCTCCATGCTGCTGAGGATGGCGTCTCCCGGTGTCCGGGCGACGCCAGATCCGCGCGCCACCTCGGTCGACTCATCGATTGCATCGGTCGCTGACTGGTCGTGGTGTGGCGACAACTCGGATCGATGGAATTCGGCACGAAAGGCGTCAAGGGATTCAGTCGGTAACTCCGATACAAATGCAGCGTCCGTTGGCAAAACAGACGTCACCGCGAGTGGGCTGATGCTGCTCACCAGATGTCCCTCTCTACAGCATGTCCCACCGAGTGCTTGCCAAAAGCGGCGACGAGTCCATCGACATCAGGATCTCCACCCGGAACCCGTCTGAGTACAGCATCGCGCTCGCTGAGCCGTCCGGCAAGATGGAGAGCCAGCGCCTTGAACGCTAACCCGTATGCATCATTACTATCCGAAAGCGGACGAAGCTGCTCCAGCGCTGCCTCAATATCCCCTACCGTCAGATCCGCAACGGCGTGAGCGATAACGGACTCCCTACTGCCCGGCGCAAGAGCGCTAAGTCCTTTCGCAATCCGTCTTGCCCGCACTACGTCGTTCGAGATGCAAGCCAAGAATGCCGCTTCGGCAAGTTTTCGCCGTAAGCCGCCCCCGATCTCAGTGCTACTCTCGGATGATACAGATGTACACCAAGGAGACATCGTATATCGAACTCCCTTTCTCCGCCGTTTGCGCGCATTTCCGGTGACTATTCCATCGGGCTACGGACCGTTCTGACCGGCCTGAACCTCTTCATCGCTCCCGAACACGGCTCCTTAACTTACATCCGGGACGGCCAATCAATACGGTGGCGGCCACTTCGATAAGGGTTTGCCAACTGGTAAGCACGCATAAGAATCATATTCTCACCGCCTATGTTGTTCCGTACAACTCCACGCACAAATACAAATTACATATGCAACCATAGTTTCTGCCTATGGCACTGAACGGGACAGCGTGTTCCTCATCCATCACATTGTCTCCGCTGCCATCGCGCGTTCTTATGTATGCATATTGTTATAATATTGGTCGTTCTGTGAACCTTGAGCTATTGAATACTACTGCTGCATCTATGGTGATCCATCGGTGGGAACTGGGGCGCAAACGCCATCAAGTCACTGACGGTAAAGTTCTCGCCTTGAGCAAGAAGGGAATGAGGGCGTGACGCCAACATCGACAGAGCATGTCATGTCAGTGGCCTTGGGGCACTTGTTGAAAAGTTCAGATCGTTTTTCCGCCTCGTCCGTGGGTGTGGCGCGTGTTGAGCTTGCCGTCGACGATGTTGGGATCGTTCTTGAGGCGACAGGCCTACGATCGGCGCGACTAATCAGCAGGATTGCAAAGACACTGCCGGACAATGAAGGGGAGATCCGTGAATTGCTCGGAGAGAACCTGCTTTACTGTGTTTCCGCCCAGGTGGCGCTCTGTGCTGATGGAGGCGGTGCTCTGCTCCTGTGGACTGACATTGATAATGTCGATGGCGATCGGACGGTTGTAAGAGAACAAATGACGTCATTCTGTAATGCGGTTATTTATTGGGATGGAATCTCCCGTCGGCATCGCAGCGTTAAGCAGTCGCTGCTCTCCAGGGATCAAAACTTCGCCCGCGACCTCGATATTCATTGGCGCAATGCCTGCGATCCCGCGGATCAACGTACGGATGGCAAAGATGTCGATAGGACGCTGGAGAGTGCGCGGCAAACGATCACGCAGGTGGAGAGCTTCTTGAGAGAAGGTCAGGAGCAGTTCGGTCGGCAAGCTGAGCTCTTCGGCGACTATGCCATCACCGACGATGTCATTTCCGCGTTCGTTGAGGCTCAAGACGAGGGTTTTCGGCAAGCTTACACATGTGAGCGGCAGGCGGTGCTGAGGGACGTCATGACTCCCATGTCCAATCAGCTGCCGGTACGTGGGCCGCGCGTCAAGCCCATGCGGCAGAGGGTCTAAGGCGGTGACGCAGAAGGTAGAGGAGCCAGTAACGGGCGGTGGCGAAGTGGACACTTCTGAGGCTGGACGGCTGGCACGGCTTACGGAAGAGATCATCGGAGGGCGTACGGATTTGGCGGCTGTCATTGGGATCACGGATGACGAACTCGATGCGGTCTACGCGCTCGGCCATCGTTTCTATTCCGCCGGTAGATACGGCGAGGCGCTGAGCTTCTTTCGTTTCCTGTGCATACACCGGTACATCGACCCGAGATTTTGGTTCGGATTCGGTGCTGCCAGTCAAATGTTGGGCGATTCAGCAAATGCCGTGCGTGCCTACGGACTGGCTGCGCTGCTGAACGACGAGGATCCGCAGATCCCGCTTCGCGCTGCGAAATGTCTCATCAAGCTCGATCAGCCGGCGGCAGCCGTGAGCGCGCTTGAGAGCGTTTTGGCGCTTAGCGGCGGGAACCCTGAGCATAGAGCTTTCGCTCAGCACGCGTCGCTGATGCTGCGCCAGCTCAGGCCCGAATCAGCATGTGAAAGAGGCAGCGATGCATAACGTAAGCATGACGGAAGCGATCGGTGGAATGCTACTTAAAGCCGGGGTGCTAACTCAGGTCGACGCTCCCCTCAGCAATTTTTCGGCTGGTTTTAGCAAGTCGGGCGCTGAACTTGCGCTACCACCGGTCTCTGGCGGCGCTCCGGCGTCGGATGCGGTCCCAATGCTACCCCCACCACGGGCTTTTGATGCGATGGAACTGGCTGCGAAGTTTCTAGCCCTCAAGATGAAGATGGCCGACGGCCAGGCTGCCGCGGGTATGGAGGATATACGGCACCGGGGTGAACTGCAGAAGCAGCAGAACGAGAAAATCGCCCGAAACATTATCGACGCGGCGGAGAAGTTGAGGGAAGCGAAGAAGAGTTCGAGCGCCGCGAGGATATTTGGATGGATTGCGGTCGCGCTGTCGGTGGTAGCGGCGGTGGTCACCGGCGGGATTTTCGCCTTTTCGGCCGCGGCAGTGGCAGTGGCAGTGGGGACCCTGACCGAGACGGGGGTCATCGAAAGGATGACGCAGGCCATTGCGAAGAGCCTCATCGAAGACCAGGGGATGGCGGAGGATTGCGCCGTGATTTGGGCCTCTATCATTACGGCTCTCATCATCCTTGCTTCTTCGGCGGCATGCATGGTGGGTGCCGGTGCCGTGTCTGGTGGGTGGAATGCGGTGACGAGCATTGCCACGAAGATCACAAGCCAGGGCGATAAGCTGGCGAAGATTGCTAATGTAAGTCAGCGGCTTGCGACCGCGGCTCTGGCGGGCGAAGGTACTGCTTCGGCAGCCGAGTCCTGCGCAGGGCTCGTGAGCGGAATCTTCAAGTATCAGGCGACGAACGCCCGGGTGGAGACGCTGGATATCAGGAAATTCCTCGGCAGGCTGGCCCAACTTCAAGAGGACGAAATGGCGCGCATCCAGGAATTGGTTGTCGGCATCAAGACCATGACGCAAAGAGTTGTCGATGCCATCGAGGCGCAGTGTCGATCCGCGTCAACCGTCATACGGCATATCGGCTGACGAGCGATAATAGCTGTCCAGACCTACCAGAACGCTAGGAGAGTATGCATGCTACACACTGTCGTACAAGCAAACGACAGTCGCGGCCCTCGTCTGCCGGGCGGGGATTTGGATGAACATTGGCCCTTTTTGCCTATGTCCGCGACGTCTAATGTCATGGGTGTGAGGTACGGCGAACTGATAACAACACCGGCCGATCTTTTCAAGTTGGCATCGGCCGGTTCGCCAACGCTGGCAGACATCGTCGTCCAAAACAAGGGTGCCGAAACCGGTCTGGGAGCACGGCTCGCCTCGGTCGATATATATGCAGTTGGTGCGTTGCTGCACAGCCTCAGTCTGAAGTTGCGGGAATCTGCAAGACTGGACCGGCAGGCCGCGCGTGACTGCGATATTGCCGCACAGGAAGCTGCTGCCAAGGCGCTTCGCGCTTCTGGGATATGTGAACTGGTCGGCACGCTCCTAACCTCGGCCTTCGCGATAGCCGGTGCGGGCGTCAGTATTATGGGCGCGAGCAAAGCACAGACTCGCTTCGATGCGAAGCTCAGCGGTTTGAACGGACCGGGTTTTCGGGCCGCAGAGCCATCTCCGAAGGCCAGCCAACCGCCCGCCGTTGACCAGAATAGGATCTACAGAGCGCTTCGCGCTTCTGGGATACGTGAGCTGGTCGGCACGCTCCTAACCTCCGCCTTCGCGATAGCCGGTGCGCGCGTGAGCACTAAGGGCGCGAGCAAAGCACGGACTCGCCTCGATGCGAAGCTCAGCGGTTCAAAGGAAGCGAGTTTCCGGGCTGACCTGCAGCAGCCTGAACCGAAGCTGGTCCCAGAGCCATCCCTACAGGCTAGCCAGCCGCCCCCCGTTGACCTGACTAGGATCTACAAAGCCCAGCAAGTCGCCCACGAGACGACCATGATCTGGAGCGGCCTCGCCACGGGCATGAACGAGGTCGGTAAGATCCCAGGTGCCGCATTCAAAATGGGGGCAACCGGTGAGCAGGAGAAAAAGGCAAAGCTGGAAGCGGAGGGTACCAAGATGCGCTCTCGCGCCGACGACGAGAGTGAATTCAAGTTAGCGTATGAAAAGATGATCCAGGATGTTCTGGAAAAGCTTTCCGAAGTGAGACGCGCGGACGCTGACACGAGGAGCAAGATCGTCAACATGGGGTGAGAGCAGGAACAAGGTAATCTGCGCAGGAAAGGCCAGTGGCAATGTCAAACGTGATCCCCCCAAATCAACTTTCTCGCGATGCGTCCAATATCCCCCGGGCCGGGGGCGACTTGAGCGCGTTGGCACTGCTAGTCCAGATAGAACGGTTTAGTCTTCTTGAGGATCAAGTTAGAGATGAATTCGACGACATGCAGAAGCGGAACGATTGGCTAAAGACCGCGAACTCCGCTCTGGCCGCGCTACGCGCTAACCGGCCTGACGACAAGGGAATACGGTCGTATGGCGAGTTTGTGGACGCGCACGGCGAGACCCAGAATACCCATCAGTGGATGCTCGCGAACGGCATCGCTATCGAGCAGAAAGCAGGCGATACCTCCGGTGTTCAGTCGGATTTCGATGCCGCTATCTCCAACCTGAAGGCGCGCATCGATACCGAAAATAGCGAATCGCAGATGGCGCTCATTCGCCTGCAGTCTCTATTGGACAAAGTAAATCGGTGTGTTGAACTCGCGACCAACTTGGTGGCCAAGGATGGCAAGGCCAAGGAGAATATCATCGCCAATATCAGGTAATGAGCGGATTGGTTGCCGAGGCGGACAGGATAAAAATCCCCGGTTCGCGAATCTAAGCTGAGAGAGCGGGGTGTGTGTACGGATGGCCATTACTGGCAGGGATACTGCATTACTTTGTCTCTCCTGTTTACTATTACCTCTATGGGGGTGCTACGGCGGTGGTACGATTGCCGAGCGTGGGATTTTGCTGAATTCGCCGTCCTTCGTCCCGTCCGATTCCGCTCATGTGCGAGAAACTAGCGGGCCTCAGAGTCGAGGCTTTGAAGTGCCCGGGCAGAGGCCGGCGCAGCCAGTCGCAGCCACAGTGGAACGGAAGCTGCCGGTGGTATCGGATAGCAGGCGCGTAAGCCTCGACTATTCCAATGCGGACATCCGCCAAGTCGCGCAGGATGTCGTACGCGACGTTATGGGCATGCCCGTTACCATCGATCCTGGAGTTGGAGGGAAAATGACCCTTCATACAGCCCGCCAGGTGCCCGCGAGTGAGGTGCCACGGCTGCTCGATAAAGCACTGGCGCCGCATGGCTATGGACTGGCTGCAGGAGATCAAGGAGTTCGGGTAGGGCGCTTGGTCGACCTCGCCGGCGGCGTGCAGAGCAACGTTCAAGTTATTCCTGTGCGGTATGTAGATCCGGCTGAGGTCATCGGGGTAATCCGACCGAACTTGGAGGAGGGTGTGCATCTTACGCCAGCGCCCGGAGGGAGGGGGATTGTTGTCAGTGGGCCGCCCGGATCCGTGAGTTCTGTGCGGGAACTGGTCGGCCTTTTTGACACCGACGCTATGCTTCACAAGTCATTCGCGCTGTATAAGCTGTCTCGAGCGAGCCCGGCCGACATTGAGCGAGAACTCAGTTTGCTGTTTACGAAGAATGGCCAGGACAGAGTCCTTGTCCAATTTGCGGCGTTAGAGCGACTGAATGGTATCCTTGTTGTGGCAGAAGATTCTGCAGCTCTCAAGCAGGTCCGCCGAGCGATCATCAAACTGGATAGTTCGTCGGAGGCGACGGCTAACATTCACGTGCGCCCACTGCTGTACCGGCGGGCTTCGGAAATGGCCCAGGTGCTGGCGCAAACGTTCGGCGCTGACGCGATCAGTGCCGTCTCGCGTGCACAGCCTGCGGGAAGGTTCGGGAACCTATCCGTGGGAAGTGGCGTATCCAATCAAGCAAGCCTGCCGGTAAATGTGCCAGGGTTGCCAGCCGAAATGCCCGATTCGAATGTCCCAAGTACACATCCGGTGGACGAAAGGGGGATGTCACCGAACCGCCTTGGCCTCTCGGCGCCGGTGCGTATCCAGGCGGACCAAGGACAGAACGCGCTGGTAGTGCTGGCAGCACCGCACGACTACAAGATCGTGGAGGCCGCGATCCGTCAGCTCGACGTCAAGCCTCGACAGGTTCTCATCCAAGCCATCATCGCCGAGGTGCGGCTGAACGATAGTCTGCGCTACGGGGTGGACTATCTTCTCTCCACCAGGAGCTTGGGAGCAGTTCCAAATGGTTTGTCGTATGTGTTTCCCAGCACGGACGTCAACATCGTGTTACATGGGTTAAGCGCGCTTGGGGAGGTTAAGGTTGTATCGGCTCCTCGCATTCTGGCGGTCGACAATCAAACCGCCACGATCCAGGTGGGCGATCAGGTCCCGATCCTCGTCCGATCATCGCAATCTAACATAGGCGAAAACTCACCCATCGTGAGCGATGTCGAGATGCGCGACACAGGGGTGATCTTGGCTGTTACGCCCAGAATTGGTGCCGGTGGTAGTATAACACTCGACACGTTTCAGGAGGTCAGCACCGGCAACAGGAACACGCTTACCAATGTTCAATCCCCGGTGATTTCGGTGCGCCGCCTCCAGAGTACCGTATCGATGCGAAACGGCGACACGATCGCTATCGGCGGATTGATGCAAGATAGCACTAACCAAGCCGATTCCGGGGTTCCTGTGCTGAAGGACATTCCGCTTTTAGGGGGACTGTTCCGCAGCACGGAATACGGCAAGGAACGGACTGAGCTCTTGATATTGCTCAACCCCCGCGTGGTTGACAGTGACGCCGACGCAAGAGCGCTGACGCAGGAGCTGCGTGAAAAGTTCGAGTTGCTGGCCCCCGACCTGGGCCGCCGGCTAACGCCGGCAGCTCAGCCGCAACGGCCGGTCCCAAGGCGACGGTGAAATGGGAGCAGCTGACCAACCGGCGGTGGTTTTTCTCACTGGCTCGGCTGCGGATTGGGGCGCGGGCTGTCCATGGGTCGCTCAACTCTGTGCTGCAGGGGTCGCTATGCGAGGCGAAGCCGCCGCGTCCTCTCAACGGAAATGCGCGCGTTCGACTCCCGGGCAGATCGACTACTTCAAATGGCTAAACTTTTATGCCGTGTTGCCGCAACTGATTTGGTGCAAGTGTAATGCGCCAAAAACAAGGTCTCGGCTAACCACAAGTCGCTTCCGTCAGACGAGTCGCACGAGCATGTGGACACCCAAAGCGTGACAATTCGGAAGGAATGACCGTGGTCAATTGCATTCTCGTTTGTACTTGTTTTGGAGTATGACGGGTATTGGTCGACTTGGCAGCTCGTACAGTTGGCAAGTCAGAGTCAGCGGCGCGGAGGACACAGCTGGGCCCCGCGATCCTGCCTCTGGAGAAGGTGGCCCACAGTTCAATTCGCTCATGGATCGGACGCGCTCGGACCTTGAAACTCCAGAGGGTGGACCCGTTCGCACCGGTAATATCGTGCACGACGCGTCTCCCGATCCCTCTGTTGGCGCACGTGGGAGGCGGCGTGGTTTGCGCAGGGAGGAAAGCTGCTCGCATTTCGGAGACAAACCCTGGCACGGCGATCAGGCGGCCGAGGGCTCGCAATCGGTCGTGCGCCCGCCCCAGCGACACGATCGTGGCGCACTCAATCGGGAAGAAGGCTCCTCGCGCTCCGGTGACGAGCATTGGCGCGGCGATCGGACGGCCGTAGCCGCGCCGAGTGTCCATGCAAGCTTTGAGCGACCTGCTCCACCCTATTCAGACGAGCTTCTTGCCGCACTAAGAGCAATTTATCAAGCGCGCAACATCTGTGGATTCTCGACAGAGGTAGTAAAGTGTTCCAACCGCCTGCGGATGCCGGATAAAACTACGTTTCTACAAAAGGCAGCCGTCGATTTTGACAGCAAATACCTCTTGCGGTTGGAGGACGATATCGTCGCGGGGCGGTCATGGGGATACGCCACCACATGCAACGCGGTGAGCAAGGATGCGGGAGGGCAGGCGGGAATAGAAGCTTGCAGGGCCCTTGCTGCTCGGATATCGGGGCTCGATCTCGCGCTGATGAGGCAGATCGAACCCAAAGCGCACTCACTCCTCGCATTGTCATTCGGTCGGGACCCATTGTCGACGAAATGTCGCGACGGAACGATCAGAATCGCTCAAATCTGTCACCAACAAAGCGGAGCACTTGGTGAGCTGAGTGGTCAAGATCTGTCGTTACGGGCAAATGGTTTCAGAAGGTGGCCGGAAGAGGCGCACTGTCGCCAAGCCACAGCCGCAATCGCAAATGAGATCGTTCGCCGCGGGACCCGGATCGCTGGGTTTATTCCGCAGGACCTATCGCATCTCGCAAATGGATTCAGCAACTGGCCGAAGGACGAAGGCTACTGCCAAGCCGCAGGCGCGATCGCCAGTGAGGTTGTTGTCCGCGCGAAACGCGCCCGTGGGCTCTCTCGCTTTTTTCCACTCGAGTTGGCGACCCTTGCGAACGGTTTCAGCAAGTGGCCCGAAGAGCCGAACATGCGTAGAGCTCGCCGTGGACGGGTCACGCAGGCACGTTTATTGCCGGAAGACCGCTACGGGGGAGCCAGGAGGGGGAGGCCACCCCGCAGATCGGGCGAGCCACTGATGCTGGTGCTCAACCCCGCAGCGATCCCGGTCCGTCGTCCTGCGTACGGGTGTAAAGCCCCGCTTGCGTATCAGGCAGGGGTGCTCGGCCGCTCATAGGGCCAATGAACGGGCCCATCAATGGCTCTCAGTCTCGTCAGCTTCTCGAAAGCTGACCTCCTAATGTGAGCTCAAAAGTCCGCGACTAGCTGCTGCAATCTCCAAGACTGCATCAACTCGAGATCTAGACGGAGATGTAAAATGGATAGAATCAATAACACTGTTTACGCGGCAGCCTCACCCATGCAGCATGCAGCCTTTGATCACCACATGCGCGAGGCAGCACAGCACCCAGCGCCGGCATCCAGCGCAGATCCTTCCCCTTGTGTTGGCTCTACCCAGCAAGAGGACCATCTCGGTGAGGCAGCCCAGCAACCAAAGCTTGTCGTCATCTCAAACCGCGTTTCGACATTTGACCCCCTGCAACCGAAGACGGGCGGCCTAGCCGCGGCCCTCGAGCCTGTCGTGGGATGTTTAGGCGCCCTCTGGATGGGGTCCTCGGGCAATTTGAGCGATGACAACGCCGCGACTGTGCAACTCATGCCACGTGGCGAGGGGCATGTGGCGAGGCTCGATCTGCCGAGCGCGCACTATCCTGGGTACTATGGAGGTTTTGCGAATTCGACATTGTGGCCGGCGTTTCACTCGCTGCCCGACCGAATTTCGGGTTCGCGGCAGCATTATGAAAGCTATTGCGAGATCAACGCCTTCATGGCTCGCGCGGCGTTCGACTTTAGGGATCGCGACGCATTCTGGGTGCATGATTATCACCTTATTCCGTTAGGCGCTGATCTGCATAGCCTCGGCATGGAGCGTCCGATCGGCTTCTTCCTACATACGCCATGGCCGGCGCCTGACATGGTGGAGCGAGTACCCAATCATCGTGAACTAATGCGATTGATGCTGGAGTACGATCTGCTCGGCTTTCAGACCAACTGTGATCTGAATAACTTCCTTGCCTGCCTACGTTCCCATCTTGGATTGGAGAGCAAGAACGGCATAGTGATCTCGGAGCGTGGTCGGACACGTTGCCAAAAATTTCCGATCGGTATCGATCCCAAGCAGTTCTCAGAATATGCTCCGAAGTCGCTCGTGGAGCACGAAAAGGATATCTCGGTTGTGCGGAAGAAGTGCGATGGCGCGAAGCTTGCCATCGCCGTTGATCGACTCGACTATACTAAGGGTATTGACAACCGGATCGAGGCCTTCAATCAGGTGTTCGCAGCCGAGCCGCGTAGCATTTCGCTCTTACAGATCGCCTTGCCCTCACGCGCCGACGTCCAAGGCTATGGAGAGTATCAGGAGAATGTCGACAGGTTGGTCGCCCAGGTCAATAGCGAGCATCGCATCGGCGAATGGGAGCCGATTCAATATCAAAAGGAACCTTTCTCCCAAGCTAAACTCGCGGGTTATTACCGCGCCGCGCACGTCGGGGTAGTGACACCCTTGCGTGACGGCATGAATCTGGTAGCGAAAGAATATGTCGCTTCGCAAGATCCGAGCGATCCCGGCGTTCTGGTCTTATCGAAGTTTGCAGGTGCGGCCGAAGACTTCAATCACAACGAAGCGCTGGTGGTGGATCCGAACCGCCCTGACGAGATCGCGACCGCGATTTCCAAAGCGGCCAACATGCCATGCGAAGAGCGCGTCCAACGCTGGCGGGGGATGATGGATAAACTTGAAGCATATACGATCCGCGATTGGTCGGCGGACTTCGTTCGGGAACTGGACAAAGGCCGGGTCACGGTGCCAGCGGATCACTTCCGAAATCTCGGCTTCGGCTGGATCAACGAGGCGCAATTGCCCTTGTACAGAACCGGCTCCGAGTTGGACGCCGCGCTGAAGCGCGCAATGGATAGACATTGGGTCCTGCCGACGTGAGCGTAGCAGACCATGTGTCGTGTTGCCTCACCTAATTTTGTTACCGAGTGCCTCATCAGGAATGTTATTCGCCTTCACGGGTAACATTTTAGCCGCCTTGATGCACGGCGATCGGCTTTCGGCGGCCTGCATCGGCGATCTGGCCGCCCTCGGGGTGCATTTTGATAAGCCTCGTCGGGCGCCGGCGATGATCCGTCGTGATGGCAGGCGGGGTTTGCAGGTTGCGGTCGGCGGGTTCGTTTCGGGGCGCCTGCGCCCCATCGTTATGTCGCGAGTTGGGGGATGCGATCGAGGACGATGCGCAGAATACGCTGGTCGGGGCAGGATGTCGGCAGGTGCAGGCGGATTTGCGTTTTCATCTCGACCACCCGCGCGGCGATTTTGATGAGGCGCAATCGCAGCGTGTCAAATTGGGCGACGGCAAAGCTCGAGCGCCTCGGCATCGCAGCGCGCAGGCTCCACATCAGCCAGTAGGCGCCGGCATGCAGGAAGAGCCGGAACTGGTTGGCCGTCGCTCTTGTGCAGGATGTGCGGTCGGCGGCAAGATGCGTCTTCCAGGACTTGATGTGGTTCTCGGCCGCGCCGCGCCGGCAGTAGAGGTCCTCGTAGAGCGCCTTGGCCTTGCCACTGGCCAGATTGGTGACGATGAAGCGGGTGTCGGCTCCTTTGGCGCCGACCTCGACCCGCGCGATGATGCGCTCCACGCGGCTCCAACTAGCGGCGCCGTCAAAGAACTCCTTGAAGCGGCGGACCTTGTTCGATTTCGCCGACGCCTCAAAACGCGCCAGCGTGGTGGCTTCCAGATGCGCGACATGCTCGCGCAGCGTCGTGGTGGGCGCCACGCCGAGGATGAAGTCTACACCGTTGGCGCGGCACCAGTCGATGACCTGCGGACCGCAGTAGTGGCTGTCGGCCCGGATCAGGATCCGTGTGTTCGGCCAATTGCTCCGGATCGCCCGCACCAGGCGGCGCAGATGGGGGCAGATCTCAGCCCCGCTCGGCCGCCTGGCCGGTCGCAGGATCGCGCTGACGAACCGGCCCGCACCGTCGAACACTACGATCGGCTGGAAGCCGTATTCGTCGTAATGCGCGTTGAACAGGCGCAATTGCTGGCCGCCATGTACGGCATCAAACGTGTCGTCGATGTCGAGCACAATCCGCTTCGGCACCTGCCGGAAGGAGGCGCAGTAAAGGTCGATCATCGCTCGCCCCATGGCGACCAGCTCCCGCACGCCGGGCAGGTTCTCCAGCCGGCAGATCGTCGATTGCGAGGCCAGATCCCGACCCGACGGCAGCGCATCCTGGGCCATCTTGAAGACCGGATCGGAGCGCAGCCGGTTGGCGTCATTGCCATCCTCATAGCCGGCGGCGATCATCTTCATGCGAAAGCCGATCATGTCCGCCAGGCTGTGGACGACCTGGTCCGGGCAGCGCGGATCATCGATGCAACGCGCCAGACGGTCGGCCACCCGCAGTCGTTTTTCCACCTCGGCCAGCACCAGAACGCCACAGTTGGAGGACAACATGCCGCCGTTGAAACGGGCGACGACGGACTTGCCGCCCACTGATGACAAACCGCTCAGCGGCAGGGTAAGATCATTCATGGCGGGTGTGGTCTCCGGGAAATGATTCGGATCGGCTTTAGCAACCAAATCCTACGTCATTTCAACGGCTTGCGCCACATCCGCCAACCCGCCGTGAATTTTTCGGGCTAGGTGAGGCAACCAAGCCGCGCGGTAACATTTTCCTTGAGGCAACGCGACAACCATGCGGGAAGCGTCTCTGAACAATCGATCAGGCATTTCCCAAGGGACAGCGGTTCGCGCCGCGGCGAAGCAAACCCGTCCAACAGAGGACGCCAAGCGGGGGCGTAAAGGCTAAGCTCCGAAAGATCGCCAGGGGTGCTGTCACATTGATTGAGGGGTAAGGAAATTGAGGTAGCAGCGCGCCCATGACCGTGAGTGCACCGACCTACAAGAACCACCGCTATCCGATCGAAATCGTGGCCCGTGCTGTCTGGCTCTACTTCCGCTTCAATCTGAGCCTGCGCGATGTCGAGGAAATGCTGCTCGATCGCGGGATCGTCGTTTCCTACGAGACCATCCGCCGATGGTGCCGAAAGCACGGCCCTGATTATGCGCGCCGCATACGCCGCAAGGCACCAACGAAAGACGATGTCTGGCATCTGGATGAAGTCGTGGTGCGCATCAACGGTCAGAAGTGCTGTATGCGGCGTCTCCGCCCCATTGATTTTCTTGTTGCAACGGTCAGGTGGAGCGCTTGCAGATGGTCCTATGAGCACGTTGGGGAATCCCGGACGTGCTCATTGTGATGCGCTGATCCGTTGCGCATAGGCCCAGGGCATGAGGGCGTCGATGTCTTTGGCGAGGTGGCCATTTGCGAGGCTGATGAAGAGATCGCGCAGGTAGGCGTATGGTTCAACGCGGTTCATCTTGCATGTGCCGATCAGGCTGGCGAAACGGGCCCAATTACGGCCGCCTTCATCATGGCCGGCAAAGAGAGCGTTGCGGCGGTTCATGGCCGGACTTCTGATCGCGTTTTCGACGAGATTGGAGTCGATGTCGACGCGGCCGTCGTCCAGGAACAGCCGGAAGCCGACCTGGCGTTTCAGCATATAGGCCATGGCCTCGCCGAGGTCGGACTTGCGCGATACGCGCGCGGCCTGAACTGTCAGCCAGGTGAAGAACTCGTCCACCAGGGGGCAGGACAGGTGCTGGCGGACAGCCCGGCGATGATCGGGGTCACAACCTCGGATGCTGTCCTCGATCTTGTAGAGGGCGGCGATGCGCAACAACGCCTCGTCGACGATGGGCGAACCCTTCTTCGGCTGGGACTTGATCAGTTTTCTGCGGCCATGCGCCCAGCAGAAGGCCAGCCTCAACGGATCGCCGCCCGTGCGTTTTGGCGTTGCGAGGTGGGAGTAGCCGCCATAGGCATCGACCTTGATCGTGCCGTTGAAGCCGTCGAGGATTTCTGCGGCATATTCACCTTTACGCCCAGGCCGATAATGGAACACCACGCCCGGCGGCGCAGATCCGTTCCAGCCGCGGTCGTCGCGCAGAATAGCCCAGAGATAGCCAGTTTTCGTCTTGCCGCGCCCGGGATCCAACACCGGAGCCGTGGTCTCGTCGACATATAGTCGTGAGCTACATCAGGATCATGGCCATGTGGTCTACCACCGGCGCGATCACGGCGCCCGTCCGACCCAGCCAGTCGGCCAGGACCGTGCGGTCGATCGGCACTCCGTGTCGGGCCATGACCGCGGCCTGCCGGTTCAGCGGCATGTGTTCGGAATGCTTGGACACGGCGATCTGCGCCAAGAGGGCTTCGGTCGGCCAGCTACCTTCCAGCAAATGCGCCGGCGCCCTGGCCCGAACCACTCCCGTGCGCCCCTTGGGGCAAGCATATTTCGGGCGGATCGCGACGATCACCTGATAGCGCGCCGGGATATGATCGAGCCGCTCCGTCCGGTCTTCGCCAATCCGGACCATGTTGCCGCAACCACAGGGGCAGGCAATGCTATCAGGCTCGATCACCTGTTCGACGCGCGGCAGGCTCTGGGGCAGAGCACGCGCCTTGCGTTGCCTGCGTGAAGCAGTCTTTTCGCAATTGGCTGTGCTGGCCGCGATCTTTTCCTCGACGAAGGCGATCTGGGCCTGTGTTTCGGCAATTGCCGTCTCCAGGTCCTCCAGCGCCAGTTCCATCTGCGTCGGATCGAGCTTTTCCGATTTCGGCCCGAACTTCGTGCGGCGGTAGTCCTGAACCTGGCTCTCCAGCTTCTCGATCAGTTCCTTCAACTCGGTGATGAAGGCGTCCTTTTCAGCCACCACCGCCTGCTCATGCTGACGGGCCGCACGCTCGACCGACAGCTCGAACTGTACGGCCGCAAAGGCGTTCACCACCTCTGCAGGCAGGTCCGGGAAGTGGCTGAGATCAATGGGCGCAGACATGCGCCTTCGTAGCAAATCGAAGCAAAAAAGCCCAATAAAACAACGCCAAAACCGAACGGGTGAGTCATCCTGCCGCAGCGGGCGGCGCTACCCGCTGCGCTACCACGCGTCGCCAGTCGAGACCTTCAAACAAAGCTTCATACTGCCCCCGCGACAGCCGCATCGTCCCATCCTGCACTTTGGGCCAGGCAAAGCTGCCCTGTTCCAGGATTTTGTAGGTCAGCACCATTCCGGTGCCATCCCACACCAGGATTTTTACACGATTCCCGCGCTTCGACCGGAAGATCACGGTGACCCCGGAATGCGGATCAAGCTTCAACTCGGTCTGCACCATCAATGCCAGCGCCTGATGGCCACAGCGGAAGTCCACCGGCCGCGTCGCGATCAGGATCGGCAATCGTTGGCCCGCGACGATCATGCCGTCCCGCGCATCGCACGCACCAAGGCCGCAACCCGGTCAACCGGCACATCGCCGGGAACCCTCACCACGAGGTCTGCGCCTATTTCCACGGTCATGATCCCCAAAATGATCTCGACCGGCTCCGGAACCGGCAAAGCATCGGCAGCCTCCTTCGGCTCCGTCGTAATCGCCAGGGGCACGAAGGCAGGCTCGAATGGGCCGCTATTCTCGCAAGGCACCGGCATCAGTTCCGCAGGCAGCGCCAAAAGACCCTGACGCGCCTGCCGTCGCCAGTCCGAAAGCTGATGCGCAATGAGATCATGACGACGCGCAACATCAACAACCCGCGCACCGCGTTGAAGGCTCTCCGCGACAATCCGCGCCTTCAGATCATTAGGCCATCGTCGGTTTCCACGACGAGGCTCGACAACTTCGCATCGCCCAACAAATCCCTCGCCATCCGCCATGCCAAATCTCCAGCTCCTGCCGAAAACCTTCTGGCAGAAACCTCAATGTTCAGAAACAAGCGAAATCAATGGGGTGTGGGCGGCGCATACGAAGTGCTGGTTGTGGAGAGCGGTTGATCAGGACGTATATGTGCTCGACGAGATTGTCCAGAAGCGTCGCAACACCAAGGCCGCCAGGCGCCTGCTGACGCGACTTCTGAAGAACAGGGTCTGCCGCCAAAGCGTATGATCACCGACAAACTGCGCTCCTACGGGGCGGCCCAACGCCAGCTCATGCCGAACGTGGAACACCGCTCGCATAAAGGCTTGAACAACCGGGCGGAGAATTCTCACCTGCCATTCCGAAAACGGGAACGAACGCGACAGGGTTTCCGGTCGGTCGGCTCATTGCAGCATTTCGTGTCGATCTTCTCCGCCGTCCGAAATCTCTTCGTCCCATCCCAGACCAACCGCTCCGCAGCACAAATTCGAACCCATCGCCCAGGCAATGGCCGCGTGGGAGGCCGTGAGTGCACGGCCTGCCTGAAAAGCGCGGTGTCGGCCTCACGCGGCCACAAACGTGACAACGCCGCCGCTGCCTATCAAGAGCACTCAGGGTGGATGCATATCAGGTCTCATTCATAAGAAGGGCAGATGATCCAATATCGACATAGTATTTGCTTCTGGCCCGCGTTGAGTAGATTGGAATGTGAAAGACAGCTCGACGATTGAGCGGGCGCCCCTTCCTGGCGAGCGGAGTGATTTCGGGATTCCGTCGCCATGACGGGGAATGATCATTGGACCGAAAATGACTTGAATCGACAGCCTGTCCGAACCGATCGAGTCCATTGCGACGGCCGTCCGCATCGTTAGTCATCGACGTGATGCGAGGGTGCTCGCTAGTAGGTATGCTGCGTTGGCGGCCGTCACGAAAAGTGACCGTTCCGCCCCACCCGCGGGGCGGGCTACCGCCTCGCTGTGCCCGCACTTTGGGAGGTCGAGTGGGGCTCGTAAACGCTCAAGAAGCGATGTGGGCCCTTGGAGGATGTCCCGGCAAGGGTCTCGGCAGTCACGAGCTTGAGATAAAGCAGCGACGAGGCGCGGACTAAAACTCCATTTCCTTGGCGGCCCAACCGACGGTCGCGCGGGCTCCAGCGAGTTCTTCACTATGTAGCCGAGAGGTGCACGTGATCGATCTGCCTTGCTATAGTTCACGAGAGGCCGCCGCCATTTCGCGTCTTGCAACTCGCTTGCCGGCCGCTTTCAGCCTCGCTGGCATCGACGTGGCAGCCGTCATGCCCGATTGGACACCTCCGCCTGTCCCGGCAGATTGCCGCCGGCTTATGGTACGCCTACACGGGCACAATTTCCGCATCGCGATCCACTCGACTCTCCTTCCGCCCGTAGCGGTGACACATTGGCCAGACATCACGACGCTGCCACTGGATCCCGGCTTGCGGGAAATCCTGTTCGACATCGTTCTACGCGAGGTGGCGATCCAGGTGGAACGATGGTGCGGTCAGCGGCCCATCTGGTCTTCGTCCGAGATCACCGAAGTGCTCCCCTACGCGATTGGGATTGTTCGCTTGGACGGTCCGGACAAACTCCTCGGGCTAGTAGAATTCGATGCCGACGGACTCGAATGGATCACCATCTGCTGCTGCGATCGGATGCCGGTCGTGTGCGCACTCCTCGACGATCTGGCGTTGTCTCTCGATCTAAGAGTCGCCCGTGTGAGCCTTAGCTTGGCGGAACTACAGGCACTGGCGCCGCGCGACGTCATCCTGCTCGACGCCTCACCGGTCGCTCGTGACGGCGCGATGACCGTTCTACTGTGCCTGTCTGGCAATGCACGATTTCGCGCCTCGATCCTGGATGGCCGCCTTGCAGTACTCTCAGCGGTGGATCACATGATGGGTAAATCAGACTCTCTCCCTTCGGAAACCTTCGACAGCATCGACCTAGTGGTCGATGTGGAGGTCGGACGCCTGACCATGTCTCTCAAGCAGCTTCGTGAACTCGCTGTGGGCCAGGTATTGGATCTCGGCTTCGACGCCACGACCAATATCACTTTGCGAGTCAATGGTCAGGTGGTCGCTGCGGGCGAGTTGGTGCGCATCGCCGATCGGACAGGTGTGCGTGTCGCAGACATCCGCCTAAAACGCGCCGAGTCATGAACACCGGGTTGCCTGATCCCGTTACAATGATCGCCTTGATCGGCGCGATCGCGGTCGTCCCGTTCCTTGCGATTACGGTTACGTCGTACGTCAAGCTCGTGGTCGTGTTCGGCCTGATCCGAAATGCCCTCGGCGTCCAAAACATCCCGCCGAACATGGCGATGAATGCGGTCGCCATCCTGCTCTCGGTATATATCATGCAGCCAGCGGCCAAGAACGCATATGAAGCAGTGCGGCACAAGGAGATCGTGTTCGAAGATCTCCGTGGGCTCGGCGAAACGATACCGCTTGCTGTAGAGCCCTTTCGCAATTTTCTCCTGAAGAACACGTCGCAACAGGAACGACAATTCTTCGCTAATGCGACCCGTGAATTGTGGAACGAACGGGACGCCGATGCGGTAAGCGATAGCGATTTTATGATTGTGATCCCGGCATTCATAACATCCGAGTTGGCGGACGCGTTCAAGATAGGTTTCCTGCTGTTCCTGCCCTTCATCGTCATCGACCTCGTGATTTCGAACATCCTTCTGGCGATGGGTATGATGATGGTTTCGCCGATGACGATCTCCCTGCCCTTCAAACTGTTCTTGTTCGTCTCTGTGAACGGATGGCAGCGCCTGATTCACGGTCTCGTCTTGTCCTATGCGGGACCATCGTGATGAGTACCGCCACTCTGGCCAACATGGCCGTCGACGCGCTGAAACTGACTCTGGTTTTGTCGATGCCCACGATCGTCGTTGCTACGGCGGTTGGGCTGGTCGTCAGCTTGGTGCAGGCCCTAACCCAGGTTAATGAGCAGACACTTCCGTTCGCGGTGAAATTGATATGCGTGAGCCTGGTTTTGATGACAACTGGGAGCTGGATCGGTGGGGAGCTCTACCAGTATACGCTAAACGTTTTCGACAATATCGGAGCCATGTAAGTGCAACGGTTCAAGAATAATCCCGACCGGTCTGCCCTCTCCCGCTGCAATTATGCGGGCGATCCTAGCGAGGCACTCTCGACCATCTTACCTGGTCCGTCTGATGTCGCCACTTGATCCATCTCTCTTGCACACTGCCCTTGTCGTCTTTGCGCTCGCGACGACTCGTACGACGGGCATGATGCTGATTATACCTATTCTAGGGCGCGGCATTATGACCGGACTGGCGCGAAACGGCACGATCACGGCATTAAGCTTCCCGGTGATGGCGCATGCTTGGGCAACTAGGCCTGCGAACCTCGACACCTGGGATCTGACGCTGGTCATGGGCCTAGTGCTGAAGGAACTCTTGCTCGGGCTGGTACTCGGCATGCCAATTGCCGCGACCATCTGGGGTGTTGAGGCGGCGGGCACCTTCATTGACAACCAAAGAGGCGCCGCGATGGCAAGCCTCTTGAATCCGGCGAGCGGCAATCAGGTTTCGCCGCTTGGAACGCTGTTCGCCCAGCTCTTCGTCACATGGCTGTTTGCCACTGGCGGCTTCTCCGCATTGATCGAAGCGCTCTACCGCTCCCATGAGGTCTGGCCTCTGTGGAGCTTGCAGCCGGCGTTCGGTCCGGCATTCCCAACGGGGGTTCTGCATCTCGCAGATGTCGTCATGCAACTGACTTTACTTCTCGCCGGTCCAGCCATCGTTGTTATGTTCCTCAGCGAATTGGCTCTTGCACTGATCGGCCGCTTTGCACCGCAACTGCAGGTCTTCTTTATCGCCATGTCGGTCAAGAGTGCGGTGGCCCTCCTGGTCTTGGTCCTTTCGCTCATGATCGTTCTGACGGAGGCCGATCAACGCGTGCCAACACAAGGCGCAATATTCAACCTCATCAGCACGTGGTTGTCATGAGCGGCGGGAAGACCGAAAAGCCTACCCCCAAAAGGCTGCGCGACCTGCGCAGGAAGGGACAGGTGGCGCGGAGCAATGAAGTCGTTTCCGCAGCACTGACCATCGCATTCTTCGCTCTGTTCTTCGCCTCCTTGTCCGGCATGATAGACCGCCTTGAGGCAATGATCCTGCTGCCTATACCGCTTCTCGAAGGCGACCTCCTGCGCGTCACTCAAAAGCTCCTACAGTCCTATATTGCCGAACTACAACATATGCTCGCGCCCTTCATCGGCATCGTTCTGGTGATCGGCGCGGGCGCCAACGTCTTACAGAATGGCCCGATGTTCACGCCCAAGGCGGCCGCCCCGGCGCTGACTAAGCTGAGCCCCAGTGAGAACGTCAAAAGGATGGTTTCGTTGGGGAATTTCATTGAATTGGCCAAATCGATCGGAAAGATCTTGGTACTCGGCTCGGTTCTGCTGCTCGTGCTGCGCGACGGTGTGCATGCGCTCGTCTGGACCCCGAGTTGCGGGATATCCTGCTTAAGAGTGGTGACTGGTAACCTGCTGCTCGGTATCGCCATCTATGCGGCATTGAGTTTTCTCACGGTGGCGATTGGGGACTTCGCATTCCAGCGTTGGCAATTCACGAAGAAAAACATGATGTCGAAGGAGGAGGTGAAGCGAGAATACAAGGAGAATAACGGTGCCCCCCTGGTCTTTGCAAAACGCAAACAACTCCACATGGAGTTGCTCACCAAAGGCATAACCAACCGGTCGCGCAGGGGACCGTCTTGATCAACAATCCGATGTATTTTTGCGTGGCGATTTATTGCGGATCGGAAGCGTACTCCCTTACCCCTGATCAGTGACATCGGTACCGATCTCATGGCGCAGCATAGGACCGGCGCCACGATGGCTACCGCTGTGCCGGTGATGTGACCATCCGCTGGCGCACGCGCTGCTGGATGACGGTCTAGTAGACGAATATATTCCATCACATCTACCTGTCGCGGAGGTTCTTCGAGCTCTTTGTAAAGCTGGAGACCGGGGCCGGCGATCGGTCGCGTCAATCACTGTTTCAGCTGGCCTACGGTTCAAGATTTCCTGCGGCTTCGGATTAATTGCTGAGTCCCATATTCATTTTGTATGTGCTCATAACGGCTTAATATTTGTTATGCATGTCATGACGTTATAGTAGATATGGACTGATATCTTTGGCGCGCCGAAAAGGGAATGAGCGCAGCCCACTGGCACAGTTCGCTTCGATGTGCGCTGCCCAGACGTAGCTTCGACAGGAGCGAGCACGGAGCCTTAAATGGTGGGGAACATGCGGATCCACCCAGCCTTGCACCACCCAGCCACGGAACGGCAAGTCGGCCAGCGAGCAAGCCCGTACCTCGGCAATTTGCAGTGCACTGCCGCCGGGACCCAGAAGTATAGAGGTTGGCGGGACGCCCAAGCGATCCGCCGTAAGACCGCGCGGAGCCGAAGTGATGTCTGATTGGACAGTATTCGAAACGGCCCCTTCACGCCTTTGCCCTGATCGGATGGCGATCGAGCCGATCCCGGTCCAGGTGGGCTCATGGCGCGGTGAAGCTGTTCGCCTGGCGGGGCCTACACACGCGACCCTCTTGGAACAGGCAAGGGAAGAACGCACTTTCGGTTTTTCCGAGGCGATCGAGTCAAAGGCGCTAACTGAGCGCAAAATCTCGGAGGGGCGCATAGCGGCGTCGCTCAGCGCGGTCCATGACATTGATGCCTATTTCGAACGTCTCCCGTATTTCGATCATACCGAGTTGCCGGGGCTGTTGCGCGATATCCGCAGCGACGATCCTGCCTTGCAGGACATACTCCGAAAAGTTCGCCAGCGGTTCGCTGACCCCTCTTATGCCTATGCGGCACTCGATCTGGCGGCACGAGAGTTGCGACGCGAGGGCCTCGACCAGCTTGCCGTACGGACGGATGGGGCCAAGGCCCAACTCATGGCCAAGCAGGGGGTGGCTATTCGTGCCGGCCTCAATGTTTCCGTGGCAGCGTCTGAAGTAGCGGCGGGTGATCAGAGGCTCGCTGCAGAGCTGCGTGATTTGTATCGGGCCACGGTCTCCGGCGATCCAGGACCGCTCCGGCTTTATAGGGAGATTCTCAGTAAGTTTGGAGTCGAGGGCTTTGCACGGCATGTCGCTTTTCTTACGCGTGCGCTCGGCGAGGACATCGCTTCGGCTGGGCCGTCGGTCGAGCCTGCTCGGCTATGGGAGATCCTCAGCGGATTATCGGCGCTGCGCGTGCTGGATACCGTGCACGAGTGCTGCCAAAAGATGGTAGAACGGATACGGCGGCGGCCAGATACCATCGACATCACCGCTACCGGCGTGATGCGGCAATTATTGCCGCTGGTGGAGAATACCGTTCCTGGTCCGTCGAAGATCATTCCCATTCCTGAACGGTTAGGAATCCCTCCCGTTCCCCTTGATCTGCAGATTGCCGTACTGCGCGAATGTCGAGATCTTCTCGCGATGATTCCGGTCGGAGTCTACCGCGATTTGGAGGCAAGAAAAACGACGTTGCGGGCAGTAGAGGAAGCGATGGACATTCGCATTGAACGGGAAGAGAGTGCATGAGCGCCCAGGCTTCTATTCAAGCGTTTTGCTCGTCGATGGGACTTCCACCTCAGCCGCCGCCATTAACGCTGCGTTTTGAACGTTCCGGCGATCTCCACATGGAGTGTCGCGATGGCTCTGTCGTAATGTACTTAACACGCGCCATGCCGCTTCACCGCAAGGGGATCGCCGCGGCAGCTCTCAAAGCGGTACACCCGGATCGTACGCTGCCGCACATTGTGAACGTCGCCTTTTATGGCAAGGCGCTGCTGGTCCTGCTCATCAGCATGGCTGAGAACCGCGCTGATCTTCCAACTCTAGAAACCGCGGCGCAGGTTCTCGTACGGCTCGTCGACGAAATTGATGCCGCGGCGCGGTGACATATGATTAGGATCGATTCCGGTAGCTTGAATTCTGCTCCAACCGTCTCTGGATCGGCGGAACTGCGGCGAACAGGCCTGATAGTCGATGCTCGGTCGGCTTTGCAATTCGATCTGCTATACGTCGCTCCCACCGTGGATGACCTGATGATGGCCGCCTTCGCGCCTCCGATCGCTAATCCCGGAATCCTTGAGCCGCCGACATACGCCGTGACCCTCAAAGCCGCACATGCATCGCTGGCTGATTTGGCTGCGCAAACTGGAGACCCAGATCGTGCCCTGCTCCGGGACGCGCTCTCGGTACTCGATCGGGCGCAGTTCGACCGTTTCCTTTTCGACGACGCTTGCCGTGCTTTGATGCGAGGATAGACCCGATGACTGAGCCGTTTATCAGTCCCGACAAGCGCGATGCGCTATCGGTGCTAGCGTATCTCTACATTAAGTTTGGCTTTCTTCACGATGCATCCAAGCTTCTGCTCGCCCTCGATCATGTTGACTCGGGATGGGGCTGGGCACGACATGCACGCTGTCTGGCATTGCTGCGAGCGGGAGACTGCGAGGAGGCCGCAGCCGAGGCTGGCCGGCTTCTGGTTCACGCGCTGAATGATGAGGAGCGATTCCGGATATTGCAGGTGCGGGTCAAGGCCTATTGGAAACTCGGCCTCAAATCGGAGGCGAGAGCATGTCAGCGAATGGTCACAGTCCTGCTGACACAGGCGGCTGAGCCGGATGCGTCGCTCGGAAGGATAGCGTGAATTTTCTCAACAAGGTCCTGGCAGTTGCTACTGGCCGAAACGACATTATTCTGGCGGGGCTACTAGTTGCGATCATCTTTATGATGATCATTCCACTGCCGGCGGTTCTGATGGATGTGCTGCAGGCTATCAATCTTGGGGTCTCCGCGCTGCTGCTGATGGTCGCGGTCTATATTAAGTCGCCCCTCGCGTTCGTCTCCTTCCCCTCGGTGCTTTTGCTGACAACGCTCTTTCGGTTGTCCCTCGGCATCGCTGCGACACGCATGATCTTACTGCACGCAGACGCTGGTCAGATCATCAAGGCTTTCGGCGATTTCGTGGTGGCCGGGAATCTCGTGGTGGGCGCAGTTACTTTCTTGATCATCACCATCGTGCAGTTCGTAGTCGTCACGAAGGGGTCCGAGCGCGTGGCTGAAGTCGCCGCACGCTTCTCGCTGGATGCGATGCCGGGCAAGCAGATGAGCATCGATGGCGACCTGCGTGCAGGCGCCATCAATATTCAGGAAGCCCGTCGGCGCCGCATCGCCATCGAGCGCGAAAGCCAGTTGTATGCCGCCATGGACGGTGCCATGAAGTTCATCAAAGGTGACGCAATCGCAGGCTTGATAAGCATCGTCGTGAACATCATTGGCGGCATAGCGGTTGGTGCTCTGCAAAAGGGCATGAGCCTGTACAAAGCGCTCGAGATTTACACCATCCTGACCATCGGCGACGGGCTCGTCGGTCAGATCCCGGCTCTCTTCACCTCAATCACGGCAGGCTTTATAGTCACGAGGATAAGCGACAAGGATACGGGCTCAGATCTAGGCAGTGAGATTGGGGACGAGATCACAGCCCAGCCACGTGCCCTGATCGCAGGATCCTTCATCCTACTTCTGTTCTCCTTGGTACCTGGCTTTCCTTTGGCAATTTTCGTGATATTGGCAGTATTGGCTGGAGGCGGTGGCTGGTTGTTGCAGCGCAGGCGGTCGCTTTCAGCGCCGTCGAGTTCCTACTCTGTCGCAGGCATCAGGGCACCCGTGTCGGCGTCGGACGGGCCGGCTGTACGGAGCGGCGAAGGCGGCAATGCAATCACGCTAACGGTTCCTCTGATGCTCGACATTAGTCGAGACGTTCAGACCATCTTCCGGCCAGACTGGCTGGACAAGGAGTTGGCCGCTGTGCGGCAGGCGCTTCTTCTCGATCTTGGCGTTCCCTTTCCAGGCATTAATCTGCGTGTCAGCGACAGCAACAAGGATGGCGCTTACACGATCATGGTAAATGAAATTCCATGTGGCGAAGGATTATTACGGGCGCATCACCTCCTGGCTCGTGATATCCCCGAGAACCTTGAAATCGTGGGCATTCCGTATCTGCTCGATAAGCCATTCCTGCCTCAGATCGAGACCACTTGGGTGGAGATGGCACATCGCGAGTCGTTGCAAGCCGCCAGCATCCCATTTTTGGAACCGGTTCAGATCCTCAGCTACCACATTGGCCATGTCCTGCGTCGGCAAGCAGATGAGTTTGTCGGAATCCAGGAAACAAAAAATCTGCTGAATCAGGTGGAAAGATCTTTTCCGGAACTCGTAAAAGAGGTGCTGCGGACCATTTCTCTGCAGACGATTTCTGAGATCTTGAAGCGACTGGTTTCCGAGGAGGTTTCGCTGCGCAACATGCGCACTATCCTCACCGCGCTGGTCGAATGGGGACAGAAGGAAAAAGACACAGTTCTGCTCACGGAGCATGTGCGCTGTGCATTGAAAAGGCAAATCTGTTTTCGGCATTCTGTCGGCAGGACCCTGTTGCCGGCCTACATACTTTCGCCGGAAGTGGAAGACACGGTGCGCAATGCCATTCGGCAGACTTCCGCGGGCAGTTATCTCGCCCTCGACCCTCGCACCACACGGCAAATCGTCGATAAGGTGCGGGATGCGATAGGCAATGTCGGCCAGCAGCCGCACAAGCCTGTGCTGCTGACCTCTATCGATATCCGCCGATTCATGCGCAAGATTATTGAAGTCGATCTCTACGAGCTACCCGTGCTCTCCTATCAGGAACTTACGCCCGATATCTCCGTACAGCCGTTGGCAAGGATATCGCTGTCGTGAGAAATACTATGGAAGAAGTGACTCTGGCTGGCGATGATGCCAAGCTGACCCTGCGTGTGCTGGCCGGTCCCAACCGGGGTGCAGAGACCCCGCTCGAGGAAGGCGTCTGGCTAATCGGTGCCAGTGACACCGATGACCTCACCTTCGCTGATCCGGAACTGGCTGCCACACATCTCCGCATTACTGTCGAGGCCGGACGCATCCACGTAGTTGCCCTGGCACCGGGTGTGCGCGTCGGGACCAAAGACCTTCCAGTGGGCGACTGGACGGTGCTCAATGCGCTGACACCGGTTCAGGTCGGGCGGACGATTTTTGGGATTGGTCCGGCCGGGAGCAGCTTTCCCCAGGCGGACGCCATGGGAGGCCTGGTGCCGGGCACTTCCGCGCAACTTTCGGCCCCTCCCGAACTGGCGTCGGCCTCGATGGGCCGACAGATGCATGTCATGGTAGGCGTGATACCGCGACAATTACGGCTCGGGGCGGTAGTTTGCACTCTCCTGATTATGCCGTTCGTCGTGTTTTGGGCTGCCATAGGGCGAGTTCCCCCCTCCGCCTCGGAAGCCTCTCCGGCCAATGACCCGCTGATGATGGTGCGAGACATCATTCGCGACTTAAACATCGCTCACAACGTCAACATCACCTCCGTTGATGACAAACTGGTCATTGAAGGAGACCTACGACCTGGAGACGATGCCAAGCTGAGAGCCGCCCTGAGCACGGCCGGCCTTGAGGCGGAAGTGTTATCCAAACGGCCGACCACTCTGTCGGATTCGCAGATCATCGATCTCGTAACGACGGTCATAAGCAGCTTCGGAATCGAGGGCAGCGTGCGGGTGATCGGCCCCGGAGAGATCACGATAACAGGATATGGACCTAGCGATGCGAAGGTCCAAGCGGCACTTCACCGCCTGCAGCAGGATATTCCAGGGCTAAGTGAAGTTGAAAACGCGATCGTGACACCCGACCGAGCTCGCGTTTTTCTAGAGACCGCGATAACGGACCAACTGCGTCGCTCCATTCACATCTTAACCAAGGCAGACGGCGTGCTCGTTTCAGGGACTCTGACTCCGATTGCTTTTGAAGCGTGGCAGAAGGTCGCTTCTCGCTTTCAGGAGAAGTTCGCACCCTACATTCCGCTTGAGACGCAGTTCACGCCGGTCATATTGCCGGCGCCGAGAGGTGTATACCTCGGCCGAACGCCGTTCATCGTTGTTGAGAATGGAACGCGCCTGAAGGTCGGAGACAGTCTCGAGAGCTTGGGCCAGATCGTTGACATAGATCGAGGCGGAATTTTTGTGCGCATCGGCGCCGATGAGGTGCATGTTTCTTACCCGAGCAAGCCGAGATGGATAGTCGAGGAAAAAGGATGAGCGACGTCATGGCCATGTTTGAATTGCAGAGGCAGTTGCTAAGGGATTTCGACGGTGCAAAAAGATCTGCCCTAGAGAGGGAATTCGATACCTGCCGGCAATCGTTGAAACGTGAAATGGATGTTGGCGTTTCGAGGCAGGAATTCGAGGTCTTGGCGGTCATGCTGGACGCGATAGATGCGGCCACAGAGATCATCAACTCGATTTGGAGTGAGTATCGTGATAAGGAACTACCCTTAGGTTGGAGATAATTATGTCGCGCATTTCTGGCCCTAACCTTAACGCCAGCAGCATCACTAGCAACATCGGCAGTGCCACTGTTTCAGCAGAAAGGAATTTTAGCAGCCTCATGACATCTATGGATCCGGATAACGCGTCAGATCTACTTAAAGTTCAATCCACCGGTCAGCAATGGGCCCTGAGTCTAGCTTTGGAATCAAGCGTGATCGGGATGATTTACAACGCTCTGAAGGGAGTAGTGCAGAAAATCGGCTGAACATTCGGCTAGATCGGAGGTGCGGTGCTACGAAGTCGAACGTGCCCGCCATAACCGGGCAGCGCCTAACTCAACCACGGGAAGAACCTAGCGAGGTTATCTAATCATGAATCCCGTCAGCTTGAAGCAAAATGCATATTTCCCAGCGCCAGCTTATTCCGGAGAAGCGGGAGAGTCTTCTAGTGATGAAGGGATTTTGTCATCAGCCTTCCAGCCTCATTTGCCATCACCGTCACAGATATCGGCTATAGGGAGCACCCAATCCGTTCTCAAGGATTTGGAAGCGGAAGAGTTCATCAATCCCGCCAATATTGCCGGGCAAGGTACTGCCACCCAAATTTTGGCCCTTAAACAGGCGGTCGCAGCAAGAAATCTATTGCAGGCCGATGAAGCATCTTCCAGCCGCTTCGCACGCCACTCCGATGACACTCCAGGCGGCAGGTCCGCGCGCGCCCCCGTTGGGCAACTACGACTTTTAGCTTCCGCATTACGCGGAGCGGGCGTGGCGCGGCGCCGTTTTTCGTCGGTGCGGGACGGTGAAGTAAGCCAGGAAAAAAGCGCTTTGCGTTCTGAGGGGCGTTGATGGTGTAGACGCCCGCGACGACCGCAGTGTGTGGCAAAGTGGAGTTGTTTAAACCACCATTGGAGATGGGCATCATGAGCGAAGTTCGTACGATCGGTTTGGATTTAGCCAAGAACGTGTTTCAGGTCCACGGGGCTGACGAAACAGGTGCTGTTGTGTTTCGCAAGCAATTGCGGCGCGGGCGGGTTTTGAAATTCTTTGGTGGCCTGCCACGGTGCCTGGTTGCGATGGAAGCCTGCGGAAGCTCGCATTTCTGGGCGCGTGAGATAGGGCATTTGGGACACGAAGTCCGTATGATCCCACCGGCCTACGTGAAGCCCTTTTTGAAGCGGCAGAAGAACGACATGGCTGATGCTGAGGCGATCTGCGAGGCGGCGCAACGACCAACGATGCGCTTTGTTGCCGTGAAGAGCGAAGAAAGACAAGCCGCAGCAGTGGTGTTGCGCACCCGCGATCTGCTGATCCGGCAGCGCACGCAGACCATCAATGCGCTGCGCGGCCACCTTGCGGAATTTGGTGAAGTCGTGCCGCAGGGTTTAAGCTTCGCTTCGAAACTGATTGCGATGATTGAGGATCCGCAAACGGCTCTTCCAGAAACTGCGCGGACTGCTCTGCGGTTTCTGACAGCAAGCTTGTCCCAACTGAATGATCAGATTCGCGTGCTGGATGCACAGATTGTGCGCCGGGCTCGTGAAGATGAGACCGCACGCCGGTTGATGACAGTTCCCGGAATTGGCCCATTGATTGCCACCGCACTGGTGGCTCTGGCGCCATCGCCTGAAACCTTCAAACGTGGGCGGGACTTCGCCGCATGGCTTGGGCTTGTGCCGCGACAACATTCGACAGGCGGCAAACAGCGTCTCGGCTCCACGACGAAGATGGGGGATCGATCTCTGCGGCGGCTCCTGATCATAGGGGCCAATAGCGAGCTTGTGTGGCGCGCCCGCAAGGGTGCAACACCAGGCACGTGGCTGGCCAAGATGCTGGCGCATAAACCACCGATGCTGGTGAGGGTGGCGCTTGCCAACAAGATGGCGCGAATGATCTGGGCTATCATGGCCAAGGGAGGAATATACAGAGCTCCGGTTGCTGCGGTCTAAAGCCAACGTAACCGAGGGGACGTCGCAGCGAGAGAGGTCATCGGAAGTATGGCGCAACGGTCGTGAGACGGGATCAGGAAAACCAGTGTCCACCAAAGTGTCTCAAGAGCACGCGGCGTTGATTTGGACCTGACCTGCGAACACCATAAGGGCCCGCGGCATGTGTGAAAGCCGCAACACAGGCCGGACACATGTCAGCACCCGACAACGCGCAATGCCAACTAAAGATTCCTCTTGCCAAACGGGCGTCTACACATGGTGCACGGATCGTTTATTGGTGTGGGTTTAGGCAAGCGGTCACCGCAATAGCCTTTGTAGCGTAGCCATGCCTTTCAAACACAATACCCGCCGCCGCCATCATATTGAGAAGATGAAGTTCAGGGTGACGAACTGGCCAGAATATGAGGCAGGACTTCGTCATCGCGGCAGTTTGACCCTGTGGGTGACACCGGAAGCCCTGTCCAGGTGGCAAGCGCCAAGACGCAAGACACGTGGCGGCCAGCACCGCTATTCTGATCTGGCGATCGAGACCACCTTGACGCTGGGCCTTGTGTTTGGCCTGCGGCTGCGCCAGGCAGAAGGCTTGCTGGAATCGGTGCTGCAACTGATGGGGCTGGCGCTCGCTGTCCCCGATCATACCACCCTGAGCCGTCGGGCGCGGACATGGCAATCGCCCAACAAACGGCATGATCGCCGGGTTGCGCCGGAGGGACCAGTGCATGTTCTTGTCGACAGCACCGGCCTGCAGGTCTACGGCGCGGGTCAGTGGCTGGAGGAGAAGCACGGCGCCAGATCCCGTCGCAGTTGGCGCAAGCTGCATCTGGCACTGGATGCCGACAGCGGCGAGATCATTGCCCATACCCTGACTGATCAGGACACTGGCGATGTGTCTCAAGTTGAGCCACTGCTCGACCAGATTGGCGGTCCGATCGGACAGTTTACTGCTGACGGCGCCTATGACGGAAAACCGACTTACGACGCAGTCATCGATCACAGCGCTGCCGCCGCAATCGTCATTCCGCCTCGCGTCAACGCGGTCGAACCATTCGACGATAGACCTGCCGGCCAAAGGGACCAGCATATCGCCGCAATCGGCAGAGACGGCCGGATGAAATGGCAGGTCTCCAACGGTTATGGCAAACGCTCGCTGGTCGAGACCGCCATAGGGCGATACAAGTCCACCATTGGGCGGCGTTTGCGGGCACGGTCGCTTCCCGTTCAGCAGACCGAAGTCGCCATCGGCTGCGCCGTCCTCAACCGCATGCTTGCCTGCGCACGCCCGAAATCAGCCCGCCGCAAGGCGGCCACGGCATAGTCTGCCGCTTCAAAGATCGACATCCGCTCAAGTCCGGACCCATGCACCAACGCCGACCCACATGCGATCGGCTTTGACGAGCGCATTGGCGGTGACGAGAAGCTTGCGCATAACCGCGACGATGGCGACTTTGGCGGGCTTGCCCGATGCAATGAGGTGCTGATATTTTTCCCTGAGGTCGGGGTTAAAGCGGGCAGCGACGAGAGCGGGCATGTAGAGTGCGCGTCTAACGTTGGCCCTTCCACCCTGGATGAAGCTTCTGCCTTTCCACTGTCCTGATTGGCGGGCGACGGGAGCGAGTCCTGCCAGGGATGCGGCCTGTTTGTTATCAAGTGATCCGAGCTCTGGCATAGTGGCGACCAACTGGTTGGCAGTGCGTGGGCCGAGGCCAGCTATGCTGGAGATAATTTTATGCCGACGGGCAAGCTGGGGATCGGCCGCAATGCGTGTTGCGAGCTCGGCATCGAGAGCGGTTATATGCTGATCGATCTGATTGAGGCGTTGCTTGTGCTGACGCTTTAGAAGCGGAATCGTCAGGTTTTTCTCCTGGTTTTTAAGCGCGGTTCTGTCGCGCATCAGACCATCGCGGGCGCTGATCAGTTCGGCCAACCTTGCCTGTTCGGGGTTTATAGCCGGGCGCACGGGTGGCTGCATTGTGCTAGCCATGCGGGCCAGCATCACTGCATCGATCCGGTCGGTCTTGGCCAGGGTTCCAGCTGCTTGGGCAAAGCGCCGCGCACGAGCGGGATTGAGCTTGACCCCACTTAAACACCGCCTGTAAGAATATGTAATTATATCAGCACGTTAGGCGCGCGCCGGCGCGTGTTACCACTACATTTTGGGGATGATCTCAGGCGAGTTGTTCGTCGAGGTTGTGTGGCAGAGCGATGCCAGATGCCTTGAAGACGTTGCCCACTTGGCCCGTAACGTGGGTTCTGGTGGTGACGATGCGACCATCCTTTTCGATGGTGGCTTCCTGGAGGCGGTCGAGATCGCGTAGAAGCGGCTGCCATTCGGGCGTCAGGCCTTTGGCCCGGCAGAGGCGGTACAGTTCCTTGCTGAGTACGAGCCCCAGGAACGAGCAAAACACATGCCCGCGGATGGCGGCATCGGATTGGTGGAAGATCGGCCGGGTATTGAAGGTTGCCTTGGCGGCGCGGAACAGGCTCTCGACCTCGAGCAAATCGCGATACCGCAGCACGGCCTGGAGCGGGGTCACCTTCGCGTTGGTCCGCACCACGGTGATGCCGTCGTAGCGGGCTTCCTCGGCAAGCTTGCCGACATCGATCTTGAAGTTCTTGCCGCTGGCCTTGAGGTAACGCCGGTAGGCCGAGTTGCCGACCAGTGCCTTGTCGCCCTTCTTGAGCTGTGCCTCGAGGCCGGCGATGATCGCCTGGCGGTCGGCCTTGTCCTTCTCGGCCTCGGCGTCATTGCGGCTGACGATATAGCGGTCTTTACCGACCTTGACCTCTTTGACCCACAACTGAGTTTCACCGCGCTGGCGCTCGAGAATGAGCGGAACCATCGGTGCCGCGTCATTGAGCACGACGTTGTGGATCACGCTGCTCGAGCGTTCGCGGGCCCCCAGAATGTATTCCATGCCAGCTTTTCGAGCGCGGCGATGGTATCGGCGCTGATCATGCCGCGATCGGCGACAACGCAGGCGCGTGTGACGCCGAAGCGCGTTCGCAGCCGATCGACCACCGGCAACAGGACGGTCACGTCAGCGGTGTTGCCGGGCACCATCTCGGTGCAGATCGGCCGGCCCTCGGCATCAACGACCAGCGCCAGGATCATTTGCGCCAGATCGGGGCGGAAGTCCTTGGAATGCCCGCGCTTGCCCAGCGTCTCGCCGCCCGCGCCGTAGAAGGACAACGAGGTGGTGTCCATGAATACAAGGCTGAGGTCGGTGAACAGGTCCTGCCGGCGCGCGAAGAGCTTTTCCTCGATCACGTCTTTCACGCAGCGCCCCACCAGCGCGCCTTGCGCCTTTTCGCCGAGTTCCTCGCCCAGCCACGCCATGGCCCGGTAAAAGTGATGGAGCGCCAGACCCTCGGCGCCCTCGATACCATAATCGGCCATCCAGTTCGCGCAGTCGCGGTCCGAGCCCGAGACGAACAGCCGATGCAGCGTGCCAACGAACACCGCCCGTTCCACCGCAAAGCCGAACTGGCGCCCTTCCAGCAGAACGGTTTTGCCGTCGCGGACACTTTCCACGAGGTAGAGATAGCGGTGGCCGCGGGCCACCTCTTCCAGCACATCGCCGATCCCGAGCCGCTGCCACAGCCGCCCGAACAACAGCGGACCGCCGATGCGGCGAGAGGCAATTCGCCCCGCGTCAATGTCGGACAGGATGAGGCTGCGTTCGCCATGGCGCGCAATCGAGGCCGCCAATCTGTCAAGTTCGCCGCTGGCAACCAGCGCATCCTTGCGGCCCAGCGCCTTTATCGTGCGCTGGCGAACGGTTTTGCCGTCGCGGACACTTTCCACGAGGTAAAGATAGCGGTGGCCGCGCGCGACTCTCTCAACGACAAACATGCCAGCGTTGTTAGCGAATAAATGCCATAAAATCCATACAACATACGGCTAGCAGATCAAATGTTGTTACCACACATTTTCGCGCCGAAAACTCAAGGCGAGTGAATTCAATAGCTTAACGGACAGCGTTCGTAACCGGGGCAGATTACCGGGCGGTGGGGGTTTGCAGGCGCGTGCTTTCGTGATTCACCGTTTGCGTGACGCTACCACCGACTGATTCGCTTGAAGGCCTGTCGCTCGCGGAACTCCGCGGGCTGGTTTCTGCGCTGATCGGCGAAGTGCGCGGTCTTCAAGGCCGGGTCGAGAGCCTTGAGATCGAGAACCAGGCGCTACGCGCCGAGAACCAGACCCTGAAGGATGAGATCGCCCGGCTGAAGGACCTGCCGCCGCGTCCCCCGGTCAAGCCGACCAAGCCATCGGGCATGGAGAAGGCGACGCAGCCGACATCTGGCAAGGGCAAGCGCCGCCGGCGCGGCGCCAAGCGCGACGGCGGTCGCGTGAGCCGCGAGGTGACGGTTGCGGTGAGCGCTCCTGCGGGCTCTCGCTTCAAGGGGTATGAGACGATCCTGGTGCGCGATCTGGCGTTGTCGGCCGAGGTGGTGCGCTATCGCCGCGAGCGCTGGGTGACACCGACCGGCGAAACGATGGTGGCGCCCTTGCCGGCGGGGATCATCGGCGGCTGGGGCGCGAACCTGCGCCGCTTCATTCTGGCCTGTCACATTCAAGGCCAGGTGACGACGGAGCGGTTGACGGCGTTGTTGACCGGGATCGGGGTCGACATTTCGAAGCGCCAGGTGGTGCGGCTGATTTCGGAGGGCCTGGAGGCCTTCGCGGCGGAGGACCGTGACGTGCTGCGCGC
This sequence comes from Mesorhizobium loti, assembly GCA_014189435.1. Lineage (NCBI taxonomy): Bacteria > Pseudomonadati > Pseudomonadota > Alphaproteobacteria > Hyphomicrobiales > Phyllobacteriaceae > Mesorhizobium > Mesorhizobium loti. Next base: position 320,176 of record CP050295.1, read on the forward strand.
CGGGCTGGCTACGGCGCCCTGGATCACCGTCGATGATACGTCGGCGCGCCACGCCCACCAGGACGGCTACACCACCCAGATCGGCGATCGCCGCTTCACCGCGTTCCGCACCGGGCGATCGAAGTCACGGGAGGCGTTCCTGGCGACGCTGCGTGCCGGGCACAGCGATTACTTCATCAATGAAGAGGCCCTGGCCTATATGCGCGGCCGCAACCTCGCCGGTCCGGTGATCGCGCGGCTGGCGGCTGCGCCGCACAAGGCATTTGCCGACAGCGCCGCATGGCAGGCGCATCTGGCCGCACTCGGCCTCGACCAGCTCGCGGTTGAGCCCAACCCAGTCAGGATCGCCACCGAAGGGGCGATGTGGGGAGCGATCCGCCACCACGGCTTTCTTGGCGATACCGTGGTCGTGTCCGATGATGCCGGCCAGTTCCGCATCGGCGACCATGCTCTGTGCTGGGTCCACGCCGAGCGGCTCGTCCACAAATTGATACCCGTGACCCCGGATCAACGTCAGGCCGTCGACATCATGCGCCAGTTGATCTGGTGGTTCTATCGCGACCTCAAGAGCTACCAGCGTGCTCCTTGTCCGCGCCACGCGGCGGCCCTGCGCGCCCGCTTCGAGCGCCTGTTCAAACGACGAACCGGCTACGTCATGCTCGACCGGCTTCTTGCCAGGCTGCATCGCCGCAAGCATGAACTCCTGCGCGTTCTCGATCGTCCCGAGATCCCGCTCCACACCAATGGTTCGGAAAACGACATCCGCACCTTCGTCACCAAGCGCAAGATCTCCGGCGGAACCGTCAGCGAGGCAGGCAAGAACGCCCGCGACGTCCTGCTCGGCCTGATGAAGACCTGCATCAAGCTCGACGTCTCATTCTTCCGCTATCTCGGCGACCGCCTCGGCATACCAACACAAGAGTCGATTCCGCCGCTCCCGGATCTCGTTAGGCAAGCCGCTCAAGCCTGACTGCCCGGTAATCTGCCCCGGTTACACAGCGTTCGCCATCCGTTCACCTCCAACTGTTCAAGTCGGGCTTGACGCAAGGCAGATCAGCCAGAGCTTGCTCGAGTTCCCGGTGGTAAGCACCAGTCGCCTCATATGCCACGCGCTCGACTGACCATTGTCCCAGCCATGCAATTAAGGCTTTATGGCCACTGGCAGTATTGGCAAACTGCTGGTTGCTGCCTGCAGGATAGGCATGAGCATCGAGTGTTGCTTTTGAGATATCGATGCCGATGGTTTGTGGTAGGGTGTAACTCATCTTTTCCGCTATCCTATTCTTGTCATCCGGGCCCAAAGCCCCGGTTTCCGTTCAGGCCTGATGGAAAAGAAAGGGGTGATCACACTAATCGACGGTCCTCAACGACCTAGACAACTTCGATCCATCCCCTCCCGCCCGATCCGGAGTAGCCACCCCGGATCGGGCATCTCTTACTGGACCAAACGGCTTGGAAAGTCATAAGACAAGACAACCCCATCAGTCCCCGTCACTGGGGCATGCCGGTGCTCGCCGGCGGCATGAGCAAAAATTCACGACAGAAGATCGCGGGCCGCGTGGCTAGCGCCGGGCCCGCGCCCGTCGGCAGCGTCGCCGCGCATTGATCTTCAGCTGCGGCCCGACCGGGTTGCTGCGGGTCAAATCAGGACCCGCAGCAATCTCGATAGGTCTTACTCAGCCGGATCAACCGGCTGGTACCACCAATACGTGCACTCCCCATGATCCCAAATTTGACATATCAACAGGGAAGCGTCGGCCGGATCGCCTCGGTAAGTGTCGGCCGGGGCCGGAACGGTCGTCATCAGGCTAGCCGCAGTGCCAGCAAGTAGGGTGCGCAGCCAGGCGGACCGAAATTTCGTCGGCCGCTTCGGGGAGCCCAGGGCGATATCTTTTGATGAGAGGGTCATCGTACTCTTTCTCTTGTTTCATAACGTGTTTGCGGATGATCCGGCGTCGTTTGCCATTTGGCGATCGCGCCCGTCGGACGATGTTGATTAAGGTCTCCTAGTTCATAAGATCTCCTGACTGGTTGGCCCAACAACGACCTTCTGGCAGAGTTAGCTGACAGTAGCCTGAAAGGCACCAGAGTTTGCGCGACGGTGATCGTGCGTGGCCTCAGTTTCTAAAGGTGTCTGAACTAGTGATGGCAGCGGACGTTTCTCGCTCCTGGATCCGGCATCGAATCCGCAATGGCGTGATCAGTATCCACCAAAACGCCACTCACAAACGCGTTCTGTTTCCAGATGCCGCAGCAACAATCGCAGCAATACAAGAGCTCAAATCCGGCGTGCGGCAACACCTCGACTTTAACCCACCTGCTACCGAATAAGGGTATCAACATGATAGATCGTAAATGCCATCGATATCGATCACGCGCGCATCGACCTGACCGCAAAGCTCAAGCAGCCTGTGCCAGTCCGGACCATTGCGCGACAACCGAGAGGCCTCAAGACACAATACTGCGCCGACATGACCGGTGCACAGATCGTCGACGAGCCGCTCGAAACCCGGGCGCTCGACGGCGCCGCTCGCGCTGCGGCCCAGATCCTCGTCGATCACCTCGACATTGTGGAACCCCCAACGCCGCGCAACGTCGACCAGATCATATTGCCGGCGTTGACTCTCAAGGTTTGCATGAACCTGTTGGGCCGTCGACTGTCTGACGTAGACGACGGCCTTGCGCTTCAGGAGTGCCATGGGAAGAAGATTACCGCCCGTCATCGGTCATCTCCTTCTCCGCGACACCTGCAGCCGCCATCAGCAGCTTGGCGAGGCTCGCGACCGCGACCGCGCGTTGCGCTCTCGTCAGCCCGTCCAGGGCTCGGGAGTCGAGTGGCATGATCAACTGCCGTAGTGCTGGCAGCCGGCTTGGCGGGGGCAATGTCTTCATCGATAACCTCCTTAGCGTTCAAACCGCTCGCAAGGCCATTACGAAATCCCCGATGGATCAAGAGGTTGTGAAGGTCAGTCAGCGCATCCACGGTCACCCGAGGGCTGCCCAAGGTGAACGCTTCACAAACGTCGCGATCCAACATCCATGTGGGAACGACAATGACTTCGCCATGGCGCACGACAATGTGCGCGACTCTGCCGTTCGCCCGCTCCTCGGTATACTCGCATCGAACGGTCCGCTCGAAATACGGATGCCATCGATACCAAACGACAACCTCGCGCCCGACATGGGCAGAATGTCTGCGAGATGACGATCACGCGAAAGAATAGTCTATTCGCCGGCAGCCACGGCGGTGGACGAACCTGGGCGACGGTAGCCACCTTGCTTGCAAACCTGCAAAATGAACAGCGTCGATCCGCTCGACTGGCTCTCGCAGACCTTGACCCGCATCGCTCAAGGCTGGCCGGCATCCGAAATCGAAATGGACAGTTCGAAATACCTCGCCTTTTGAACCGGATTTTGATTCACTCGGCGCGTTGATTTGCGCGGAGGCAGTGGATGCGGGGACAGGCTGGTTTCTGGGACATTGACGAGCGATATGTGCGGCTGAGCGAGGCCGGCGATCCGCTGGAAAAGCTAAACTCGGTAGTGCCGTGGGAGGTTTTCCGCAAGCCGCTCGGCAAGGCGCTGAAGCGTTCCGATGGCGCGAAGGGTGGTCGGCCGCCTTACGATCCGGTGATGATGTTCAAGATCATGGTTCTGCAGGCGCTCTACGGCCTGTCTGACGACCAGGCCGAGTTCCAGATCCAGGACCGACTATCCTTCATGCGCTTCCTCGGGCTGGGTCTCGGAGACAGGGTGCCGGACGCCAAGACGATCTGGCTGTTCCGGGAGCATCTCACACATGCCGGCGCGGTGGATAACCTGTTCGCCCGTTTCGACAAGCACCTCGGCAAGGCCGGCTACCTGGCGATGGGGGGGCAGATCGTCGATGCCACCATCGTGGCGGCGCCCAAGCAGCGCAACACCGACGCCGAGAAGACTGACATCAAGGCGGGCAAGGTTCCGGACGAGTGGAAAGACAAGCCCGCCAAGCTGCGCCAGAAGGACCGGGACGCGCGTTGGACGGTGAAGTTCTCGAAGGCCAAGATGGCCGAGGATGGAAAGGTGCAGCAGCGCGACATCGCCATTCCCGCATTCGGCTACAAGAACCACGCCGCGATCGATCGTCGGCATGGCTTCATCCGCGGCTGGAACGTCACGAGCGCGGCGGCCTATGACGGCGCGCAGCTTCGCAATGTCCTCAACCGCGCCAACACCGGTTCGACTGTCTGGGCCGACACGGCCTATCGCTCGAAAAAGAACGAGGAGTGGCTGGAGAAGAACGGCTTACGTCTCTGACATCCACCAGAAGAAACCGAAGGGTCGGCAGATGAGCGAGGCGACGTCGCGGGCCAATGGGCGGAGATCGAACCCGCGCATTCGTCGAACACGTCTTCGCGCAGCAGAAATCCAGGATGGGCCTGTTCGTGCGCACCATCGGCATCGCCCGCGCCAGGACGAAGATCGGCATGGCCAACCTTGCCTACAATCTCACCCGCTTCGTGTGGCACGAGGGGCGAACTGCGTCCGCATAACGGGCGAATGCGGCGAAAACCGCCGACGCAACGCCGAAATCAATCAGCCATCTACCCAGGCAAGGGGCGAAAACCTTGTCATAAAGTCAGATTCGGCCAACCGCGCCGGTTTGTCCGCCTTGCCGTTCAAAAACCGCGGTAAATCGATCTGTCCAAATGCTCATGCCTTGGAACTTTAGGCCTGACGTTATCGGCTGACCGCTTACGAAATACGACTCATGAGTGCAGGCGTAATCGCCTCAAGCTTCTGCGAGCCGCGTATGCTTGTTCCGCGCATAGATTGGATGTGGTGTGCCGCGCGACAGCTGACTTCCTCTGGGGCGCGCGCCCGCCGCGGGTGGTCACCACCCCTGTTGACATTCTCGTTGCCTGCCAGCAGCGTGCAATGCTTCCTACGTCCAACCTGGTCGCTGCGGTCATCGAGGGATTCGAATAATCGCCTCAAAACCATCCTCGCGACCACGGGCAGGCGACGCAAGTGCAAGACTGCCACCTATCCCCTTGATCGCCTTACTAGCGATGTTTAGACCAAGGCCTGAGCCCGCCGCTGAGGTCGCACCACGCCTAAATCGTTTTGTTATCGCTTCAAGATCTTGGGGGGCACCACCGGTCCCGAGTTTGCAATGGCAATGGTTCCATCAGTTCCGACGGAAACTGTTATCGTAGTATCGGGCACTCCATGCGTGAGCGCATTCTCAATCAGGTTACGAAGGATGATGGCAAACGCATCGACGTCTACTTTGCGCATCAAAGTGGGGCAGCCGTCGACGTCAAGGATTAGCCGTCCGGCAAATCGCGGTTTTTTCTCAAAGTCATCAATTTCTAGCCGAACCACTCGGACAAGATCGATCGCGTGGTCTGCGATGCCGATCCCCGATTCGGCCCGCGCGAGTTGAAGCAGTTTTTCGGTAAGGTGGCCAAGCCTCGACAGCGATTTCTCGATGCCGCGCGCACGCGTTCTCGCCGAGCCCAGGGGAATTTCGGCCACTAACCTCTGCAGCTGAGCCAGCGAGCCTGCGATCGGCGTGCGCAGTTCATGTGCACAGTTTGCGGCGAACTCGCGTTCGGCATCCAGGGCCGCCCGTAGACGTTCGACAAGCCGATCGACGGAGGCCGCGATGGGGGCCAATTCTGCCGGGAGGCCGCTCGACCCCATCAGTGTGAGATTGCCGCCGTCGCGCAACCCGATCTCCTGTTTCAGTACTTCGATTGGCGCCAGCGACCGCCGGATTACCATCCAGCACACGGCTACGCTAAAGGGCAGGAAGACGATCATCGGAACGAAGACCTTAACTGCGGCCTTATTGACTTCGTGACGGCGGACCGAGAGCGGTTGGGCCGCCTGCGCAAACAGGTCGAGTGCTATTTTCTTCGTATAGATGCGGTCAGTAGCGGTTGTCGAAAAGCCTTCACGCAAGGGAGCAGATGGGAATGGCTTCGGCGGATTTTCGATCAAATCGAGGAGCACCTTCCCGTCACGCGTGCGAACTTGGAACTGAATAATCCAATCGTCGAAGCTGGGCGGCTCAGATACTTCAAACTTCTTCTTCGCCACATCGACGTACGCCGACGCCGCGACCTCGGCAGTTTGCTCCAGATAGTCGTCGCAGATGTCGTAGATAACGTCCTTTACCATGAGCGCAGCAATGGTGGGGACGAAAATCCAGACCAGGAGCGTTGCGCCCCCCAGCCTCAGTATCAGCCTGCGCGTCATGCTGTGCGGCTTCTTCATGTGACCATGAACCTGTACCCGAAGCAACGCACTGTCGCTATTCGGTCCCCGCCGATCTTCTTGCGGAGCCGGCTAACATAAACCTCCACGGTGTTGCTCTCAATCTCCGAACCCAAGGAAAAGAGTACGTCCTCGATCTTCGCCTTCGAAACTACCGTTGCGGGCCGGCGCAGAAGGCAGTCGAAAACTGTCCATTCGCGTGCAGTCAGGTAGACCGCCCGCCCGTCGCGCTCGCAGCGCCGCTCGGCCGAGTTTATTGACAGCGTCCCGACACAATATGGCTCCGGGAGCTTCCCATGACGACGCCCCACGGCATGAATGCGCGCGGAAAGTTCGCCGAGATCGAACGTCTTGACCAAATAGTCGTCGGCACCTGCGTTGAGCCCCTCGATTTTGTCCGAGACCTGATCGCGAGCTGTCACGATGATGACCGGTGTCGAATCAAGCCGCTTCCTCATCTCCCGCACGTAATCGATGCCGTTGCCATCTGGCAGGTGAATGTCGAGCAGGACAAGCTCGTAGGAGACCAAACTTGCTTTATCCCGCGCTTCGGACAGGTCCTTGGCCCAGTCGACCGCGTGGCCATCAGCCATCGTATGTTCGCGTACAGCACTGCCAAGGTCCTCGTCGTCTTCAATGAGTAGTATTCGTATCATGTGTGCCGGCTCCAGTTCGAGGGCAAGATCCTTGCCTTATTGACAGAACCTGACGCTACGCTGAACCCCCGTGGCGCGAATGTCCGGAGGCTTTCAGGCTCCTGTCAGCTATGGGTGTCAGAAGGGGCGTCATTGCAACAATCGATTAAAAGGCCAGTTATGAACGACATCCTGATCTCGGCACTTTTTATTAATGTGACCACCGTCGGCTCTGCACTGGCCGGCGGGAAATCCGACCTGGGAATCGCCGAATGGCAACCGCGCCAAGCCGTACTGATTAAGCTTGAAGCGGACCGAAGGCAGCTCCGTTCGATTAAAACGGACGACGGCTGGTCGGATGCCGTCGAGTCGAAGGGGCTCGAGGTCGAAACGCACTTCGACCTCAAAACTTGGCCCGTGTGGGTGGTGCCGGCGAAGGAGCTAAGGATAAACCGATGCGCCACCACCAGAGTGGAACCCCTGTCCACTGTAGCCTCGAGGCAAGCCTTGTGGCGTTATCCTTCGTCGACGAAGTATGATCGGCATGAGCCGGATGGCCATGCCGCCGCGGCCCTCATCATGGAAATGTCGCCTTATTCATTCGCCCGCGATGCGAAGGATGCACTGTCATATCCTGAGTGCATGATCTTCAAGCGTGAAGCGCGCTATCTGGGCCAAAACCCGTAGGGGAGCATCGAAGGTGATCCCTTGCTGACCTAGACGGCACTCACCGGCTGTCTACACGAGTGAGGCCTTTCGAGCATCCAATAGGGTCAAGGAGGGACGTGACGGCTTGCTGATCTCATGCCGCCTCAGCTCGCGCTTTATATCGGCGGTGCCCTCGGAAGCGTCAGTCACAGCGAGAAC